>JAEWEG010000085.1 GCA_023389575.1 Chloroflexota bacterium | reverse complement strand
AGGATTTCCAAGGCGAGACCGCGCTCTGGAACCTTCCGGTGATGGCCACCGCGTTCACGCTCATGAACATCGCCATCGCCTGGTTCATCTCACCGATGGATCGCTTCGCCAGCAGGTTCGTGCTGGCTGCCGCACTCGTGGTTCAGGTTATCGTCTGGGTGGCCATCATTCGAATCGTGTAGCCAGCGGCCAACCAGGCTGACGGAGCGGAAACACCCGGACGAATCGAGTGATTCGTCCGGGTGTTGTCTTTGCGTGGACGGCCCGATACCCTACCGGGCAACCGCCTGGGCAAGCGCCCTGGACGTCAGAACCTTGATCAGTTGCGTGAGGTACGCCTCTGAAGCGTACGGGCTGGCGTTGAGCTCAAGACCACCAGGAGCGGCCTCACCGGCCGCCTTGATGGTCGCCTCGTCGAGGCTACTCGCGCCCGCCAGGATCGCTTCCGCGGCCGCCGCGTGGGTCGGCTTCGAGGTCGCGCCGGTCACCACCACCGACGCCTTGCCGGCGCCATCGACCGCCACGGCGACACCCACCACGGCATAGCCGCTCGCGGGATGCGCGTGCTTGCGATAGGCGGATTTCACCGCCGCGCCCGGAACCGGCAGGATCACCTTGGTGATCACCTCTTCCAGCTCAAGGGAGGTGGTCCAAAGGTCGATGAAGAGGTCCTCGCCATCAATGGTCCGCTCACCGTTCGGCCCCTGCGCGACCACGCTTCCGCCCAGCGACAGGAACACGGCCGTCAGGTCGGCCGCCGGGTCGTTGTGTGCCAGGGCGCCACCGATCGTGCCGTGGGCCCGCACCTGCTGGTCGCCAATGACGCCAATCGCCTCCACGATCGACGGAAACATGTCCGCGATCCCATCGGCGTCGCGCAACTCATCGTAGGTCGTCATGGCGCCGATGGTGACCGCCTCGGGGCCAATGGTGACACCTTTGAGCTCACTCACGCGCGTCAGGTCGACCAGCAGCGATGGCGCCGCGAGCCGCAACTTCATGGCCGGGATCAGCGAATGGCCACCCGCGAGAATCTTGGCGTCAGGATTGGCGGCGAGAACGGCAACCGCATCGTCTACGCTGGTTGCCCGGTGATATGCAAACGAAGTGGGAAACACACGCAACTCCAAATCTGGTCAGGCGGCGGGTAGCGAAGCCCGGGGCTTCCTAATCGGCGCCCTGCTCGTTCATGAGCTCCGCGGCGTACCGCACCGATTGAACGATGTTCTGGTAGCCGGTGCAGCGACACATGTTGCCTTCGAGGCCATGCCGGATCTCGTCTTCGTCCGGATTCGGCGTCCGCTCCAGCAGCGCCTTCGTCGACATGATCATGCCAGGCGTGCAGTAACCGCACTGCAGGCCGTGCTTTTCCCAGAACGCTTCCTGGATCGGATGGAACTCTTCGCCGTTGGCCAGCCCCTCGATCGTCTCGACGGTCGCCCCATCGGCCTGCACGGCCAGCATGGTGCACGACTTGGAGGTGACACCGTCCACCATCACGACACAGGCGCCACACTGACTCGTGTCGCAGCCCACGTGCGTGCCAGTGAGGCCAAGCTCGTCGCGCAGGAAATGCACCAGAAGGGTTCGCGGCTCCACGCTCGCGGTTCGTTGTTCACCATTGACCGTTACGGTCACATCAACTTTTGCGATTGTCTCAACTGCATCAGCCATGAGGCCCGCGCTTCCTTTCCAACTCCGCGATTTCGGCGTGCTCAAACGCTATCGACCAGAACCACCACTCAAATCCTGGGATTCTCGAATTGCCCGTGGTCGACGGCTGGGTACACCCTTTTATCTTGACGCTGGAAATGATACCTGCATATGAGACTCATGTCTGCACCCCCGCGACGTGAACTCATTGCCCCATCGCCGCGGACTCCCCGGCGACTTCGGCGACCGGAGGAGCGGCCGCCACCATCTCCTCGATGATGCGTTCCAATCGTTCCCAGGTGGCGGGGGTCAGGGTCCGGCTAAAACGCCCAAGGGCACGCAACAGGCCATCGAAGTCATCTACGGGAGGGTTGATCGGGCCAAACTCCTCCCGGATCTTGCCCCTGAACCAGGATCCGATCGCTCGGCGAACCTTCGTTCCCGATGGTGGAACCACGCCCGCGGCCGCCGAGCGCTCCAGGATCCGGTCGCGCAACTGCCGCCCGTTGATCGGCACCGAGGTCACATGATCGATGGAAGCCCGCTGCTGCCGAACCTGCTCCGCGAAGTCGTTCCATCGAAGCAACAGGCCCCAGGCGCTAGTGCGCATCGTCGCCATGCGTCGCGCTTCGGCTTCAATCGCCTCTTCGTCGATATCAACGGTGTCACGATAGGTCAGGAGTGGCGCGACCTGGTCCTGCCAGCAGCCCACCGCCGACCGCGCGAGCCGGTAATAGTAGAGCCCAACCAGGAGACGAGCCTCGGGATCGAACGGGAACGCGTCGAGCCCGGCCAGGAACGATCGCAGGCCCTCCTGACCCATCGGCTCCAGGAAGCCGCTCGAGGTCACCGGGACGTACCGCACCTCGCCCTCACGGACGGTTGTCCGGCGCGGACCTTTCCGTTCGCGCAACAGTCTGTGTGTCAGCGGATAGTCCGGACATAGAAACACCCCGTCGCGCACGTCCAGATCAGCGTCGAGGCGGGGAAGCAGGCGAGTCACCGTATCGCCCATCCCCAACAACGCCTCGACCACCTGCTGGCTCACCTGTTTCGACTTCGCGGTGTCCACCGAGAATTTCGCGTCGGCCGCCCACAGGACCTGCCCAGGCTCACCCCGCCCCACCAGCAGGAAATCCGGGTTCTGCAATTGCTGGCGGGACGCCGTGCGAGCGATCTCCGGAATGTCATCAAGCCGCACGGCGACGTTCGCCACGATCGGCGGCTCACCGAGGTCTCGAAGGCTGGCCTCGCCATTGCGCAGAGCCTCGGCGCACAGCGCCGCCCATCGTTCGCCGATCGCGTTGCTCGCGCCACCCCGGTCGGAAAGTTGCATGAACGTCCGATCGTAGGTCGCCGCGAAGAACGAACCTCCCGGCAGGGCGGGAGTCCTGAAGTCGAGTTCTGAACCTGTTTCCTGGGTGTTGGGCAAGGACACAATACCTGATGAAATCGAAGTCCGGTTGGGCTATCCGCATGCGGTCAGCCCGGTAAGCATACCAGCCTGATTCGCACTGGCTTCACGGTACACTGGTCGTGTCGTCTACCCGCTCACCGTCTCCGAGGCATTGCATGAGCGAACGCAGCGTTCCCGAATCACCGCTCGACCGGTTCCTCGCGTCCTTCCTCGTCGCCGTCGACAAGCTGCCGGATGGCTACCTGCACAGCCCCACGTCGACCTCGCTCGCGGACGAACTTGGCATGCAACGCGAGTTCGTCGACGCCCTGTTCACCAGCGCCCGCACGCGCGGCCTGCTGAAACCAGCCTACGGGCGCGGCTCCCGCATTCACTGGAAGGTGTCGGACTCCGGCGCGGGGTTTCTCTCGTCACGCAAGAAGTCCTGACCGCCTCTTCTGGCGCCCAGGACTTCTCAAAGTTCAATATTCGCAACACGAACGCCGGCTATGTATCGCCTTCGCTGGAGGTTTCATCCGCGACCAGCAGGAGATAGAGCGCCACGATGACGCCCACCACGAACACAACGATCGACGTCAGCACCAGCCCCTGAATCATCCAGGCCGAATCGCCGCCCGGCAGGCTCCCAAGCTCGATCCGCCAGATGCTCCGGATCGGCTTGAAATCGGTGTTGAACTGCCCAAGCACCCAGAACCGCGCGTTGACCTGGCCCAGCGCCAGGAACCCGATCCAGAGCAGCGAAAGCAAACCCCACGCGATCAGCCGCGCATTCGCCCGCCCGGATTCCTCCATGGGCGCATCGGGTTCGGAGCCAGTCGCGACCGCGACTGGCTCCTCGAATGTGGTGGCTGATTCCTGGTCCTGCATGGTCTGGGACACTGGTCGGCTCACGATGCCTTCGGCGCGCTAAACAACGCCAGCGGACGACTTGTTGCGCTTGATCTCGTGGTACTCGTCATCCGCGTTCACGCGCTCGAGGTCGTGGTGCTCGCCAAGCAGGTTCTTCGCCGCCAGCATGCCCGTTTCAATCGAGTGGTCGGTGTTGTTGTAGCGGAACGAGCCACCGCGGCCGATGTACTGAAGGTTCTCGATGCTCTGGATGTAATTCTTCATCTTCAGCAGCGGTTCCTGGTAGTCCAGGTCGTACACCGGGTAGGCCTTTGTCGCCCGCAGCGTGAACCCGCCCAGCACTTCCTCCGGCCGGACGAACTCGAGGTCCTCCACCAGGTGCTTCACGGACTGGTTCACGAGCTGCTCGTCGCTCATGTTCCAGATGTGGTCACCCTTGGTGCAGAAGTACTCGATGACGAGCGAGGTGTACTCGTCGCTCGGCACCATCGCCGGGCTCCAGTTCTTCGGCTCGTGGAAGCGGCCGAACAGGATCTTCCGGTCGTGGACATAGACCCACGTATCCGGCGTCACCTGGCGCTTCTTGATCATCAGGTTCACGGTGATGATGTCGCGGAACGTCAGCGAATCCGCTGCTTCGATCACGTCCTGGGGCGCGGCCGGCTCCATGATCTTCACCAGCACGGTGAAGGGGATGGAGGAGATGAAGTTCTCGCCCTCGATGAACTCGGAGCCGTTCTCGGTCCGAACCTGGATGCCCTTGACGCGCTTCCCGTCGAGCACGATCTTCTCGACCGCGTTCTTGAGGCGAATCTCGTTGCCGGCGCCGGTGATCGCATCCGCCATGCGCTCCGAGAAGCGGCCGAAGCCGTCCCGCGGGTACATGAACTGCTCGATCAGGCTCACAACCTCACCCTTGGACGGAACGATGGCGTCCTTGATGGCGGTGATCAGCGACATGCCCTTGGTGCGCTGGCTCACCCAGTCGCCCGAAAGCTGGTCGCACTTGAGGCCCCACACCTTCTCCGAGTACGCCTGGAAGAAGAGCTTGTACAGCGTTTCGCCGTACTGGTTGACGTAGGCATCTTCCATCGACTTGATGTCGGTCGGCTTGAACTTCTGCATCAGCCGAACGCGTGCATAGTCGGCCACCGCCCGGACCGCCGTGACCGGGCCGACGGCCTTCAGCGCGCTTCCGATCTTCAGCGGGTAGTCGATGAACTTGCCGTCGAAGTAGATGCGGCTAATCCGGTTGACCCAGAGAAGCTCTTCCGCCACGACCTCGCGGAACAGTTCATTCAACTCTTCGTTCTTGGTGAACCAGCGGTGTCCACCGATATCGAACTTGAACTCGCCACTGTCAGAATCCCGGCGAATGGTTCGCGCCAGGCCACCCACGAACGGCGCCGACTCGACAACGGTCGCGTTGACGCCCGCCTTGCTCAGCACATACGCCGAACACAGGCCAGCGGGCCCGGCGCCCATGATGATGTTTCGTGGCGCGGCGCCATCCGAGGCAACCGTGCCGTTCGTCTTGTGACCGTTCTGCATTGTCAAGGGTTCCTTCCTGTCGGCGCCTACTCGCCTCGGGGAAATGTGGGATGCATGGGCTTGCACCATGTAGTGTCGTCACACACAGTGACACGCCCCCGATTGTGGGCGGGCATGACGATCAAGGTTATACCACACGGATATGCCGTGGCTGGCCCGCCGCTCCCGCTCCTGTTCAGGCTCACGCCCGCCAGGTAATCGCGTTGTTGAGGGCAAAGTTCCAGACCGCCGCCATACCCGCGCCAACGAGGTTAGCAAGAAGATAATGAACGTCGTGAGAGTCGTGCAGGTAGTTGAGAACCACCCAGTTGATGATCAGACCGCCGACATTGATCGGCACATACGACATGGCCCGGTGCAACACGCGTCCGGTTCCCCGGTCGTGCCAGGTCCAGGCTTCGTTGAGGTAGAACGTGACGGCCATGGAAATGAGAATGGCGAACGGGGACGCCGTGCGAACGGCGAGATCGAGAATGCCATGGAGCGCCACCAGGCCAGCCTGATTGACGATCAACCCCACGGCTCCAACGAGGATGAATTTCTGGAAACGCTGGGCAAGTGTCCACATTCTCACGGCCGATTCTGGCCATGACTCCACAGAGATCATGCTCTTGCCCATCTCCTGTTACTAGTCCCAACAATCCCGACCTGGCGCGACCCGAAGAGGCCCGCGCCCGCTGGCGATTGCTTCCAGCCTTCCACGCGCAACAATACCACGGAGCAACGTTTGGAGAGGCAAATCGTGCCTGTACGAAGGGAGGCCACCGGCACCCGCGACTCGCGCGGGTGCCCGGCGGGGCCTATTCCCCCTCCATCGCATCGAGCGCCATCGCGACCGCCACCAGCAACTGGTCGTCGTTGGTGGCGAGCAACTCATCCTCGGTCAGCTCACCGTCGAAGAGATACGGCAGCGACATCGCCGTGCCAGGCTCGTTGGCGATCGAGATGGTCGGCTCGAGGCCCACATGCCACACCACGGTGCCATTCGGCGTCAGCCACATATCGAACCCGATCCAGATCCTTGATCCGTCGGCGAGGTCGATCGGCATCACGGTCGTACCGGTGCCAAACGTGCGCTGCCCCACCGAGATCCCACGTTCGTGATCCATGAACATCGCGGCCAGCACCTCGGACGATGATGCCGAGTTCTCATCGATGATCGCGACGACGGGCAGGTCACGCCACTGTCCATCCTCCTCCTGCGTGTGGCGCTCGGTAATGTTCCCTTCGGCGTCCTGGGTCTGCGCCACCACGGTGCCCGGCTCGAAGAACTGCTCGGCGACCGCTACCTGCTCATCGACCCAGCCTCCAGGATTTCCTCGAAGGTCCAGCACCAGCGTTTCGGCACCCAGTCGCTTGCCCTGTCGCAGCGCCCGCTCGAGATCGGCGCTCGTGCCCCATTCGAAGGCGGATACCCGCACCCACAGCACGTTGTCTGGCAGCATCGCCGCCGAAACGGTCTTGATCTCGATCTCCGCCCGGGTGATCGTCACCGTGTAGGTCTCGACACCATCCGCGCGGCGGAGTTCCATCTCAACGTCGGTCCCTTCCTCGCCCGCAATGGTGTCGAGGAAGTCCCTGGAGGTTTCGAATTCGGTGTAGGACCGTCCATCAATGGTCAGGATTTCATCACCGCCCCGGATACCGGCCTCGAAGGCTGGGGAGTCCTCGTAGGGGAAGTTGACTTGTGGTGGAGAGACCTCCGAATTGGACTGGATGCCGATCCCGACGAATGACCCTTGGTCCTGCTCGTCCTGTTCGTCGGCTTCGTCCGGTGTCAGGAAGTAGGAGTGGCCCTCGTCGCCGAGCGCATCCATCATGCCACTGGCCGCGCCCCAGATCAGCTCTTCGTCGCTGATCTCATCGGAGAGCACGTAGTACTCCCGAATGTAGGCGTAGACCTGCTCCAGCGTCTCGAACGACTCAAGATCGGCGAACTCCTCGCGCTGTTGCGAACCGATCACCGAATCGGCCACGATGAACCGCTCCAGGCCCATGCCCGCGCCGAGCATCAGCATGGTCAGCAGCAGCATCCCGGCCGTTCGCATCCTCACGGACCGGCTCGCCGCGCGGAGCACGGAACCAGTCCATGCGCGCCAATCACTGGGTCCCGGTTGTTCTGAACTCTTCGTCATCTCGCTGTCCCCATGCGTTGGTTGATTGCTGATGCCATCGGCCACATTCCTGGATGCGAATAGGTATAGCTTATGGACGGACGAATTGCCGATCCCTCATGTTTCCTGTGTTCAGGGAAACATCCTCCTCGACACCGATTCCGCTTGGGGCCCGGCATGCGAGCAAGCCGCACCCAGTGGATGCGGCTCGCGGGGCCGAGCGGTCGCGGCGGGATTCCGGCGAAGGCAAGCGCTTCGCCGGTGCCGCCGGCTACGCTCCGAAATCGGCCGCTTCATAGAAGCCCACGATCATCTGGTCATCGTTGGTCGCCAGGAGCGTTTCCTCGTCCAGCTCACCGTCGTAAAGGTACGGTAGGCTCATGCCAACGCCCGGTTTGTTGACGATCTGGATGGTCGGAGGGAATCCAACATGCCAGATAACGTTGCGGTCCGGTGTCAGCCGGTAGAGATAGCCCATCATCAGCATCGAACCGTCCGGCAGGTCGATCGGCATCAGGCTGGTCCCCGTCCCGTAGGTCGTCTCGCCAACCGCGATCGCGCGATCGTTCTCCACCAGCGCCGACGCGGTCACTTCGGCGGCCGAAACGGTATCCCGGTCGATCAGGATCACCACCGGCCCTTCGCGCCACTCGCCGTCCTCTTCCTCGACGGTTCGCACGGTTTCTTCGCCCGTATAGTCGTGATCGTAGGCCACCACCGATCCGGCCGGGAGGAACTCACTGATCACGGAAAGCTCTTCAACGATCAGGCCACCGGGATTGCCTCGAAGGTCCAGCAGCAGCGATTCCGCGCCCGATCGCTTGCCCTGCCGCAGCGCCGCCTCGAAATCGGAGCCCGTGCCCTCTTCGAACGATGAGATGCGAATCCACATCACATTCTCTGGCAGCATCGCCCAGGACACTGTTTGGACAGCGATCCTCGCCCGCGTGATGGTCACGGTGTAGCTGTCAACGTCGCCCTGGTGACGAAGCTCGATCTCGACATCCGTGCCTTCATCGCCCGCGATGGTGTCCAGGAAGGCTCGCCCGTCCACGAATTCCGTGTAGCGAACGCCGTCCACCGCCAGAATCTCGTCGCCTGGCAGGAGGCCTGCCTCGAACGCTGGCGATCCTTCATATGGGAATACCACCTGCGGCGGGATGACGGTCGTGTCGCTGCGAATGCCGATCCCGACGAACTCGCCTGACTGCGCCTCGCGGTAATCCTCGGCTTCCTGCGGGTTCAGGAAAGAGGAGTGGCCCTCGTCTCCGAGCGCATCCATCATCCCGGCCGCCGCGCCCCAGATCAGTTCTTCGTCGCTGATCTCATCGGAGAGCACGTAGTACTCCCGAATATAGGCGTAAACCTGCTCCAGCGTTTCGAATGACTCGAGGTCCGCCAGTTCGTCGCGTTGCTGCGAACCGACCGCCGAGTCGGCCACGATGAACCGTTCCAGGCCCATGCCCGCGCCGAGCATCAACATGGTCAGCAGCACCATGGTGAGTGCTCGCACCTTCACGCTGGAGACGATGGTCCGGATCGTCCGGGACTTCTCCTCGCGTGCACTGGGCGTCGTTGTTTCCTGCATCAACCTTTACCTTCTCTTTCGTTTGGTCCCAACCCAAATTCGGGCAATATCATGTCCGTTGTAGAGACAACGGATCATCGGGGTGGTTTGTTCCGACTCGCCAACTTGTCACGATACCCGTGCGGCGGTCGATCGGCCCTCGTCGGACCTCGCTCAGCCCCCATCATGGGGCACCGGCGTGGCGGACGTTCCGAACGCCATCGCCTCCAGGATCTCGCCATACGCCGTCGTCAGCTGATCGTCGTCCAGGCTGTTTAGCGTGTGCTCATCCAGTTGGTGACGCTGGAACGTGTAGGGCAAGGACACCGTCGCTCCTTCCTCGTTCGCCACCTCGATGGTTGGATCAACCCCGTTGTGCCAGATCACGTCGCCGTCGGGCGTCAACCACAACTCCGTCCCAACCAGCACCAGCGACCCATCGCTCAACTGAACCGGCGAAAGCACGGTGCCTGTACCAGCGGTCGTTTCCCCGATCAGCACCGCGCGATCGTTGTTCTCCAGCGATGACGCGACAATCTCCGCCGCCGACGCCGAGTCGCCGTCGATCAGGACCACGACGGGGGAAGATTGCCACAGCCCCTCCTGGGTCGTCGTCAACACTTGCTCGATGTCGCCGCCAGCGCCTTCCTTTTGGAAAAGCACGGAACCTTCGGGCAGGAGATGTCCGCCCACCTCGATCGCTTCGGTCACCAATCCGCCCGGATTGGCTCGCAGGTCCAGCACCAGCCCCTTCGCGCCAAGCGTGATGCCGGATTCAAGCGCCGCCTTGAAATCCTTTCCCGCCCCCAGCGAGAACTGGTCGATTCGCACCCAGAGCACATCGCCCGGCAGCATGGTCCACGACACCGGGTGGATCTCGATTGTCGACCGGACCACGGTCACTTCGATCGGTTCCACGACGCCGCGTCGCTGGAGGAGCAGCGTTAGGCTTGTGCCCTCCTCGCCCCGGATCAACGCCAGGGCTTCCGCCGGGCTGGAAAATTCGTCCACGCCCACGCCGTCGATCCCGATGATCAGGTCGCCCGCCTTGATTCCGGCATCGAACGCCGGGGAGCCTTCGATCGGCATCGTCACGCGGAGCGGCAGTGACGATGAATCGAGGTTGACGCCAATCCCGGTCACTTCCCCGCGTGAGGCATCGACGAATCGGCGGGCGTCCTCGGGATCGTAGAACCGTGAATGGTTGGTGTCCCCCAGGGAGTGCACCATGCCCATCGCCGCTCCGTACATCAGCTCCTGGTCGCTGATCTCGTCTTCAAGGACGTAGTTGTCGCGGATCACCGTGTACGTCTCGTCCAGGATGGAGAACCCGTCGGCCCGCTCCAGGTCACCACTTACACCCGCGCCGAGTAGCAGCCGGTCGACGCCGATACCGGCCAGCATCGAGCCCAGCACGAGCAGCCCAATCATCGCCCAGCGCTCCAGCCTGGCCATCCCTGACTGCTGTTCTGCCCTGGTCGAAGGCGCCTCGATTTCACTCTCCTGGCCATGCATGGTCAACGGCACACTCCCCTGGAAACACAAACGGCCGGGCCTCCCTGGTTGGGAAGGCGCCGGCCGCGATCATCCTCGAACAAACGGCTTTCAGGCGGTTGTCATGGCGAAATCCACCGTGGTCACCCAGTGCGCGTATCGCTCATCCGTCCCGCGCATGATGCCAGACAACAGTGCGTCCAGGCGCCGGGTGACGGCCCCAATCTCGCCATTGCCAACGGGGTACTTGTCCACGCTCACCACGGGCGTGATCTCCGCCGCGGTTCCGCAGGTGAACACCTCGTCGGCCAGGTAGAGTTCCGTCCTGTCGACCGGCCGCTCCACGACGTCCATGCCAAGCTCTTCGCGCGCCAGGGTGATGATCGCATCCCGCGTGATGCTCTCCAGGATTCCGCTCGTCAAATCGGGCGTGACGAGCTTGCCGTTGATCACCGCGACGACGCAGGCTCCCGGTGCCTCGCTCACCTTGCCCTGTGGATTGAGCATGAACGCGACGTCGTAGCCGTCCATCCGCACCTCATGGGTGGCGAGTTGACCGTTCCGATAGTTCGAAATGTTCTTCACCCTCGGCGGCATCACGGTATCGGAAATCCGCGTCCAGGTGCTGAACCGCGCGTTCTGCTTGAAGTCCGTGCCGAGGTGACTCGGCATTGCTCGCGTCCGGATCGTGATATTCGATTTCAGGGCCTGGGGATCGAACCTGTTCGTCTCCGAGTCCGCTCCGAACACCAACGGGAAGATGTACGTGTCTTCCTTGCATTCGTTGGCCTTCACAAGGTCCCTGGTTATCTGGATCAACTCATCGGTGCTGAACTCCAGCGGCAGGCGTACCAGCCGGGTGGAGTCCTGAAGCCGGTCCATGTGCTCCTTCAGCCTGAAAATGTGCAGTGCCTGCTGCTCCTCGTTCCAGTACCCCCGGATTCCCTCGAAGACCCCGCCGAGCGCGGACCAGGCGATGGAGGTTACGTGAACCGTGGCATCCTCCCAGGGGGTGAGCTTGTCATTCCAGAAGATGTACGCAGGATGTTCGCCAGCCACGCAGTGCTCCTTTCAGCCCGAATCGGCTCGTGATGCAAGTATCACACCGGCGGGAGCCCTTCGCCTACATGGCGCGGAGGACCGCTACCTCCCGCCTTCCAGGTGGTCGAAGGCCAGCGCCGCCGCTCCGAGGATGCCGGTTTCGCCGCCAAGTGAGGAGTACCGGATGGAGACATCCGCCCGCATGTCGACGAACGAATACGATGGGAACGCCTGGCGAGCCGGGGTCAGGAGATGATCGCCGATCGCCGCGACCCCGCCGCCAATCACGATCGCGCTGGGGTTGAAGATGTTGGTCAATGCGCCCATCGCGGCTCCGAGCGCCCGACCGGCCCGGTTCAGGATCTCGATCGAGGCTGGGTCACCCTCGTCGGCGGCCTTCCCCACGATTCCGGCATGGATCTCGCCATCTCCGGCCAGCTCGCGGATCCTGTCGCCGTCCGCCGTGGTTGCGACGGCCTCCGCCTCCCGCTTGATCGCCCACCCGCTGACAAACGACTCCAGGCACCCGATGCTGCCACAGGAGCATCGGGGACCGTCGAGGGCGATGCCCATGTGGCCTACCTCCGCCCCGAGCCCGCGCACGCCATCCACCAGCGTCCCATTGGTCACGACGCCTCCGCCCACGCCAGTGCCGAGCGCGAAGTAGATCAGGTCGGTCACGCCCCGCGCGCTACCGAATCGCATTTCTCCCAGGGCACCGCAATTGCCATCGTTGGCCACGAACGCCGTTCGGCCGATGCGTTCCTGAAGCAGATCGATGAATGGCACATCGCGCCATCCCGGCAGGTTTGGGGTGTACAACACCACTCCGGTCTTCGGGTTCAGCGGCCCTGGAGACGCCACGCCCACCGGTCGATCGGCCTCGACCCCCGAGTCAGTGGCCACCTTGTTGATCAGGTCGCCCATCCGCGCGATCACCGAATGCGGCCCAAGTTCGGCCTGGGTCGCGGCGCGCACATGATGGGTCAGGTTCCCGCGCTCATCGGCCACCGCCACCCGGATATGGGTTCCGCCAAGGTCTACCGCGATCACCTGCTCAGTCATTCCACGCTCCAGATATCCGCTACAGGATGAAGTTGATGAGTTCGTCGTCCTCGGCAACCTCGCCAACCCGCTCCAGCACGAACTCGGCGTCGATGGTCACCTGTGGGTCGGTCATGTCCGGCGCGTCGAACGAGAGTTCCTCAAGCACACGCTCCAGAATGGTTTGCAGGCGTCTCGCCCCGATGTCCTCGGTCCGCTGGTTCACCAGCGTCGCGATCCGGGCGATTTCCCGCAACCCGTCTTCGGAGAACTGGACCGCCAGGTCCTCGGTCGCCAGCAACGCCTGGTACTGCCGGGCAAGGGCATTTTGCGGCTCGGTGAGGATGGCGTACAGGTCTTCCTCCGAAAGCGACCGCAGTTCTACGCGGATCGGGAACCGCCCCTGCAGCTCGGGAATCAGGTCCGACGGCCGTACCCCGTGGAACGAGCCCGCCGCGATGAACAGCACGTGGTCCGTGCGCACCGGACCGTAGCGCGTCATCACCGTCGATCCCTCGATGATTGGCAGCAGGTCCCGTTGCACGCCCGCCCCAGACACATCCGGGCCCGAGTCACCATCGTTGGAGATGGTCTTGTCGATCTCGTCGATGAACACGACCGCCGACTCCTCGACCCGGCGCATCGCGGACTCAACCACGGCGTCGAAGTCGACCATCCGGTTGGCTTCCTGCTGGGCCAGGATGCGGCGTGCATCGCGCACCGACACGCGCCGCCGGTTGCGGCGACGCGGCATCAGGCCATCGAGGAACTCATAGAACGTGTCCTGAAGTTCGTCCGGCGTCCCGGCCATGATCTCGAACGGCTGGACATCGTCGTATTCCGGCTCGACATCCACCTCGATCTCGACGGTCTCGTCCTCCATCGCCTCGTTGTCGAGGAGCTGCCGGAGCCGCTTCTGCTCGCGACGGCGCCGTCGCTCCTGGGCCTGGAACTCCCGTTCCTCGCGCTCCTGATCGGTGAGTTGCTCATCCTCGGCCTTGCGGCTGGCGCGACCAGGATTCGACAGCATGAACTGGTCGGAGAGGATTTCCGTCAGGCGCTCGACCGCCAGGCTGGCCGCCTCGTCGCGGACCTGTTCCATCCGCTCGGCGTGCAGCATCGAGATGGCGATTTCGACCAGGTCGCGAATGATCGACTCAACGTCGCGACCCACATAGCCCACCTCGGTGAACTTGGTGGCCTCCACCTTGATGAACGGCGCGTCCATGATCCGCGCCACTCGCCGCGCGATCTCGGTCTTCCCCACCCCGGTCGAGCCGATCATGAGGATGTTGCGCGGGTGAATCTCCTCGCGGATTTCCTCGGGTAACTGCTGGCGCCGGTAGCGGTTGCGCAGCGCGACCGCCACGGCCCGTTTCGCGTCATCCTGGCCAATGATGAACTTGTCGAGTTCGGCGACGATCTCTCGCGGGGTCATCGACTCCACGTCGCGAATCTCGAGTTCGGCCTCGCCAACCGGGCGCTTCGTCTTGTCCTTGCCAGACGACTTGCGAGCAAGCTCAACCATCAGGATTCCTCCTCCTCGTCGTCCTGCTCGGCCTGTACCACCTCAACCGTGATGCGGTCGTTGGTGAAAATGCAGATCTGGGCCGTTACGTCCATGGCCGCCTTCACGATCGCCTCCGCGTCCATCTCGGTGTTCTGCAGCAACGCCTTCGCGGCGGCGGTGGCGAACGGCGCGCCCGAACCGATCGCCAGCACGCCATCGTCGGGCTCGATCACGTCACCCTCGCCGGACAACAACAGGAGCGATTCCGAATCGGCAACGATCAGTTGCGCCTCCAGGCGCCGCAGGTAGCGGTCGGTTCGCCATTCCTTGGTGAGTTCCACCGCCGATTTCCGGAGATTGCCGTCCCATGCCTCCAGCTGCGACTCGAACTTGGAGAACAGGGTCAGCGCGTCGGCGACCGCCCCGGCGAACCCCGCCACCACCTGCCCGTCGTACAACGTGCGCAGCTTTCGGGCGTTGTGCTTAAGCACAACGTCGCCAATGGTCACCTGCCCGTCGCCGGCCAGCGCCACCCCTTCTCCTCGCTTTACCGCCACGATGGTCGTCGCATGGGCACGAGGAAGTCGTTCTGAAGTCATTGGAACCATCACCAGCCTGATGGATCGACCACCAGCCCAGGTCGCTGGGGGAGTCGATCGCATTCGTCATGTACAGCCAACAGCATGACCGGGAAACTTGCTCGTCACAAGTCCCCCGGTCTCTGGTCGTGGCCTCACCTACCCGCTCTTGGGTCTAGTCGCCCGCCTTGGCCAGCAATTGCCCCGTGTAGTGGCAGGATGAGCACTTCACCGATGCCCCCTTGCCCACGTACACCAGGTACTCGCCGCATTCCGGGCAGGGCTCGCCCGTCGGCTTGTTCCACGAGACGAAGTCGCAGTCCGGATACCGTTCACAGCCGTAGAACGTCCGGCCCTTGCGAGACCGCCGCTCCACGACCTCGCCCTGGTGGCAGGTCGGGCATTCGACGCCGATCTTGGTCAGCAGCGGTCGCGCGTTCCGGCAGTCGGGGAATCCGCTACAGGCAAGGAACTTGCCATACCGCCCGAGCTTGATCACCATCGGGCGGCCGCAGACCTCGCAGATCTCATCCGTGGGCTCGTCCTTGATCTGGACTCGCTCCATCGTCTGCTCGGCCTTCTCCAGCGTGCTCGTGAACGGCGTGTAGAACTCGTGCAGCGTTGGCACCCACGCCCGCTCGCCGGAGGCGATCTCGTCGAGCTCGCCCTCGAGTTGCGAGGTGAACCCGATGTCGAAGATGTTCGGGAAGTGCTCGACCAGCAGGTCGTTCACCACGAACCCGAGTTCGGTCGGCAGCAGCTTCCGCTCCTCCACCGACACATAGTTCCGGGCCTGCAGGGTGGCGATGGTCGGCGCGTACGTGCTCGGCCGGCCGATGCCCTGCTCTTCGAGCGCCTTCACAAGGGTCGCTTCCGTGTACCGGGGGGGCGGCTGCGTGAAGTGCTGCTCGGGGAGCAGCTTCAGCAGGTTCAGGTCCTGGCCGGGAGCCACCTCGGGTAGCGCGCCGCGATCGAGTTCGTCGGTGTCGCCTTCGTCACGGCCCTGCTGGTAGACGGCCATCCAGCCCTGGAACTTCACAATCGAGCCGGTCGCCCGGAAGGTGTACGGAGCCTTGCCCTGGTCCACTTCCGCCCGGCTACCGGCACCCACATCCACGCGGGTGTTATCCAGAACCGCTGACGCCATCTGGCTCGCCATGAATCGTTGCCAGACAAGCTGGTAGAGCTTGAACTGCGGCGCGGTGAGCATCTTCTTGACCGATTGCGGGTCACGCTGCGGCGACGTCGGCCGGATGGCCTCGTGCGCTTCCTGCGCGCCCTTGCTCTTGCGGCTGTACACCGGCGGCTTGTCCGGCACGAATTGCGGACCGAACTTCGACGCGATCACGTCACGGGCGGCTGCCTGGGCCGAAGACGACACATTGGTCGAGTCGGTTCGCATGTAGGTGATGATGCCCTGCGTCCCCTCGGACCCAAGGTCAACGCCCTCGTACAGCTCCTGGGCGATACTCATCGTCCTGCGGACCGCGAACCCGAGCTTCCTCGACGCTTCCTGCTGCAGGGTGCTGGTTGTGAACGGAGCCTGCGCCCGCCGCCGCGTCTCTCGGCGTACGACGTCCGACACGCGCCACGACGCGCCTTCCAGCGCCTCGACGATGGCGTGGGCCTGTGATCCTTCGGTGAGTTCCGCCTTCTTGCCGTTGATCTGGTGCAGGCTGGCGCGGAACTTGTCGCGCTCCGCTGGCGCGCCGTCGGTGATCTTCGCCAGGTCGGCGTCCAGCGACCAGTACTCGACCGGAACGAAGGCATCGACCTCGCGTTCGCGCTCGACCACGATCCGCAGCGCGGCGGTTTGGACGCGACCCGCCGACAGGCCGCGCTTGACCTTCTTCCATAGTAGTGGGCTGACACTGTAGCCCACGATCCGGTCCAGGATGCGTCGGGCCTGCTGGGCATCCACCAGGTCCATGTCGATGTCGCGCGGTTGCTCCATCGCCGCGATCACCGCTTCCGGCGTGATCTCGTTGAACACCACGCGGTGGAGCGGCTTGCTCTCGGCCTCGGTCGCCTGGATCAGGTGCCAGGCAATCGCCTCGCCCTCGCGGTCGGGGTCTGTCGCCAGGTAGATTTCCTTGGCGCCCTGCACGCTTTCCTTCAGGTCCTTGACGACCTTGTTCTTGTCGCGCGGGATCAGGTACTTCGGGGTGAAGTCGTGGTCGACATCCACGCCCATGGTGCTCTTCGGCAGGTCGCGAATGTGACCCATCGACGCCTTCACCGTGTAGCCCGAACCCAGGTAGCGCCCAATGGAGCGCGCCTTGGCCGGGGACTCCACGATCACCAGCTTGCCGCGTGGCGCCGCGGTTCGCTTCTTGGCGGTCGTGCGCTTGGTCGTCGTCTTGGTGCTTTTCTTCTTCGGCGCCGGTTTGACCGGTGCTTCAGTGGGTGGTGCGATCGTATCTGTCATAACTTCGGGAAACCTGTTCGTTGTTTCGCTTGTGAATCGGTGGAAAAGGGCGCACGGGACTTGTGTGATGGAACTGCCATCAATCAGCGGGCGCCAGTTTGGGTTAACGCGGGCGGGACAAAAGGTGGTGCTGATGGGATGTCATGTTCCCATCTGTCTCTCTCTACAGTAGAAAGCCGTGTCAAGTCCTGTCAAGGAGCAGGCACGGTACCAGCCCGTTTCCGACCATGTTCTGCATGCGCGGATGTCCTACCGCCGAGTGTAATACTGCGCGCCGGTGTTTGTCGCCAGTTGTTGCAGCTCCAGCGTCAGCAAGATAGCGGAGACTCGCGGCATCGGCAATCCGCTTGCCTCCACCACATCGTCGATGTGCTGCGGGCTCCCGGTCAACACATGGAGTACGCGCCGATCGTCATCGTCCAGGAACAGCGCTGGCTGGCTCGCCTCGTCCACAGGCAGCCGGTTCAATCGAAGGTCCTCGATCACGTCATCGGCGTTCCGGATCGGCCGCGCTCCCTCCCGCATGATCCTCAGGCAGCCCGCGCTGGCCGCCGAATTCACCGGTCCGGGTACGGCGAACACGTCTCGTCCCTGGTCCGCGGCGAAATCCACCGTGATCAATGCCCCGCTCTTTTCTGGAGCCTCGATCACCACCACGCCAAGCGAGAGGCCCGAGATAATCCGGTTCCTGGCGGGGAAATTCCACCTGTCCGGCTTCGCATGAGGCAGATTGTCGGAAATCAGCGCGCCCTGTTCCGCCACGCGCCGGGCCAGGCTCTTGTGCTCCTTGGGATAGATATCGTGGATGCCGCTCCCCAGCACCGCGAACGTCCGCCCACCCGCCTCGATCGCCGCCTGGTGCGCGATCCCATCGACGCCATGGGCCAGCCCGGACACGATCGTGATTCCCGCGCTGGCGAGGTCCCCGGCGATCTGGCGCGTCATCTCCCGCCCATAGGCCGTTGCCCGTCGCGTGCCAACCACCGCCACGGCCGCGTCATCGGTCTCCATTAAGGCGCCTCGCAGGAACAGCACCGGCGGCGGGGCCGGCACTTCGCGCAGGAGCCGAGGGTATCCATCGTCCGCCAGCGTCACCACGCGAATCCCCTCGGACTCCAGCGTTTCGGCTTCCTTCAACGGTTCGATCGAGTCGCGCGCCTTGATCAGGTTCGCAAGCATCCGCTCCCGGTTACCCAGCACCGCACGCAACTCGCTGGCCGAGGCATTCCACGCCTCCCTGGCCGACCCAAACCGCTCGACCAGCGCCAGCATCCGGTTGGCGGAGGTGACCTCCGCCAACCGGAACGCGATCCAGTACGGAACGTCATCTTCCATTTCGCGGGACAGGTCAGCCCCTGCCGATGGATCGACGCCAATTGCGCTGAGCGATGGATTCATGAACAATGCCCGTATCGTTATCTAGCCTGCTGTGCTGGGACCGCTTCGGCGAATCCTAACAGGAAAATGGAGAAATCATGAACCTGCGCAATCCAGTCAAGGAAAAGCTGGAAGCTGGAAAGATCGTTTACGGGTGTTTCATCCCGAACATCTCCGCCATCGACGTCGAGATCCTGGCCGTCGCGGGCTTTGACTTCGCCTTGATCGACACCGAGCACGGTCCCATCTCGGCGGAGTCCGCCTATCCCATGGTCCTGGCGGCGGAGGCGCGCGGCATGGCCGCGTTCGCTCGATCTGGCCAGAACGACAAGCAGGTGATCCTCAAGCTGCTGGATATCGGCATCTCCGGTGTCATGGTTCCGCAGGTCAACACCGGCGAGCAGGCCGCCCAGGCCGTGCAGGCGTGTCGCTACTGGCCAGACGGCACGCGTGGCCTGGCGGGTGGCCGCACCTTCGATTGGGGCATCAACGAAAAGCCCGCGGACCTGGTGCCGGTCATCAACGACCGCGTCGTGACCATGATCCAGTTCGAGCACATCGACGCCCTGGAGAATCTGGACGCCATTCTCGACGTTCCCGGTCTCGACGTCCTGTTCGTTGGTCCCAACGACCTCGCCCAGTCCATGGGATTCCCGGGCCAGCCGGGACATCCCGAGGTGACGCGCGTCGCCGACGAGGTGGTTGCCCGAACCCGTGCCCGCGGCATCCCACTCGGCACCACCGCGTTCACCACCGACGCGGCGAAATCGGCGGTGGACCGCGGGTTCACGATGATCGTGCCGAACTCGCCGGGTCTTCTCGCCAACGCCGCAAGGGCGTTCATCGACGGATCCCCTCATTAGGAAGGCGCGGCGCCTGGGTGGGGGGAAACTTCCCGACACAGGCGCCACCGATCAAACTCGTTTGTCGAAGACTGGATCGGATGTCCAAATCCGACGGAATTTATCGGCTTTCCTGGTGTTGCCTCCCCCGGCCTTCATCGGTCACAATGCCTCGGTAAGAGGTAGCGTCGAATGCGTACAAGGCTGTGCGAGGTAGTCGCGGAGGTGCCGGAACCGGTAATCGACCACGCGTCGATGCTGTATAGTGCATTCCAATTACCTCGTCGAAGCGGTGATGTCTGGTATTCGAAAAGGGGAAGCCCGTTTCGAGCATCGTTGGATACCTGACCGACCGGCGCTGGTGATGGAGCCAGTGACGGCGATATCGCGCAGGGGAAGCGAACCAGGTCATTCGACGGAGCTGGCCGGTGCAATTCGGCCCTAGAGGAGCAAGGATGGCGGCACAAGCTCAAACAAGCACGGTTCCCGCGGGAAGTGCCTCTGGCACTGGCGGGCAACCATTGCTGGAGGTCAAGAACCTCAAGACCCAATTCTTCACCCAGGACGGTGTGGTGAAGGCCGTGGACGACGTCTCGTTTTACGTCATGCCGGGCGAAACGCTGGGCGTGGTGGGCGAGTCGGGTTCCGGCAAGAGCATCACCGGACTGTCGCTGATGCGGCTGATCCCGAGCCCTCCGGGCAAGATCGTCGATGGCGAAGTCATCTTCAACGGCCGGGACGTCCGCAAGATGTCCGACGAGCAGGTCCGCTCGATTCGTGGCAACGAAATCGCCATGATCTTCCAGGACCCGATGACCTCGCTCAACCCGGTGCTCACCATCAACCGGCAGATCAGCGAATCGCTGCAACTGCACATGGGGATGAACAAGGACCAGGCCCGCAAGCGCGCGATCGAACTGCTCGGCATGGTCGGCATCCCGAATCCGGAGAGCCGGGTCGACCAGTACCCTCACCAGTTCTCCGGTGGTATGCGCCAGCGCGTGATGATCGCCATGGCGCTTTCCTGTAACCCGAAGCTGCTCATCGCCGACGAGCCGACCACCGCGCTCGACGTGACGATCCAGGCCCAGATTCTGGACCTGATGCGTAACCTGCAGAGTGAAACGGGCGCCGGCGTGATCATGATCACCCACTCCATGGGTGTGGTCGCCGGTATCGCCGATCGCGTTCAGGTCATGTACGCGGGGCACATCGTCGAAACGGCCACGACCGAGGAAATCTTCGCCAACCCTCGGCATCCCTACACCGTCGGCCTCATGAAGTCGATCCCGCGGCTCGATGCCCGCACCAAGGAAAAACTTCAGCCGATCCGGGGCCTTCCGCCCGATCTCATCGATCTGCCAGACATCTGCCCGTTCGTTCCGCGCTGTAACTACGCGCGAGAAAAATGCGAGCAGAAAAACCCGCCACTTCTCGAGGTCAAGCCCGGGCACTTCTCCGCCTGCTGGTTCTGGGAAGAGGTTCATCGCGAGGATGACCAGGACGAAGTCGCCCGCGAACACGGTCATCCCGAGCCGTCCGATTCGACCAGCGATATCAATCCGGACGCGGTCGACCTCGGCGTCTCGCCAAGCCAAACCGCGCCAGCGTAATTCTTGGAGGAAGTGACGTATGTCAGCTGCTGCAACCAACACCGGGCAGCGAACCAGTGCCGCCGCGGTATCCCAGGGAGAGGGTCAGCCACTCCTTGAGGTCCGCAACCTCAAGATGCACTTCCCCCTCACCCAGGGAATCATCTTCCAGCGCAAGGTTGGAGCGGTCCAGGCCGTCGATGGCGTGAGCTTCGCCGTCAACCGTGGTGAAACCCTCGGCCTTGTGGGCGAATCCGGCTGCGGAAAGTCCACCACCGGCCGCGCCATCCTCCAGCTCTACAAGCCAACCGAAGGCAACGTGATCTTCAATGGCAAGGACCTGACCACGCTCGACGGCACCGACATGCGCCGGATGCGACGACACCTGCAGATGATCTTTCAGGATCCCTATGCGTCGCTGAATCCCCGCATGACCGTCGGCAACATCGTGTCCGAGCCCATGCAGATTCACAAGCTCGTCCCCAAGGCCGAGCGCACCCAGCGCGTGCAGGAACTGCTGCAGACGGTGGGACTCAATCCCTACTTCGCCAACCGCTATCCGCACGAGTTCTCCGGTGGTCAGCGCCAGCGTATCGGTATCGCCCGCGCGCTCGCCGCGAACCCGGACTTCATCGTCTGCGACGAGCCGGTCTCCGCGCTCGACGTGTCCATCCAGGCGCAGATCGTCAACCTCCTGGAGGACCTGCAGGACCAGTTCGGCCTAACGTACCTCTTCATCGCGCACGACCTCTCCGTGGTTCGCCACATTTCCGACCGCGTGGCCGTGATGTACCTCGGCAAGATCGTCGAGCTGGCGGACCGCAACGAGTTGTATGACAACCCGCTGCACCCGTACACCAAGGCGTTGCTCTCCGCGGTGCCCATCCCCGATCCAGTGATCGAGCGGCAGCGCGAGCGCATCATCCTCACGGGTGACGTTCCCAGCCCCATCAATCCGCCGTCGGGCTGCCACTTCCACACCCGCTGCCCGTACGTGATGGATGTCTGCAAGAAGGTCGACCCGAACTTCGCCGACCAGGGCTCCAGCCACTTCGTCGCCTGCCACCTCTACCCAGGTTCTGGCGCCGATACCGCCGAGCAGGCCGCCGCCCGCGCCGCGGATTAGCCCCTCGCCCAACAACGGCTACATCAACAACGGCGATGACGCATACTTCAACGCGTCATCGCCGTTCGCTTTATTCCCCGGCAGGACCCACCACCCGTGAACTGGAACGTCAACATCCGCGAGCCGGAAGAGATCGTCGCCTACCTGGTCTCCTTCGTCATCGCCATCGCCGTCCACGAATTCATGCATGCCTGGTCCGCGTTCCGCCTTGGCGACCGCACCGCGAAGGACCTCGGCCGCATCACGCTCAATCCGGTCGAGCACTTCGACCCGATTGGCTTCCTCGGCATGGCCATGATCTCCATCGGCATCCCGTTCATTGGTTGGGGCAAGCCCGTGCCCGTCAATCCCGGTCGTTTCACCGGCCGCTGGGCCCGGCATCGCAAGCAGGGCATGGCGCTGGTTGCATTCGCGGGCCCGCTCTCCAACGTCGGCCTGGCGATCCTGATGGCGATCCCCTACCAGATCGTCATTCGCAACAACGTCGACGTCAACGAGAATGTCTGGCTCTTCATCACCAGCTTCATCTGGGTCAATATCCTGCTGGCCTCGTTCAACATGATCCCGGTTCCGCCACTCGACGGGTACCGGATCCTCACGGGCATCCTGCCGGATTTCTGGCGGCCACTGCTGGCTCCACTCGAGCAGTACGGGTTCATGATCCTCCTGCTGCTCCTCTTCATCGGTGGCCGCCTCGGAGATTCCATCATCGGCGGCATCATGCAGCCTGTCCGGAATCTCCTGCTCGACGTGGTGAATCTCGGTCTCTAGCGCCAATGCTCCATCGAACCAGGCTCCGTCTCGCGCAGGTCGCCGCCCACTTCTCCACACCGGTCACCGTCGACCTTCCGGAACTGCTCGACGTACTGCTCACGACCCTGGCACGCGAGCGATTCCGATCGCTGCCCGCCTCCGACCAGCGGCACCTGATCCAGGTCGCAACCAGCCTGGCACAAGCTGGGGCATCTTCGAACACCGTCACCGCCGGACTCCTGCACGACATCGGCAAATGGGCTCCAGGGGTTCCAATCCGCCTGCATCATCGCGTGGCCAAGGTAGTCCTCGAAACGGTTCACCCAGGGACGCTCAACAGGCTTCGCAAGCACTCCGCTCCACCTCGCGGCCTGACCGCGCTGTGGATTCTCGCCTGTCACCCTCGCCATGGAGCGGAACTCGCCGCCGAGTGGGGCTATCCTGAACGTGTCGCCTGGCTGATCGGCCATCACGAAGACACGAGCTCGTCCGATCCTGACCTGCGCCTGCTGATCGAGGCGGACGCGGGCCGGCTCCAGCCCGAAAGCGCTAGAATGCTGCCCTATGGATGAACGCTCCAACGGCCAAGAGCCTACCCTCGCCAATTACCAACTCCGCCTTCCCACGTACGAGGGACCGCTGGATATCCTCCTCCGGCTCATCGAACGCAGCCAGCTTGCCATCGAGGACGTCTCCCTCGTTGCGGTCACCGGCCAGTTCATGGACTTCGTCGCCGCCATGGAAGACGCGCCACCAGCCGTGATCGCCAACTTCGCGGCGGTTGGCGCGCGTCTCACCGTCCTGAAGTCCCGCTCGCTCCTTCCTCGTCCCGCTCCCGACCCGGAGGAGCCCGAACAGAGCGACCTCACCCACCAGCTTCGGGAATACAAGCGGATCAAGGATCTGGCGCTCCATCTCGGAGAAATCCACGCGGAAGGCAAACCCGCCCACGGCGCGGCACTGGACGGCGCGATCACCCGGCCGGGACCGGGGCGGGTCTCGCGGCTGGTCCAGCACGATGCCCGGCAACTGGTACGGGCCCTGCGCCGCCGGTTGACCGTCATTCCTCGTCCCGCCGAACTCATCCGGCAGCGACGGGTGGTGAGCTTGCGCGAGGTGGTCGATCGTGTCGCACATATGGTCCAATCCATGCGGTCGGTGCGGTTCAGCCAGGTCGTCGAGTCCTATCGGACTCGCACCGAGGTCGCCACCGCGTTCCTGGCCATTCTCGTGCTTGTCCGCAGGGGCGAGGTCGATGCCGCGCAGGGAGACATGTTCGCCGACATCGCGCTCGCCCCTGGCACCGCCCCGCAACCGCAGGCGTCCATCCCAGACAACGAGTTCATCAACTAACCAGGTGGTCAATCGTGACGCATCAAAACGGCCAGGTCGACAAACCGGCGCAACTTCAGCTCGACGGCGACATCGGAGAAGCGGGCTACTCCACCACGGAGCTGGCGGCCCTCATCGAGGCATTGCTGCTGGTCGCGCCAGAGCCCCCCGCGATTGACGAACTCGCGGAATCGATTGGGGTCAAGCCCACGCGGATCCAGGATGCCCTCGACGAACTCGCCACGCGGGCCGACCACCGTGGCTGGATCGTCCAGAAGCACGGCAACCGGCTTCACCTGGCCAGCGCTCCACGCTTCGCCGCGCAGATCAGTTCGTTCCTCGGCCTCGAGCGCGAAGGAAAGCTCTCGGCCGCCGCGTTGGAAACCCTGGCCATCATCGCCTACCAACAACCGGTCACCCGTTCCGAAATCGAAGCGGTCCGAGGAGTCGATTGCGCGGGCGTGATCGCGACCCTGCATGCCCGGGAACTGGTCGAACCCGTTTCCCGGCTGAACGCCGTGGGGAACCCGTTCCAGTACGGAACCACGATCGGTTTCCTCAAGCTCTTCGGCCTGTCCTCGCTGGCCGATCTGCCTCCCATCGGCCAACTCGAGGGCGAAGACGGCCTCACCCTGCTCGGCATGGCGGCGGCCAAGGCCAACGAACCTGACGAGGCCGAGCCGGAGGGTGACGCGGCCGATCCAGACGCCGACGACATGGAACCCAGCGCATGACCCAGTTCCCAGCCACGATTGGCCCCGGCATTCCGATTCCGGACACCATGATCCAGCGGCTGGTGAACTGGCATGGCCGGGAGTCTCTGGCGGCATGGTTCGAAGGGCTGCCGTCCGCGCTGCAAACCTGGTGCGAGACCTGGGAACTCACCCTCGAACAGCGCGACCTGCCCGACACGGTCAGCATGGTGCTCTTCGGGGAATCGGCTCGCGTTGGCCCGGTTGTCCTCAAGGTCGGACCGCCGAACGCCGAAGCGCGCGCGGAACTGGCGGCGACACGGGCGGCCAGCGGGCCCGGCATGGTCGACCTGATCGCGGCCGACCCTGACGTCTCCCTGATCATGTTGAGGCGACTCCAACCCGGAACCATGCTCCGGGACGCGGATCTCGACGACGGGGAAGCCACGGGCGTGGCGGCACAACGGCTCAGGGCCTTCTGGCGCGACCTTGAGGACCCGGGTGACCTGATACCCCTCACGCGATGGACCCAGGCCCTGCGGGACTTCAGGCCCATTGCCCGGGAAGGCTTCCCGAACGATCTCGTGACGCGAGCCCAGGCTCTACTCAATGAGATGCTGGCCCATCCTCGCCCCGCCAGCTTGCTGCACGGAGACCTGCATCACCAGAACATCCTGTGGGAGGACGGCGCGGGCTGGGTCACGATCGATCCCAAGGGCCTCATCGGCGAGCGCGGCTTCGATATCACCGCGTGGATGATGAATCCGTGGGAGTTCCCGAACACCCCTGAATTCCTGAAGCTCGCCAACAGGAGGCTCGACATCCTCGCCGAAGAACTTGGGGAAGAGCGGGATCGGCTCGCCCAGTGGGTCGTGGTGTTCACGGCCCTCTCGCTATGCTGGAGCCTCGAAGTCGAACAGCCCGAGGACCCCGAAGGCGACATCAACCTGCTGGTCAACGCCTCACGGCTGCTGCCAGACTGATCGACGTACAGCAAATGACGAATGGGTTCCGATAGGTAGATTTTCGTATGGTTCGATCCCGCCGGGTCGGCTTACACCGTCACCGGCGACCGTGAGGCGGCGGTGCCGACCCATGGCGTAATTGCGCGAGGGCGACATTTTCCATAACGTGGACAGCAATGCCTGACATCAATCGCCGCTGGTACCGGCCAACTGCCGCGTCCGCGAGATCACCTCGCTGAGCGTCGTCACCACCTCGTCGATCTCGTCGAGCGAGTTCCCGCGTCCAACCGTCATCCGCAGGCTCGCGCGAGCCTCGGCTTCCGTCAGCCCCATCGCCATCAACACATGGCTCGGCTCCGAGTTGCCCGTGGTGCAGGCCGAACCGGCCGACGCCGCGACACCCTGCATATCCAGCCCCAGCAGGGCCGTCTCCCCCTGGACGCCCTGGAAACTCACGTTCAGGTTGTTCCCCAGCCTGCGCGGACCCGGCTCCGGGCCGTTCAGCCGAACGTCGGGGATGTCTTCCTGGATTCCCGCCCACAGCGCGTCCCTGAGCGCCGCCGAATGGGTGTGATACGCCTCACGAAGGTCCTCCGCCCGGCGGAGCGCCTCGGCCAGACCCACGATCAGCGGAACATTCTCCGTCCCCCCGCGCCGGCCCGCCTCCTGTCCACCCCCATCCTGCTGGAACCGGATGCGTGTGCCCTTGCGCACGTAGAGGACGCCGACCCCCTTCGGACCATAGAACTTGTGCGCCGACAACGAGAGCAGATCGACTCCCAGGTCCTGGACGTTCAGCGGAAGCAATCCGGCCGCCTGAACGGCGTCGGTGTGAAACGGGATGCCCAGCTCCCTGGTGACCTCGGATATGGCGCTGATTGGCTGGATGGCGCCCGTCTCGTTGTTCGCGTACATCACCGAAACAAGGCAGGTCTCCGGCTCGATCGCATTCCGGACAGCATCGGGGTCGATGATCCCCTGCTCGTCGCAGGGAACGATGGTGCGCCTGAACCCCTCTTCGGCCAGCGCTTCGGCCGCGTGCAAGGCCGCGTGATGCTCGATCGCGGAGATCACGATGTGCGGCATCGGTCCATCTGGCTGTCGAAGCTTCGCGGCCCTGGCGACGCCCTTGATGGCGGTGTTGTTGCTCTCCGTGGCGCCACTGGTGAAGATGATCTCGGAGGGCCTGCATCCCAGGATGGACGCCACGACGCCGCGCGCGCGGTCGAGCCCGGCGCGTGCTTCCTGTCCAATCTGGTAAATGCTGGATGGGTTGCCAAAAACGGACGAAAAATACGGCGTCATCGCCGAGACCACTTCGGGGTCCGTTGGCGTTGTCGCCGCGTGATCGAGATAGATGGACTGATGGCCGTAGGTCATGTGAAGAACGCCTCCTGATCCGGCCGGAAGTGGATGCTGGAAATCACCGGATCAGGGAGAACTCAGAGTACGGTGGGAACCTGCGAGGAACTCGCCGCCGGCGTCTGAGGTGCCGCCACAAGGTCCGCGAGCGTCTGCGAATCAATCGCGTCCACGATGGAATCACGCAGCTTCAGCCACACCGGCCGGGTTTCACACCCGTCGATCAGTGGGCAGGTCTGGTCGGATTCTTCCTCGGAAACGCATTCCATTGGCGCGATTGGGCCTTCCATGACCCGGAACACGTCGCCAACCTTGATCTCTTCCGGCGCCCGGCTCAGCACGTACCCACCATGGGCCCCGCGCTTGCTGTCGACAATGCCAGCCCGGCGCAGTGGCGCGATCAATTGTTCCAGATAGGCCGGGGGTACATTGGACTGACGCGCGATGTCAGCGATCGACAAAGGCCCTGAGCCGTAATGATGGGCAAGCGCAACCATGGCACGCATGCCGTACTCGCCTCTTGTCGAAACTCTCATGTGGTACGCCTCCTGAATTGGGGAGTATACGCCCCCATAAGATACTTTACCGGCTTTCGCGATTGGGCGTCAAGAGACCATGTTTCAACTAGCCCAGCTACCGCCTCCGGTAATGCTTCCAGAAAGTAAGTGTATCCGATATCGCCTCGCGCCACTCCGCCGAAATGGATGGGTTCCCCATGATTCCCGGCGCGATCTGCCGGTGAAGGTGGACGAACCGGTCCCCAGTGAAAATGCCGCGATATCGGCCACCCTCGGTCACCGGCACCGCCCACCGGTGCATTGCGTTCATCTTCTGCTGCACGTCGAAGATCGAGTCGTTGACGTCCGCGACGTAAATGGCCCGATCCATGATGTCGGCCACCCGCCGCCCCTCGATTCCACCCGCGAGGCTCTCCAGCAGTTGGGTACGCCACAGCATCCCCACCACCCGGCCGGAATCCGTGACCACCATGTCGCGCGGGCCGCCCCGCAGCGCGAACGTGAGCGGCTCATTGGGCGACACCCCGCCCATGTCCCACAACGCGTACTGCCCCACCGTCAACCGGCGCATCGCCGATTGCACCCGCTCGACTCGGGCCTCGGCCTGGGCCGCGAAGAAGATGAACCCGCCAAGCACGATCAGGATCAGGTTGCGTTGCCAGATACCCAGCGCCACGAAACAGATGGCGAAGAACAATCCGGCCAGCACGGCCACGGTTGTTGCCCGTTCCCGTCCGAGCCCGGGCGCAAGGGCCGCCCGCAGGATGCGTCCTCCATCCATCGGAAACGCCGGCAACAGGTTGAACGCCATGATCAGCAGGTTGATGATCGCCAGATAGGCGATGAGGGACGACGGGTTCATTTCCCGAAGCGGATCCTCGGCAGAGAACACCGAATCCCATCCGCCAATGATCCCGGTCAGCACCACCACCGGCGTCAGCGCCACCGCGATCGCCAGGCTTGTCAGTGGCCCAGCCAGCGAGATGAAAAACTCGGTCCGCGCGCTTGACGGCATCTGTTCGATCCGTGCCACGCCGCCGAATGGCCACAGCGTGATATCCAGCACCCGGATATCGAACTCCTGGGCCATCGCGCAATGCCCAAGCTCGTGCAACAACACCGAGATGAACACCAGCGCCACCAGCAGGATGCCCAGCCCAAGCGCCTCGAAGCCCCGTGAAGCACCAAAACCCCACTGCCAGACCGCCCACACCAGCACCAGCCCAAAGGTCGGATGGACGTTGACGTCGATTCCCCTGATTGTGGCGACCCGGAGTGCGCGAAACACGTCTACTCAATCCATCTCGAACTGACCGACCCAGCAAGTGCCGCGCCACCGAGCGGATGGGGCGCGAATCGTTATCGATACACAACCCATGGTAGCCGTCCGCCCCCCGCTATCACAGTGAACGTACAAGGCGGAACCCAATCCCATGCGTTGGCATGCCCGCCGGCGAGGCTCACCCGGAGTCGATCTTCCCGGAACACGACGGTATGATGTGAGCGATGCCCATTCGCAATGTCCTGGAAAGTAGTCATTTCCCCCGATGCAGATCGATCTCCGTTCCACCGCACACTCAGTTCCACCGGCTCCATGCCCGCGGTGCGCCGCCGCCCGACCATTGACGGCGGTCCTCCCAACGGCGCCCGTCACGATCGCGCCCGCGGTCTCGCGCGAGATCGACCTCGTCGCCATTCCAGCGGGCTCCTTCCAGATGGGAAACCCACGCGGCGACGGATATCCCGGCGATGGCGAGGGCCCGGTGCACCAGGTCGAGGTCGATGCCTTCCTGATGTCGCCCACC
Source organism: Chloroflexota bacterium (assembly GCA_023389575.1). Taxonomy (GTDB): domain Bacteria; phylum Chloroflexota; class Chloroflexia; order Thermomicrobiales; family UBA6265; genus JACCYX01. The sequence goes on along the minus strand of JAEWEG010000085.1, from coordinate 27,471 downwards.
ACCGTGACCAACGCCGAATTCGCCTCCTTCATTGAAAGCACCGGATACGTCACGGAGGCCGAGCGGTTCGGATGGTCGTTCGTTTTCGCCGGGTTCCTGCCGGATTCGTTCCCGCCCACGCGGGGCGTGCAGAACGCGCCATGGTGGCGACAGGTCCATGGCGCCACCTGGAACCATCCCGAGGGGCCCGGCACAACCATTGACAAACGAGGCGATCACCCAGTGGTCCATGTCTCCTGGAACGACGCCCAGGCATACTGCGCCTGGAGCGGCACCCGCCTCCCCACCGAAGCCGAGTGGGAGTACGCGGCCCGTGGCGGCTCCACTGGTTCGCCATTCTGGTGGGGCGACGACCTGACACCGGGCGGAAAACACCGCATGAACGTCTGGCAGGGCAAGTTCCCCGTGAGAAACAGCGCCGCCGACGGCTACGCCGGCACCGGCCCGGTCGACGCCTACCTTCCCAACCCCTTCGGGCTCTACAACATGACCGGCAACGTGTGGGAGTGGTGCGCCGACTGGTTCGGCGCCGGCACGTACTCCGCGACGACATCCGGCCAGCCCCGGCCCCCAGCCAGCGGCACCAGCAGGGTAATGCGTGGCGGATCGTATCTTTGCCACCGTTCCTATTGCAACCGGTATCGTGTCGACTCCCGAAGCGCCAACACACCCGACAGTTCCACCGGCAACATCGGCTTCCGGGTCGTGCGCCCGGTTCCGACGCCAGACAGTCTCTAGTGATCGCGCGACGCCCAATCCGAAACGAGCTTCAGTCATGAATCCGGCCACTGGCACAACGACCGACCAACCAACCGCCCCATCAGGAATGATCTGGATTCCCGGCGGGACCTTCGCCATGGGCTCCGACAGGCACTACCGCGAAGAACGACCCGTGCGAACCGTGGCGGTCGATGGTTTCTGGATCGAACCCCACCAGGTCACCAACCGGCGGTTCGCGGAATTCACCGCCAGCACCGGCTACGTGACCGTGGCGGAGCGCCCTCCCGATCCCGCCATGTATCCTGGCGCTCCGCCCGAGAATCTCGTCCCCGGATCGATGGTGTTCGTGCCCACCCGGGGCCCCGTCGATCTGCGAAACAACGCGCAGTGGTGGCGCTGGGTGCCCGGCGCGGACTGGCGCCACCCCTACGGACCGGGCAGTTCGATCGAGCACGTGGCGGACCATCCCGTGGTCCACGTCGCGTGGGAAGACATAGAGACCTACGCCGCCTGGGCCGGCAAGACCATCCCCACCGAAGCGGAGTGGGAATTCGCCGCCCGCGGGGGTCTGGATGGCGCGGAGTTCACCTGGGGAGACGAGGATACGCAGAACACGAATCCCATGGCGAACACCTGGCAAGGCAAGTTTCCGTGGCGCAACGATCGCCCGGCGGGACTCAGCCGCACGCTCCCCGTCGGATCGTTCCCGCCCAACGGGTATGGCCTGTACGACATGGCGGGCAACGTCTGGGAATGGACCTCCGACTGGTACCGCGACAGCCACGAAACCGACACTGGTCGCGCCTGCTGCGTGCCCCGCAACCCGCGTGGCGGCACCCTCGAGGGCAGCCTGGAACCAAGCCTCCCCATCCCCCGCAAGGTGGTCAAGGGCGGCTCACACCTTTGCGCGCGAGACGCCTGCTTTCGCTACCGGCCAGCCGCCCGCCAGCCCCAGATGATCGACACCGGCATGAGCCACGTCGGCTTCCGCTGCATCCAGCGGCCCACGACCTGAGCACTCGCCTCCGCGTCTTTCGATGGCGAAAGTCTTCGAAAAGCAGAAAGGCCAGCCATACAGGCTGGCCTCTGAGCACGTGGGTTCCTGATTGGTACGCCTGGCAGGTCAATCTAGCTTTCGGATATGGAGAAGATCATTACCTAGGCCCGCCGAGACACGTTAGGTGCAGCCATGCCGTCGAAAGCTGGTCGGCGTACCAGCGATGCCGAGCCTACGAAGGAAGGATGGCGCGGCGCGGGTTGGGGTACTCATGACACCTGGCCGAAACCTTGATCGCGCGCCATCATGATCGCGCGAGAGCGGTCGTTCACCTGCAGCTTCGCGAAGATGTTGGAGACATAGTTGCGCACCGTCTTTTCGCTCAGACCGAGCCTGAGGGCGATTTCGGGATTCGTCAGGTGTTGCGCGATCAGTTCCAGCACTTCGCGCTCTCGCGCCGACAGGTCCGGAAATGCCGTGGCGGGGCCCGAGGGGGCGCGTGGCCGGGCAAAGTATGCCTGCAGCCGCCGCGCGATGGCGGCTCCAAAGATCGCCTCTCCTTCGGCGACCGCCCGGATCGAGCGCACGATTTCGGACTTCGTTGCCCCCTTCAGCAGGTAGCCGCGAGCCCCGGCCTGCAGCGCGGCGAACACCGAATCGTCATCGTCGAACATGGTCACCACCAGCACCGCCACGTGTGGCGCGGTGGCCACGATGCTTCGCGTGGCGTCGATACCGTTCACGGCTGGCATGTTGATGTCCATCAGGACCACGTCTGGCTGGTACCGCTCGACGTGCGCGATGGCCGACGCGCCATCGTTCGCCTCGCCGGACAACTCGAAGTCGTCCGTCGCGGCAATCAGCATGCGAAGCCCTTGACGGAACGGAGCGCTGTCGTCGACCACGAGGATCCTGATGGACTCAGCCATCGGTTTGAGGTCCGGCGGGCTCCAATGGGAACGTGGCGGTTACCGTCACGCCCGTACCGGAATGCCCTGTCACCGTGCACGTACCGCCAAGCTCGGCCGCGCGCTCGTGCATCGAAAGCAAGCCAACCCCTGGCTGCGGATTGTTGGAAAAGCCTTGGCCATCGTCGACGATCTCCAACCAGACTTCGCCAGCGGAGGCGGCCAGGCGGACAAGCACGCTCGTCGCGTGCGCATGCCGGATCACATTGTTGACACCTTCCTGGACGATGCGAAAGATGGCCACTTCCGTGGCGGCCGAGAGCGAGGGCAGGTCCGGCTCCAGATCGAGGGTGACTGTCAGCCCGTGCTGTTCCCAGGTATCGCGTTGGGCCTCGATCGCTCCAATGAGGCCGAGATCATCGAGTGCTGGCGGGCGCAGACCGTACACGAGGCGGCGCACATCGAGGATCGACTCGCGCGCGAGGGCGAGCACATCATCGAGCAGTTCCGTGCTGCGGTCAGGTGCCGTTCTGACCAGATCACGCGCGATCTCGACCTGGAGCGACAGCGCCGCCAGTGCCGGACCAAGTCCGTCGTGCAGATCGCGACGAATTCGGCGGCGTTCTTCCTCGCGGGCCGTGACCAGGCGCTCGCGGGACCGCCGAAGATCTTCGGACAGCAATATCGAATGAACGGCTATCCCTGTTTGGCGAGCCACCTCATCGATCAAGCGGCGGTCCACCGGGGAGAACGGCTCGGCGGGCGTGCGCGGAACGACCGAGAGCGTGCCGAGGGCGTCGCCCTGATAACGAATGGGGACATTGACGGCGTCACCAGTGATTCCGCCGGTGCGCACGGTCAGCGCCGGCTCGCCCGCGATCGCAAGGGCGACTTCAGGAACCTGAAGGGCGTCCTGAACGAGTTCAACGATCGTCCGAAGAAGTCGCTCAGGGGCGGCGTTCTCCTGAAGGTGGTGACCGAACCGCGTGAGGACGCCATATGGATCCGGCTGGTCGCCGTAGAGAAGGCGGCGGCTACAGCGTTGGAGCCATTCTCGGAGCGGCGCGAAGGCGATGGCGATAACGACGGTCGCCAGGATCGTGGGTACCGCGTTTTCCCCGCCGCCGAGCACGATGGACACCGTTCCCACGGTGATCAGGTAGAGTCCGATCAAGGCGAACGTGAGCAGGCCATAGACCAGTGATCGGCGGATGACAACGGAGAGGTCATAGACGTTGTAGAGGTAGATTGCCATCAGCAGGCCAGAAATGAAGAAGAGAATCGTGAACGCCCAGATGAATTGGAGGAGGATCGACCAAAGATCTCCGGCTCCCGATATCTCGTCCTCGCTCCGGCGGATGAAGAACAGGAATGCGGCCGTATAACACCACATGGGGACCTGCGCCATGAACCAGACCTTGGTCTGCCGCCGCGCCCGCCTGTCGACCGTGACATGAAGCCGCCAGGCAATGATGGCGATGGCGGCGAACTCGGAATAGGTGAACCACGCGTCCCAGGCGCGTTGGGCGGAAGCGGGAAGATGTACCAGCAGTGCAGGCTCGACCAGGAGGACGACATCGATCGCGATCAAGCCGACGAGGAGGCTGCTCCATTTCGGAACGAAGCGGCCATCCGGAAAGAGCAGGACCATCAGCGCCCCGGTTGCGTACATCAATCCGTGGATGACGTACAGCGGCCGCTCCCACCCCGGATGTTCCATGAACAGTATCCAGAGCGCCCCGCTGGCGCTCACCGTGCAGAAGGCAAGTCCCAAAACGAAGAGCGTTGGCAGCCAATTGGTGGGGCGCTGCCAGATCGCGATTCCAGCCAGGGTGTGACCAGCAATCGGGATCATCAGCGGAATCAAGGTCGCGATAACGGCGTAGGTGGTTGGCGAGATTCCCCGTTCCTCAAGCCATGCGTGCGTCTCACCGTTGACCTGTCCCCAAAAGCACGTTCCCGGCTCGCAGGCCAGGCGCTGGATCTCGAAAATCGTCGGGACGGTGGTGAGGTGGAGCCACACGACCGCCCCGAGATACACCATCAGGAGTGTGCGCACGATCAGGGTGGCACCATGACTCGCCGCCCGGGTCAGCAGCGGTTGAGGTGTGAAAGGACCCAAGGTGTCGATCGAAAAAGCCATGAGCCACCTCGCGTCAGGTTGGGAATCCCTTGCGGCTGGTAACCCGAATTGTTGGTTACTCCATCTTACACAAGTCGCCGAAACGCCTGACCTGCTGGTTTCCGTCGCCTTGGCCAGGCTATCGGGGCCAGCGATCAGGTCGGAAGCGCCGTATCCCCTGACAGCCCGCCACCGGAGGAAGCCATGGCCCCGGGGCGGGGAAAGCGGGGTACGTAGGACTGTTGCGCGCGACGAATGGTTTGAAAGGGAATGACGCCGGCCATGTACACCGCCGTACCGAGACCAGCCACGAAGCCGACGGTGGTCGAGCGGCCCAGTCCACCGATAGTGGCGTCGGTGACGAGGGCCGCCAGCACTCCCGCGACCACCGCGTTGAGCATGGCGACGATCGTGGAGGTGCTGGAGACCGCCATGCCGGGGCGGAAGCCGGTGTACTGGCCAGACGATTGCAGCAGACCCGCGATGTCGTCGTAGTGGCTGTTGATGATGTAGGGCTCCAGGTCTGGGGCAACCTCCAGATAGGCGTGACGAAGCCGGTTCATGCCGATCACCGTCCAGGCGTCCAGCTCGACCGCCGTCGCCAGCCGGATGTGGGTGGCGATGCCGACAAAGAGCACTACCGGCAGCACCATCAGCGCGAAGAGGCGAAACTCGTCTCCGAAGTCGGAGGTCTGCGCCACCAGTGCGAGGGCGACGACCGCCGCCGAAAGCGTGGTCAGGAACATGCCGGCTCTCGCAAAGATTTCGTTCCAGAGCATGCTTCGTGTGGCCAACTGGCCCCAATGTTCGGTGGCCAGGATTTGGACGCACACGCTGTCGGGCGCCGCAGGTGTGTGAGCCGAACTGGTACTGGGGTCCGCTTCAGGCATGGTGGCCTCCACCTGATATGCGCTACGTGGTGATCGGGCCCATGTTCCGTCGCCATGTGTTGGCTTCACGCGCCTGGAGTCATTCGCCTAGCGAGCGGGTGCGGAGCAGGACTGGGGGTTCGACCCATTGGGCAGCCGGATATCGCGTGCCACTTCAGAAATGAGTGACGAAATCGCCGTTCCTTGAGGTCCCGTTCACCGCCGTGCCAGATGGTGTCGCCGGTCAAGGCGGTGGCGCTGGACCCCAACGGTGGTGCGAACAGGGTGTACCGACCGCCGATATCCGCCGCGCCAGGCACCGGCCGTCGATATTGGGTCATCCACCGGTCACCTCGAAGGTGTCGAACATCCCCTGCATGATGTGCGGGATGTCGGAACCGGGATCGGAGATGAAACAGAGCGCCACGTAGTGACCCGGCTGCAGGTTGGTCTCGATCCAGATCTCCTGTCCCGCGGTGATGACTGGACTGAACGTCGGCGGACCCACCACCGAGGATTCGAACGAGAAGCCCTCGGTTACCGGGGTCCCGGAGAATCCGGCCATCAGCCCGTCAGTCACCTCCTCCGCGGTGTACGGCCGGTCGACCGGCAGGGCCATCACGTGATGTGGCAGGGTGTGGACATTGGTGATATGCCAGATTTGCGGACCGGCGACCATGGTGTCGGGGAAGTTGAAGACGTACTCGCCCATCTCAACATCCACCGCGGAGACGATGTCGGCGGTGGCGGCGTCGCCGCTGACCGAGAGCGTGGCCGACGGCATGGTGACTTCCGCCTCGGCGTCGACGATGAGCATCCACTCGCCGGGCACCGGGTTGATCACGATTGCCCCACTCCCGTTGGGCATCGTCTCGACGCCGCCCGCGACAACGGCCTCGGCGGTCCACTCTGGCAGGGCGCCTTCAAGGTCCGAGAGCGCCAACCAGTCCTCCACGGTCACACCGGCTGGCATCTGGGCGACCTCGATGAGTGCCGGGCCTTCGGTTTGATTGTGAACAACCAGCAGCACTGGGCCAGCGGCGATGTCGGTGGGCGCGGTGATGCCCTCGCTCGTGAGGGTCACCTCGAGGGTCGGCAGACCGAGCCCGTCGAGGAGGGAAGGAGCTGCCCCTGGCGTGGCCTCCTGAGCCATGGTTGTGGCGACTGGCGCCAGCATGCTCCCCAGGGCCAGCGCGGTCGCGATCGAGATGACAGACCTGCGAGATAATGTCGTGGAATCCATGGGATCACTCCTGTGATTGGTAGGATCGTCGACGGTCCGGCACGTGTGCCGGTGCCGTAAGTTCATCCTGCCTGCCCTGGAGATAGGCAAATAGGGACAGCGGTCCCAGCGGACCGGGAAGGTTGTCCCGAACCAGCGATGAGCGGGAAGGTGACCGAAATGCCGCCGATAGGGGTAAACGGCTCCGCGAATCGTACGGTGAGGACTGGGAGACAGGGGGTGCCATCTGAAGGCATGTATAATCCGGCGGCGCCGAATGCCTCTCACCTGCTTGCGGATGCTGGATCTGGTGGACTGGCGTGGGCATGGCCCACGCCACCATTGGATCGATTGCTCGACGACAGGAGGGAGAGACGAAGGAGGCTCCAACCACAATCACTCGGAGTGGACATTGCGGATTAGGGGACGGGGAAGCAGAAAGGCCAGCCTGTATGGCTGGCCCATGATGATCTGGGTTGTTGATTGGTACGCCCGGCAGGATTCGAACCTGCGGCCTATTGCTCCGGAGGCAATCGCTCTATCCCCTGAGCTACGGGCGCGTGGGGATCGGTGTGACGTGTCCGCCACGATGCTGATTGTACAGCATCCGCGAGCGAGTGACATGAGGGTCGGAGCAAGACTCACCGAGCGGTACCCGGCGAGACGCCCACCGGCTCCTCACGCCCATGACACTGCTCAGCCCGACGCTAGGGACGGCGCCATGTCCCGCATCCGGCCCGTTTGGTGGAACTCCCGCAACCGGCGAACGCAGGGCTCGATATCGTAGCCGTTGGCCGCCAGCCAGCAGTGACTGTAGTAGGTGTCCAGGTACCGCTCTCCCGGATCGCAGGCCAGCGTCACGATCGAGCCGGTCTCTCCGCGCTCAACCATTTCCGCGGCCAGGTCGAACACGCCGTGCAGGTTCGTCCCGGTCGACCCACCGTACCTGCGACCTGTCACCTCGGCCAGGAAATGCATGGCCCCGTACGACTCGCAGTTCTTCACCTGGATCATCCGGTCGATCACGTGTGGATTGAACGACGGCTCGACCCGTGGCCGGCCGATGCCCTCGATGCCCGAGCCGCGGCACTCCTTGCCCGCCCGGTCGATGCCCATGAAACAGTCGTAGAAGACCGAGTTCTCGGGGTCCACCACGCACAGTTGCGTGTCGTGCCCGCGATACCGGATATACCGGCCAATCGTCGACGATGTTCCACCCGTGCCGGCCCCCACCACGATCCATCGCGGGATCGGGTCTGGCTCCGCCGCCATCTGGGTATAGATCGACTCGGCGATATTGTTGTTGCCTCGCCAGTCCGTCGCCTGGGCGGCGTTGGTGAACTGGTCCAGGTAGTAACCGCCCGTCTCCTCAGCGATGCGCTCGGCCTCCGCGTAGACCCGCGAGCCGTCCTCCACGAACCGGCAGACGCCACCGTGGAACTCGATCTGCTCGACCTTGACCTCGGACGTCCCGCGCGGCATCACCGCCACGAACGGCAAGCCCAGCAACCGCGCGAAATACGCCTCCGACACCGCGGTGCTGCCAGAGGACGCCTCGACGAGCGTCGTTCCTTCCTCGATGGCCCCATTGCAAAGACCATGCAGGAACAGCGACCGCGCCAGGCGGTGCTTCAGGCTGCCCGTCAGGTGGGTGGACTCATCCTTGATGTACACCCGAATGCCCGGCGCGCCCGGCAACTCCAGCGGCACCAGATGGGTGTCCGCCGATCGCTGGAAGTCTCGCTCAATGGTCCGCACCGCATCGTGCACCCACGATCTCGTCATCGTCGCTGCTCCTCTCGCCATGTCATCCAGGGGGCTCACCGTCGAGCCCGGCGTTTCCGCCACGATACACCTCAACCGTGTCCAGGGTGTGTCATCGGCGCGCTATCGTGTCTCACGGCTCTCCAAGGTCAGGGCCGCGGTGATCAGCGCAAGGTGCGAGAACGCCTGCGGGAAGTTCCCCAGTTGCTGCCCCGCCACCGGGTCATACTCCTCCGCCAGCAGCCCCAGGTCGTTCTGGAGCCCGCACAAACGGTCGAACAGCTCTTCCGCTTCCTCCTGCCTGCCCTGCAGCGCCATGACCTCCACCAGCCAGAACGAACATGCCAGGAACGCCCCTTCGCCCGCCGGCAGGCCGTCCACGCCCTCCGTCTCGGTGCGGTACCGGTTCAGCAGGCCGTCGACCGACAGCTCGCGCTGAATGGCGTCGACCGTCGACACGATTCTCGGGTCGTTCGGCGGCAGGAACCCCATGATCGGCATCAGCAGCAGGCTTGCGTCCAGTTCGTCGAGGCCATAGGCCTGCGTGAATGCCTGCTTCTCCTCGTTCCAGCCCAACTCGAGGATTTGCTCCTTGATCTCATCGCGCGTCCGGCGCCAGTCGTCCACCGGCCCAGACATCCCGAACTCCTCGTTCAGCCTCACCGCCCGGTCGAACGCCACCCACGCCATCAGCTTCGAGTGGGTGAAGTGGCGCAGCGGTCCTCGCACCTCCCAGATGCCCGCGTCTTCCAGCCGCCACCCGTTCTCGAGCCACGCCAGCATGTGCCGCATCAGGGCCGAGGCGAAGTGTGAGGGAGGGGAACCGTGCACCAGCGACAGGTACAGGGCGTCGATCACTTCCCCGAAGACGTCCAGTTGCATCTGGTGCGACGCCGCGTTGCCGATCCGCACCGGCTGGGAATTGGCGAACCCGGGAAGATGTGGCAGCTCGTACTCCTCCAGCCGCCGCTCCCCCGCGATCCCGTACATGATCTGGAGGCTCTGGGGATCGCCAGCGATCGCTCGCAGCAGCCAGTCCCGCCAGGCCGTCGCCTCGTCCTTGTGGCCGGCCTTGAGCATGGCGACCAGCGTCAGCGATGCATCCCGCAACCAGCAGAACCGGTAATCCCAATTTCGCACCCCGCCAATGTGTTCCGGCAACGAGGTCGTCGGCGCGGCCACGATCCCACCGGTCGGGGCGTAGGTCAGTGCCTTCAACACCAGAAGCGACCGACACACGACATCGTCGCGCGCGCCTACCCCGCCGGAAGACGCCGACCATTCGTTCCACCATTGCTCCGACGCGGCGAGGGCCGCATACGGATCGATCTTCGGCGGCAAGTCTTCGTGCGAGGGGAACCAGGTCAGGTCGAACGCCACCCGCTCACCCTCCGTCACGGTGAAGGTCGACCGGGTGGCCATTCCCTCGCCATGCATCTCGGCCGAGGTGCGCAGGCACAGCGCGTCGGGCCCGGCGACCGCCAGCCGGGTGTGGTCGACCCGACGCACCCAGGGCGCGACCTGCCCATAGTCGAACCGGATCTTTAGTTCCGATTCCATCGTGACGGTTCCTTCGACTCCCTCGACAATCCGCACGATATCCGCGGCCTGGTCGCGCACCGGCATGAAGTCGATCACCCGCACCACGCCGTCCTCGGTCCGGTGCTCAGTCTCCAGGATCAAGGTGTCGCCCCGGTATCGGCGAGTCGTCTCGATACACTCCTTGTCGGGCGCGATGAGCCACCGTCCGTGATCAGGCGTGCCAAGCAGCGCCGCGAAACAGGCGGGCGAGTCGAACCGGGGGAAACAGCACCAGTCCATCGAGCCTTCCCGGCTGACCAGCACCGCTGTGTGGAGGTCTCCGAGCAAGGCGTAATCTTCTATGCGTGGCATCGCTGCTCCCTGGTGTGTCCCGTTCATGGTCAATCTTCGGTGGCGATCAGTGCCATCAGGCAGGATCGTACCTACTACAATACAAGTCACTTCAACGTCCGTGGCCCAAACGACCGATTCGCGCAAAGGTTGCTTCCATGACCTCACCCCTCTCCGGCATCCATCACGTCACGGCGATCTGCGGCGATCCGCAAGCCAACGTCGACTTCTACACCGGAACCCTGGGCCTGCGGCTGGTGAAGCAGACCGTTAATTATGAAGACCCCACCACGTGGCACCTCTACTACGGCGACGCCACCGGTTCCCCGGGCACCATCCTCACGTTTTTCGCCTGGCCAGACGCCCCATCCGGACAGGCCGGCATCGGCCAGTTTGGATCGATCGCCCTCGCCGTGCCCGCCGGGGCGTTCGGCTTCTGGATCGAACGCCTCCTCGCTCGCGGCGTCCGCCACACGCACCCCGCGAGCCGGTTCGGCGAGCGGTTCATCTCCTTCCGCGATCCGGATGGACTGACCATCGAACTCGTGGCGACCAACAACCCGCCGTCCGAAACCGCCTGGGATCAGGGGGGCGTGCCAGCCGACCGCGCCATCACCGGAATCCACGGCGTCGGGCTCTGGACCCAGGAGAGCAACAACTCGGACGACTTCTTCACCGGCAAGCTCGGGTTCGCCTCCACCGGCCGTCAGGCCGAGCGCCATCGTCTTTCCGTGGGCGAAGGCTCCAGCCGCGCCCACCTCGACCTGGTTCAGGCCACAGGCCTCTGGAACGGCAACATCGCCGCCGGCGCGATCCACCATGTCGCCTGGCAGACGGCGAACCCGGAACAGCAGCTCGAGTGGCGCGAGGCACTCCAGGCGGAGCAGGTCGATGTCACCGAGGTACGTGATCGCACCTACTTCTCGTCGATCTACTTCGATGAACCGGGCGGCGCCCACCAGGAAATCGCGACCAACGGACCAGGCTTCGCGATCGACGAGTCTCCCGCCGAACTCGGCTCATCGCTCGTTCTCCCCGGCTGGCTGGAATCCACCCGGCTGGGTCTCGAAGGCTCCCTCCCGCCCATCCAGGTCCGCTAACCGCCGGTTGGGGTATCCGCGTCCAACCAGATTCCTTCCCTTTGCGTGGCGCCCGCCGCGGGCAACCGCTTGCCGTGGCCTGCCCACCATGCAATACTCGCGCTGGTAGACACCAACAAGACCAAAACGCGGCCGCGAGCCGCGCCGGCGGGACCCGTTCATTCGACTTCTCGAAATGGAGAGAGGAATTCGATGACTCGTCGTATCCTGGGGCGCTCGTGCGCCATGGTTCTGCTTGCCCTGCTTCTCGGCGCGATTCAATCCACCGGGACTCTCGCATCGCCAGCCCACATCACTGGCTGGAACCAGGCGCTGGCGGCGGACGCCGACGGCGATGGCATTCCCGACGACCTGGACCCGGATGACAATAACGACGGCATCCCGGACAGCGATCAGGGTGGCGATGGCGTCACCCCGGGCAATGACCCACTGCCCGACCTGGACAACGATGGCATCACCGACGACTTGGACCCCGACGACAACAACAATGCCGTCACTGACGATGATGAGCCTGTACCTTCACCTTCCAACGGTGGGTCCAGCGGCTCGGGCGGTTCGTCCAGTTCCGGCGCGGGAGGCGGGAGCGATCAACCGCTGGTGCGCTCCCTGCCGGTCACCGGGACAGGCAACGCCAACCCGTCTCTCGCGCCCCAATTCGCCGTCGTCGCGGCGATATCGGCTCTCGTGATGGCGATCACGCTCCAATTCCATGCCCTCAGGTACCGCGAGGTCCGTGCCCGGGAAGCCGCCCCGAGCCACCGTTAGCACGTATGCAGGAGCCGAATTAGGTTGTTGACGACAACATGGCTTTAGGGCGTTCGGCGATAGATTGACTATCACTCGGCGGTCGATTTGAGCTCCCCTTCCAGGACGCCAAATCGACCGCGCACATCCCTGCGACAACACCAGCCAAAATTGATGCATGGAATGTACGGACACAACTGGCGCGAGCGTGTATACTCGTGGAACAGGTCGTGTAGCGCGCTACGATGCCCGTTTGGTCGTGCCGCTTGCGTCCCCCGCCTGGTCATGGGGCCGAGCGGGATTCGGCACGCATCCGCCGAGATTTCGCGCGGAGCAAGTCTTTTCGCTCAGCTCGCCCGGGCCTGCCTGGTTCCAGCGGCTTGAGGAGGTGGCAACGTGGTCTTCCGACGAGACAATAAGGTCGACTCGTTCCAGCGCCAGATGAGTGCTCTCCGAAACCAACTCGGAACCACTGGCGAGGAGCTGGACGACCCCCAGGACAACATGCCCGAATTGGACGACGACCAGTTCGAGAGTTCCGCCTATCGCTCGCAACCAGCCCCGGCGGAACAGGACGCGGGCGCCTACAGCTTCGGTAACTATCCAGCACAGTCCAGCCAGGCCCCCCAGGAGTTGCTCGAGGAGGATGCCCCCGCCATTCCGGAAATGCCCGCGGCGGACGGCCTGATCAGCGTCATCTCCTCCGATGCCAACTGGAAGGGCGAGATGTCGTCCGAGAACAGCATCCACGTCTTCGGCAAGGTTGAAGGAACGCTCACCGCTCGCGAGGACATCTGGATCGCCGAGGGTGCCGAGGTCGACGCGACCGTCAACGCCTCGCGCATCATCGTCGGTGGCTCACTCAGCGGCACCGTGACGGCCAACTCCCGGTTCGAGGTCCTGCCCACCGGCCAGGTCTCCGCCGAGGTCACTTCCTCGATTTCCGTGGTGCACGAGGGCGCGAACATCAACGGCAACTTCCGCGTCGGCAACGGCGGCGGCGAAAGCCGGTCGAGCAGCACCACCGTTGTCCAACGACGCGCTCGCTCAGCTTCCTGATCCTGGTCGCCGCGCTTCCAAGCCACTGAAAGGAACCCAACGCGATGTCGATGCGCACCTACGATGCAACCAGCTATGCCTCCCAGGGAGACTACCCCACCGATAGCCAACAGGACGACTCGGTGAGCGTATTCGACCGGTACTCCAGTTTCGATGGCACCTTCAACCTCACTCGCGACCTCCGCGTCGAGGGTCAGGTCAAGGGCACCATCAATTGCCAGGGCACGCTCTACGTGGCCCAGGGCGCGTCCGTCAACGCCACCGTCGAAGCCGAGAATCTGACGGTCGCCGGAGACCTCGAAGGGGACGTGACCTGCCGCGGCCGGCTCCAGATCCTCTCCACCGGCAAGGTGCACGGCAAGCTCATCACCTCCACTCTCGTCATTAATGAAGGCGCCGTCTACGAGGGCGAACTGGTGATGGACAACGGCCGGGCATCGTCAGCGTCCACCCGCGACATCTCTCGAACCCGGCTGTCGCCGCCGTCCGCCTCCACATCGAGCGAAACCGCCCGGCCAGCCCCCGAGCCAGCCGCGGGAGCCTCCAGCGCCAGTGGCAACACGTTCATCCGACGGTTCGGCGGCCAGGAAACATCCTGGGACACCACCGGGGCCGAATCCGATCAGGAATCGAATCCCGGATATTAGGACACCAGGAGAGGGGTGAAACCAATCTCTCTTATGTCACTTTGGTGGGCGATATCTCCCGGAATCCATGGGGATGCGTGCTATACTCCAATCGCTCATGTGCCAGGTTTGCGCAGACAGAGCGCATCCGGATCGATCGCCATCCGCTCCGCGAACGCGACATGCATCCGGAATACTGCCCCCGCTTCGCGAGTTCATTCATCCCGGGTGAATCGCGGCGGTCGAACGCCAGGAACCCGGAATCGCGATTCGCCGGCGCCGGCCCCGGTCGTTAGCCCTCACAAGTGATAGCAGGTTGAGCCATCGTGAAACTGCCACATAACCCACTGACCGAGATGTTCAAGGCCTGGCCCTCGCCGATCCCGGCGCTCGCCACCGCCGATGCAGGATCATCCTCCACATCGCCATCTCGCAGGCAGCCTCGCCGGGGTGGATTCATGCTCTTCGCCTCTGGAGGACCCGGTGGGCCCGACGACGGCGGTTATGACGATGACGAGGTCTATTACGACGAGGAACCGCAGCAGACGCGGCGCGCGCCGGGCGCCAGCCGTGCCGCCTCGCCCGAAATCGGCAACCAGGGCGGTGGTTCCGGTGGTGGACGGCAGCGCACCGTCCAGTACCAGCCAGAAGAGCGGTACTGGACCGAATACCTCCGCATCGCGCTTCCGATTCTCGGCCTGATCCTCATGATCGGCCTGCTCTGGTACTGGGCACTTCAGCTGACTGGTGACGACAACGGCGACGACCCCACGCCGACCGATCCTCCTGGCACCACGGAGGTCATCGCCCCGGAGGCGACGCCAACCGTCGAGCCGACCGAGGAAGTGATCGTGCCAACCCCGACCACGGAGCCGACCGAGGAAGTCGTGTCGACGCCGGAGGAAGAGGAGCCTACCGAAGAGCCCGAGGATGGTGGTGAGGGAGAAATCCAGATTGGCTCGGCCGTGATCGTGACGGAAAACGTCAACCTTCGCGACGACGCGACCACCGAGGGCAGCAACGTGGTTCGCACCCTCGACGCCGGCGAAGTGCTCTCCATCGAGGATGGGCCGTTCGAGGCCGACGGCTTCGTCTGGTGGGAAGTCATCGTCGAGGAAACCGCCGAAACCGGATTCGTGGTCCAGGATTACATCGAACCGGCGGAGTAAACGTCCTCGCAAATACAGAACCCAAGGAACGACCCGGCTGGAAAAATCCAGCCGGGTCGTTCCATTTCTCCCAGCCGGGAGTAGCTCTCCCGTTCCGCCGGTCCATTGACGGGTCGGCGGACCCACCCTACGCTGTGAGTCGGCAGGGACTCAACAACCACTATCGCGCACGTGCCGGGCGTACCCAGCGCCAGGCGAATCGCGCAAGTCTCGCGGAACCGTGTCATGCGGCGTCGCGAGCGGCATGTCAACCACCCGTTGTGGAGAGAGCCACTGGCTCGAAGGGGAATCCGTGGGAGTGCGTTTAATTTCGCGGGCCGTGCTGGCCTGCCTCTTGGCCGTCACCTGTCTCGCACCGCTTCTGGGCACCAATGTACCCGAGGCAGCAGCGGCCCCGACCTTTCACCTTCCGTGGGAAAAGGGAAGCGTCTGGCAAATTACCTGTGGAAACAACCAGTGCCGGCACTGGGACGCCGCCAACCGCTATGGGTTCGATGCGGTGCCGGTGGCCAATCGCTCTACCAACAAGGTTGCATCGGTGGCGGCCGGAAGAATCGCCTTCGCCCAATGGAACGTTCCTGGCCCTATCATCAGGTACGACGGGAACGGCAATATCATCGGTCACGCCGGCAACTGCGTGGTCATCAAGCACGAGGAAGGCGTCTACTCGCTTTACGCTCACCTTGCCCACAACTCCATCCCAGAGAACTTCCGTCACCACAATGCCGAGGTTCCGGCCGGAGCAGTCATCGGCACCGTGGGAGAAACGGGCGCGGCCATCGGCGCCCATCTCCACTGGAGTGTCAATCGCAATTCTCGAACCTACTCGCAGTTCGGCTATGAGACCTGCGCGGGAGATTCGATTCCATCGCAGTACGCCGACGACGATGCCGAGCTGAGGGAAGACGGGCGAGTGCCGCGGCAATGGCGCTACTACGAAAGCACGAGAGCCGCGGGTGTCAGTTGCCCGTCTCAGCCTCTCAAGGTTGTGCAGCCGCTGGTGATCAGTCCCGACAATCCAGCTCCAGGCCAGGCGATGACGGCATCGTTCGCCGTCCAGAACGTCCGGCCCAGCCAATGTGGAGCCTATACCGCCACGTGGATCGGGGTCGGCGGACGTGGTCCGGGTGGAGCCATCACAGACTTCCCCCTCCACAACAATGTCACCATCGCGCCGGGTCAAACATGGTCGTACAAGGAATCCAAGTCCTTCAATCCCGAGGGCGACTACGGGTTCGGCATATACGTTGAGAACCTCACCGTCGCCAATCCCGACGGCCACGTCACCACTAGGAACCTGCGTATCGCCTGCGCCGCCCAACCAGCCATCGAATCTGGGTTGGTCGCGACCAGTGACCATGCATTCGCCGCGGGGCAGCCCGTGACGGCACGTTTCACCATCAGGAACACCGGCTGCGCGAACTTCGCCCCACGTCTGATAGGCGTCGGCGCTCGCGGTCCCAATGGAGCGGACCAAAACCATGACATGGGGTGGCTGGAAAATATCGTGATTCCACCCAACGGAACGCACGAGGTCAGCGTCTCCCGTTCCTTCGGCGAGCCCGGCGTCTATCGTCTTTTCTTCTCCTATTACTCCCAATCGGAACAGTGGATATCCGATATCCCCACGCTGGATCCGTCTGCACTCGGCTGGGTCGAAATCACGATCGTCGAACCGGCTCCGGACCTACCACCGACCGAAGCCGTCACCGAGGAGCCCGCGCCACCAGACGTTCCACCACCACCCGAACCAACCGAGGAACCTCAACCTGAGGAAACCATCGTGCCGGTGGAGCCGGTCGATGATGACCAACCTCCCATTTCGGAAGCCCCCGTCGTTACGGAGCCTGGGGCGGAGGAGCCGGATCCGGTAGTCACCGAGCCCGCCCCGGTAGAGCCGATCGTGGACGACGGCGGTAGCCAGCGAGGGGTCATTTGCGCCACCACGAGCTGGGAGCGGTACAGCCTCCGTGTCGCCGACCCAAATCGAGACGGAATCTTTACCCTGTCCGAGTTCCAGTCAATCGCCGACAACGGCGGCGAGGACGAACTGTCCCGTTCCGAAGCCGCTGGCATCGTCGCCGCGCTCAACGAACGGGGTGTCGATGGCATTCGCTACAATCAGGCCTCACCCTGCGGCTCCGGCGGCGACGCTCCGTCAGACACCGGTCCTCCCGCTGATTCTGGCGATAACGTGGCGCCGGGAAGCGACACCAGCACCCAGGATCCGGGCTCGACGGAACCCGGTGACACCCAGCAAGAGCCTCCTCGCTCCGCCCAGGTGACTGGCACGGGCGGCGACGCCGTCAACTGCCGGAGCGGACCCGGCGGCGACACGCCCGTCATCGCGCTGGTACCTGAAGGCACGGTGCTCGATGTCACGGGGCCCCGGGTCGGTGGCTGGCTGCCGGTGATCTGCGATGGATTGAATGGGTTCGTCTCCGACGACTACCTGATCATCGTTCCCGATCCCATCGGGCGCGACGAGCCCGCCGTCCCCTCGCAAACGCAACCGCCGCCCGCGGAGAACTCCGGGGACGATCTGGCCGGACAGTCTTCGGAGGCGGCCACGGAGACGCCCGCCACCACGGAGCCCACACCCACCAGCGCCGCGCCGCTCATCGTCCCGGTGGAAGGCGGGACCGTCGTCGAAGATCCAACCACCACCGATCCTGAATCGCCGTCCTCCAATGATGGGCAGCCATCTCAAGATCCACCCGACGCCGAAAACGATTACCTTTCCGTCGAGCCCGGCTCAGCGACCGAACAGCCAGCCAGCGACCAGAACACCACGGTGGACGATCCTGCCCAGGACGGCGTGGAAGCCACCCAGCCGGCGGATGACGGAGACCAGAGTGACCCGGGTGTCATCCTGCCAGTGGACGACACCGCGACCAATCCCGCGGCCGAACCCGACAACCAGTCCGATGACGCCGGATCGCGGGGAGTCGAGGACCAATCAGACTCGGCCCCGGAACCGCTCCCGGTGGTAGCGGTCGAGGACAGCGAGGCGTCCGGCGGCGCGGCCGAAGCGGTTAGCAACTCTCCACAGACGGTCTGGAGCGTTGTGCCATCGGACAACGCCGGATTCGTCACCCTCCGCCTGGACCTGGGCGTGGTTCAGGATGTGGGAGCCATCAGCTTCGTGACGAACAGCCTGCTGCCAACCGGCGCTGAGATCTGGCTCTCGGTCGATGGCGGCACCTGGTGGAGCCTGGCGAGCATCAACGGCGAAACGAGTGATTTGGCGGAAGTTACGATCGAGGCCGGTTACCAGGCCAGGTTCGTCATGTTCGTTCTTCCAGTAAGTGGTGACCAACTTGTCGGTGGTATTGGCCAGGTGGAAGTCCTTCCCGCCGAAAACGGCGAGTCGGAGAATCTCGGCAATCTTGGTGAACCCGAACCACCTCTGGAGACACCAGCAACCGACCCCATCCCGGAGGAAGGTTTGGAACCGGCGACCAGCGATACACCTCCTAACGACGATGACGACCTGCTCGAACCGGGAGGCTAATTGAGGGAAGCCAGGGTGGCGCTGATCGTATTCGCACCACCCTGGCTTCCTCGAACGCCTTTCCCACCAGAGGGGCGCCGGCCCCATTTCATCCCGTCTGATAACGACGGCCAGCGGGTGCTATACTTCCTCCCGGACTGGCGACCGCCCGTCTATCGATTCTGCACGCGTTGTGACTACGTTCGGTGTGCCAGGTTCGTTTCGTCGAACCGGTTCGTTCGTGGGCTGACCAGCGCGGAAGCACAACACACAAGGAACGCAGTACATGGCTCAGGCAACGGATGCACGCAACCCACGTGTAAGTCTCAAGGCCCTGCTCGAGGCAGGCGTCCACTTTGGGCACCAGAAGAACCGCTGGAACCCCAAGATGAAGCCCTTCATCTTCGCGGAACGCAACGGTATCCACATCCTCGACCTCCAGCAGACCGTCCCCCTCCTTGAGCAGGCCCACGAACTGGTGAGCGATATCACCGCCAAGGGTGGAAACATCCTGTTCGTCGGCACCAAGAAGCAGGCCCAGGAAATCGTCAAGCAGGAAGCCGAGCGCAGTGGCCAGTTCTTCGTCAACCGGCGCTGGCTGGGTGGCACGCTCACCAACTTCGTCACCATCCGCACCCGCCTTCGCCACCTGAACGATCTCATCTCCGAGAGCGAGTCCGGTGCCTGGAACTACCTGCCGAAGCAGGAAGGCGCCGCCAAGCATCTCGAACTCGAGAAGCTGCAGCGCACCCTCGGCGGCATGCGCGAGATGACCCAGCTCCCGGGCGCACTCTTCATCATCGATCCCCGGCGCGAGCATCTCGCCGTCCACGAGGCCAACCGCCTCGGCATTCCCATCATCGCCATGGTCGACTCCAACACCGATCCCACCCCGATCGACATCGTCCTGCCAGCCAATGACGACGCCATCCGCTCCGTCCGGCTCATCACCCAGGGTATCGCCAACGCCGCCATCGCTGGCCGCCTCGAGCGCGAAAGCCTCACCGGCGAAGGTGGCGACTTCGCCGCCGCGGTCGACTCCGCCGGCGACCTCTTCTCCGAGGGTGGCGAGGAAACCGCCGACGCGGAAACCGCTCCCGTCACGGCCGATTCCGGACGTTCGGAAGAAGACTAATCCGCGATTCCACGAACAGCCGGGGCCGTCCAACAGCGGCCCCGAGCCAACACAACGATGTGAGGTATCACCATGGCTATCACCACCGAAATGGTCCGCGCTCTCCGCGACGAGACCGGCGCCGGCATCATGGACAGCAAGCGTGCCCTTGAAGAGGCTGGCGGTAACGTCGAGAAGGCGAAGGAAGTCCTCCGCCAGCAGGGGCTCGCCCGCGCTGGCAAGAAGTCGGACCGCAGCGCCCTCCAGGGCCTGATCGAGCCGTACATCCACGGCGGTGGACGCATCGGCGCCCTGATCGAGATCAACTGCGAAACCGACTTCGTGGCCCGCACCCCGGACTTCCAGGCCCTGGCCCACGACATCGCCATGCAGGTGGCGGCCATCCCGCCCCGCTACATCTCCAGCGCCGATGTGCCGGAAGCCGACGTGGCTGGCCTCGAAAAGGAGTTCGGCGGAAAGGAAGAAGCCTTCAAGCAGGTCGTCCTGCTGGAGCAGGCCTTCATCAAGGACGCCAAGAAGACCATCGCCGATGTCATCAACGAAGGCATCGCGAAGCTGGGCGAGAACATCATCATTCGCCGCTTCTCCCGCTTCGAACTCGGCGAAGGCCAGTCCGAAGAATCCCAGGACGCCTAAGCATCACCCCCACGACGCCGCTTCCAACCGGGAGCGGCGTCTTCTCATGTCCGGCTCCCAACCAATCCAGCCAGCGAAAGGAACCCCATGGCGAGCTCATACAACCGCGTCCTGCTCAAACTCAGCGGTGAATCATTGATGGGCGGTAGCCAGTTCGGGATCGACCCGCTGGTCGCCCAGGAAATGGCCCGCCAGATTCGCTCCGTCCACGAGCAGAACGTGCAACTGGGCATCGTCATCGGCGGCGGGAATATCTGGCGCGGGCTCTCCGCCAGCGCCAGCGGCATGGACCGCGCCACCGCCGACTACATGGGAATGGTCGCCACCGTCCTCAACGGCCTCGCCCTGCAGGACGCGCTAGAACATGAGGGCGTTCACACCCGGGTCATGACCGCCATCGCCATGCACGAGGTCGCCGAGCCGTATATCCGGCGCCGCGCCATTCGCCACATGGAGAAGGGCCGCGTCGTCATCCTCGCGGCGGGAACCGGCAACCCCTACTTCACCACCGACACGGCCGCCGCGCTCCGCGCGCTCGAGCTCGATGTCGATGTCATCCTCATGGCCAAGAACCGCGTCGACGGCGTCTACTCGGCCGACCCGCGTATCGACCTCGAAGCCACCAGGTACGAGCACATCACGCATCAGTTGGCCATCGAACGTGACCTCCGGGTCATGGACGCGTCGGCCCTCGCGCTCTGCCGCGACAACGACCTGCCCATCCTGGTCTTCGATATCACCACCACGGACGCAATTACCCGCGTCGTACGGGGCGATCGGGTGGGCACTCTGGTATCCTCTCAACGACCTGTTGATTAAGGAACGTCAGCCCGCCTGATCGACAACGCGATCACGCCGGTTGATACTCCGAGGGTAGACGAAAAGGATTCCCCAATGATCGCCGACATCCTCAAGGACACCGACAGCCGGATGCAGAAGGCCATGGAAGCCCTGCACCACAACCTCGAATCGGTCCGCACTGGCCGCGCCTCGCCCGCCCTGGTCGAAAGGATCCATGTCGACTACTACGGAACCTCCACGCCGCTGAACCAGCTCGCCGGAATCTCTGTCCCGGAGTCCCGCCTGATCGTCATCCAGCCGTGGGACCGAGGCAGCATTGGCCCCATCGAAAAGGCCATCATGTCGTCGGATCTTGGGCTGAACCCCAACAACGACGGCCAGGTCATCCGCATCGCCATTCCCATGCTCACCGAGGATCGGCGCAAGCAGCTCGTCAAGGTGGTCCACGGCACCGTTGAAGACAGCAAGGTCGCCGTCCGCAACATCCGCCGTGACGCGATGTCGCAGGTGAAGGACCTCCTGGGCAAGAAGGAGATCGGCGAAGACGACGAGAAGCGGGCCCAGCAGGAAATCGAAGCCACCGCGAAGAAGTTCGTTGACGAAGCGGACAAGATCGGCAAGGCCAAGGAACAGGAAGTCCTTGAGGTCTAGCGATGCCAGAAACCGAACCTGAGTGCTCCGGGGCAACCGGCGAGCAAACACTAGCCCGAACAATCATTCCTCCGGGACGCGTCCCCCGGCACGTCGCCATCATCATGGATGGTAACGGCCGCTGGGCCGCGAAGCGTGGGCTCGATCGCATCCAGGGTCATGAGCGCGGCACCGATAACATCCGTCGCATCACCCGCGCGGCCGGGGAACTCGGCATCGAATATCTCACCCTCTGGGCCTTCTCGACCGAGAACTGGTCGCGTCCGGCCGAGGAGGTCGAAGGCATCCTGCGCATCCTCGCCAAGGCGATCGATAGCGAAACCGAGGAACTCCATCGCCAGGGCGCCCGCCTTCGTCATATCGGCGAGCTGGAGGCCCTCGAGCCGAGCCTGCGCGAATCGGTCCTCGCCGCCATCGACCTGACCAAGGACAACCGGGCGATCACCCTGACGCTCGCCTTCAACTACGGTGGTCGGCGGGAAATCGTCCACGCCGCGCAACAACTCATCCGCGATGGTCTCGCGCCAGAAGATGTGACCGAACAGGCGATTCGGGAGCGGTTGTACGCCCCGGATCTCCCGGACGCCGACCTCATCATCCGCACCTCGGGCGAGATTCGCATGAGCAATTTCCTGCTCTGGCAGGGCGCGTACGCCGAATTCTTCTTCTCCCCGAAGTTCTGGCCCGATTTCGATGAGAACGATCTTGTCGAGGCCGCGCTCGACTACTCTCACCGCGAGCGCCGCTTCGGGGCCCTGGCGCCAACCACCTAAGGGAGGTCGTTCGCGGTGAAGCAACGCTCCATCTCGGCCATCGGAGTGGTCATCGTCGGCCTCCTGCCCGCCATCCTCGGCGGCTGGGCGTTCGCCATTGTCTTCACCGCGATTTGCGTCGTCGCCTGTCACGAAGCGCTCGCCATTACCAGCGACACCGGCTCCCCCATCCGGTACATCGGTCTCGGCATCGTAGTCGCGGCTGGCGCGCTCGCCGCCCTCGATGCCGGAAGCCACGCCCTGTCGACCGTCATCGCCCTCGCCGTCGGACTGCCACTTGCCGCCGCCGTCTTCCTGAGTCATACCCACGGCATCGAGCACTGGACGACCACGACGACCACCAGCCTGTATCTGGCTCTGCCAACCTGGGCGGCGATTACGCTCCGCGATGCGGAAAGCTATCCCGCGCGCGACTGGGTCGGCGATCTCGCCGGCATCATGCCGGATGTTTCGAAGGAGACGGGCGGTGGGCTGGCCTGGTTCCTGCTGGCTCTCCTGGTCACCTGGCTCTCGGATACGTTCGCCTATCTCGTCGGCAAGTCCGTCGGCCGAACCAAGCTCATCCCTCGCGTCAGTCCGAACAAGACGGTGGAAGGCGCGATCGGTGGGCTGGTCGCCGCCGGGCTCATCGCGGCAATCTGCGACTCGCTGTTTGGCATGGAACTCGGTCTTCCGCTCGCGCTCGCGATCGGCGTCGGCCTGGGTCTCGTCGGCCAGATCGGCGACCTGTCGGAGTCCATGCTGAAGCGCGCCAAGGGCGTCAAGGACAGCGGCAACGTCATCCCAGGCCACGGCGGCGTCCTGGATCGCATCGACGCCCTGATCTTCATCCTCGTCGCCGCCTGGCTCATCGCCCCCGTCGTCTCCTGATCCCCATCGAAAGGTCACCATGTCTCGCATTGGCGTAGCGGTTCTCGGTTCCACTGGCTCCATCGGCACCCAAACATTGGATGTCATCGCCCACCTCGGCGACCGCTTCCGGGTCGTGTCCCTTGCCGCTGGCGGCAACCGTGAACTGCTCTCCAGGCAGGTCGCGACCTTCGATCCCGAAATCGTCGTCGCCCGCTCCACCGAACCCATCGGGGACAAGCGGATTCTCCCAACACCCGAGGGACTCATCGAAGCCGCCACCCACCCCGATGTCGACATCGTCGTTGCCGCCACCTCGGGACATGATGCGATCCGCGCCACCTGGGCGGCAATCGAAGCGGGCAAGACGATCGCCATCGCCAACAAGGAAACAATCGTCTGCGCCGGAGAGTTGATCATCTCGCTCGCCCAGCGCCACGGCGTCGAACTCCGGCCGGTCGATAGCGAGCACAGCGCGGTGTGGCAATGCCTCATGACCGGCAACCGGTCCGATCTCGCGCGGTTGATCCTGACCGCGTCGGGCGGTCCGTTCCTAAACACGAGTCAGGAGGACCTCGCCAGGGTCACGGTCGCCGACGCCCTCGCCCATCCCAACTGGAGCATGGGCAGCAAGATCACCATCGACTCCGCCACCATGATGAACAAGGGCCTCGAAGTCATCGAAGCTCACCACCTGTTCGATGTCCCCTACGACCAGATCGAGGTCGTCATCCACCGCGAACAAATCATTCATTCGATGGTCGAGTGGGCCGACCGCACCACCATCGCGCAGATGAGCTTCCCGAACATGAAGCTCCCCATCCAGTACGCGCTCACCTATCCCGACCGGGTTCCGGGTCCCTCGGCGGCCATAGACTTCACCCGGATCCCCACCATGTCGTTCGAGAACGTGAAGCCTGGGCAGTTCCCCGCGCTCGCCCTGGCGCGGGACGCGGGAAACCGCGGCCAAACGTACCCCACGGTGCTCAGCGCCGCCGACGAGATCGCGGTCGCGGCGTTCCTCGATGGCCAGATCGCCTTCACCGAGATCGCCTCGGTCGTGGAATCCGCGCTCGCCGCCCACGATCCCCTGCCGGTCACCGACCTCGACGTGATCCACCACGCCGATATCTGGGCGCGCTCCTACACCGCGGAACACCTCGCCAACCGAGCGGTCGGATAGAAGTCGGAGGATTCGGTACGGGCGGACCTGCCGCGACTAGGCATGCCGTGAGCCTTATAGAGAGCAAGCGGCAGCCTGTGGTGAGCGAAGTCGAATCCATCCGCCCTGCCAATTGGCGCTGAGCGTCAAAGGCCCGCTACCTCGCGTACTCGTCCATCCAGGGCTTCAACTCACGCGCCTGGAGATCCAGGGCGAACGTTGCCACCGAAATCCGGGCCGGGACGAGTTGCGACAGCGCCAGGGCACAAGCGTTGATCGTCGAGCAGGTCGTCCGAACGTCATCCACCAGCAGGAATCGCAATCCCGGCGGCGGCGCATACGCCGGATCGAGCGCGAACGCGCCTCGAACGTTTGCTTGTCGCGATTCCCGGTCGAGGGTGACCTGCGGCGCCGTCTCGCGAACGCGAGTCACCAACGGGAGACACCGTGCTCCAAGAGCGTCGGCCACCCCATCCGCCAGCATCCGTGACTGGTTGTAGCCACGCGTTCGCAGCTTGTTGGCGTGCAATGGAACCGGCACCACGATATCGACCGGCCCCAGGTCCGCGATGGCCGCGAGCATGTGCCTGGCCAGGTCGGGTCCCCGGCTCCACTCGTCCCCATACTTAAACGCCTTCACCGCGTTTGGCACCCACCCCGTGTAGGCGTACGCCGACCTCGCCATGGAGACACAACGGTCGAGATCGGCGCAATGTCCGCAGATCGGCTGTACTGGCGCGCCGCAGCGATAGCAGATCCCCACGTCCAGGCGCGGCAACGATCGCTTGCACAAAGCGCACAGCCAGGTCCCGCGCATGCCGCATCCGGCACACGTCTTCGGATACATCGCCTCGACGAACCCATCTCGCAATCGCTGCCATAATGGAGACATCACGAATGCACCGGCTTCCTTGGCCCTCTCAGCCCTCGCTCCATCTTCGTCAGGATCAAGCAGATTGCACCAGTTTACCGACTCCGACGCCCAAACGCTCCTGTTTGGAACCAGCACCCTTCCCGCCATCGTCAGCGCGGAACCTGCTGGCAACCACCAGATGCACCTCTACCAACGTCAGCCAGACGGCACCACCACGCTCATCAGGCAGGAGGCTCGTCCCTGGTTGGCCGCCCAGCCAGGTTCCCGCATCCGAAACCGCCCCGGCGTGACCATCGAACAACTCGAAGGCGATCTGGCGCTGTCGGAGGTGATCACCTTCAACTCCCGCAACGACTACCGCGACGCCACCAGCGGCCTCTCCAACGACGACGTCTCGGTCCTCGCCATCCGCTCGCCCATCACCCAGTTCCTCGTCCGCTCCGGAATCACGCTTTTCAAGGACATGCAGTTCGAACAGCTACGCCGCCTTCAACTCGATATCGAAACCCTCGGCCTCGATCCGGCCGTTCCCGAGGCCGAGGTCATCATGGTCGCGCTCCGGCAGGACGATCACGAGGAGGTGCTGCTCCAGGAAACCACCGAGGCCGACCTCCTCGAACGCCTCTCCGCCTCGATCCAGGCACTCGATCCCGATGTCATCGAAGGGCACAATATCTTCCTCTTCGACCTCCCGTACCTGATCGAGCGAGCCCGCCGTACCGGCGTGCAACTCGCCTTCGGCCGCGATGGTTCGCCACCCAACCTCGCCCAGTTTCGGAGCAACTTTCGGGTCGGCCCCGTGTCCCTTCCCTACACCTCGGTTCATGTCCGCGGCCGGCACATCGTCGATACCTACCAGCAAATTCAGCGGTGGGACGTTCAGGGCAAGCTGTCCAGCTACGGCCTGAAGAGCATCATGCGCGAGCTGGAGCTCGAACGCGACGACCGTACGCACGTCGAAGGCCAGGAGATCGCCACGCTGTGGCGGGAAGGCGAGCGGTCCCGCGAGCGACTCGCCGAATACGCCCTCGACGATGTGCGCGATGTCGACCGGCTCTCGCGGATCACTCTCCCGCGCGAGTTCTACCAGTCCCAGATCGTCCCCATGGCGTTGCAGACGTCGACGACTTCCGGCATGGGCACCAAGATCGATCTCCTGATGACGCGCGCCTATCTTTCGGCGGGTCACTCGCTACCGTTGCCGTTCCCGCCCCGCCCCTTCGCCGGAGCTCACCTCGAACTCATTCGAACAGGCGTGTTCGGCCCCGTCGTCAAGGCGGACGTCGAGAGCCTGTACCCCTCGATCATGCTCGAAGGCAGCATTACGTCACGCAACGATGTCCTCGGGGCCATGCCACTACTCCTTCGTGATCTCACCGCGCGCCGAATCGACGCCAAACGACGATCCGAGAGATCAACCGGCGATGAGCACGCGCTCTGGGACGGTCTCCAGGGGACCTTCAAGGTCCTGATCAACTCGTTCTTTGGCTACCTTGGGTTTGGACGCGGGCGATTCAACGACTTCGACGCCGCCGAGCGCGTCACCCTGGAGGGTCAGCGGCTCATTCAGATGGTGGTGGCCAACCTCGAGTCCGAAGGCGCCGCGCCGATCGAGGTCGACACGGATGGTGTCTTCTTCACCCCACCTGAATCGGTCCAGACGCGGGAGAGCGAGGAGGCATTCATCGACCTCCTCTCATCGCGACTCCCTGGCCGGATCCGTCTCGCGCACGATGGCCGCTACGAGCGGATGATGTCACTCAAGCTCAAGAATTACGCGCTCCTCAGCTACGATGGCGCCATGACCATGAAAGGCAGCGCGCTCCGAAGCCGTCGCATGGAGCCATGCCTGCGGGAGTTCCTCCGCGAGGCCGCCTTCAGCTTCATGCGAGACCAGCGTGATCATGTCCGCGAGCTGTACTTCG
>JAEWEG010000046.1 GCA_023389575.1 Chloroflexota bacterium | reverse complement strand
AAGACATCGGTGACATCCACCAGGCGATCCTGGTTTCCATAGAAGATGGCCAGGTTGGCGATCATCATCACGATGTCGGGGGTGGACCCGGCTTCGACGGCGGCGGCCACCTTGGTTGCGTAGTCGGACCCAGGGAGCGCCACGTATTCGACCTCGACGCCATTGGCCTCGCCCCACTCAACCATCTGCTGGCCGAGCAGGTCATCGCCTTCCTCCGTGAAGGAAACAACGCCCCAAACAGTGAGCTTGCCGGAGAACTCCTGGGCGGCATGGGTGGCGGGCGAGGCGGCCGCGCCTAGGGCGATGGCCGCGCCCGCGCCAGCGGTGGACTTGATGACCGTTCGCCGGGAGATTTCGTGATTGCGGGGATCGGTGGACTGTGTCACTGGTGTCAGCCTTTCGCGCTGTGTCGAACCTGTCGAAGTCCCGTGGCTATCCCTTGATTGCACCTCCTGCCAGACCTGAAACCACCCAGCGCTGCGAGACGAAGTAGATGAGCACCGGTGGCAACGACGCGATGAGCGAGCCAGCCATGAGGCGTCCCCATTGGTAGGTGTCGCCGCGAACGAATTCGGTGAGCCCGACCGGGATCGTTTTCTGCGAGTCGCGGCCGATGAGGAGGAGGGCGAAGAGGAATTCGTTCCAGGCCACGGTGAAGGTGAAGAGGGAGACGACGGCCAGGGCCGGAAGCGAGAGCGGAATGAAGATCGAGAACAGGGCCCGGAGACGGGACGCGCCATCGACGAGAGCGGCGTCCTGCAACTCGCTGGGGACGGTGTTGAAGTAGGAGATGGTCATCCAGGTGGAAAAGGGCACGGAGAAGATGAGGTAGATGACCACGAGTCCCCACACCTTGTCGGTGAGGTGAAGCTGGAAGGCGACCTGAAAGAGCGGGATGAAGAGCAAGGAGGCGGGGATCAGATAAGTGACGATGGTGGCGCGGGCAACGAACTCGCGGCCGGTGAACCGGAGGCGGGTGAGAGCGTACGCGGCGAGGACGGCGATGATCATGGCGACGATGGTCGTGGAGACGGCGACAAGCGCGCTGTTCTTGAAGTACGTGCGGAAGTCGTCGTTGCTGAAGATGTACTCGTAATGCTCGAAGGTGAAGCGGGTGGGGATGATGGCGGACTCGACGAAGATGTCGCGGTTCGGCTTGAGCGAGGTGGCCAGGATCCAGGCATAGGGGAAGAGGGTCCAGATCAGGGAGATGGTGAGACCGATGGGAAGCAGGATCGACTTCATACCCTTTCGCGCGAGCCAGGCGCGGACGGGATGCGGGGCGGGCGGTTGGACCGGCGCGGTGGGGGCGGTGGACATCTCGGACATGCTGGTTCATTCCCTTTCGTTTGGGTCAGCCCTGGGACTCGGACGAGAGCATCCGTTTGGTGAGCAGGTAGATGGCGACGATGAAGATGGGGAAGAACAGGACCGAGACGGCGGCGGCCATGCCCAGTTGGCGGGCGCCGGCGATGCCGATTTCGAAGGCGAGCATGGGGAAGGTCATGGTGGAGTTGGCGGGGCCGCCGCGGGTCATGGCGTAAATGAAGTTGATGCTGTTGGCGGTCCAGATGGTGGAAAGCAGGACGGTGATGGTGATGGCCGGGACGAGCCCAGGGAGGGTGATGTCGCGGAAGCGCTGGAATGGGCCGGCGCCGTCCAGGGCGGCCGCTTCGTACTGTTCGGAGGGGATGGCCTGGAGCCCGGCGAGCAGCATCATGGTGTAGAAGGGGGTTCCCTGCCAGGTGACGGCGATGATGACGGACCAGAGGGCCTTGCTGGGATCGGAGAGGAACTGGACGAGGGTGGTGGCGCCGAGGTAGTCGACCCGGAAGAGGTTGATGAGGCCGTTGATGGAGCCATCGAGGATCCAGCGCCAGGTGAGGGCGACGATGATGGTGGGCGTGGCCCAGGGCAGGAAGAGCAGCGCGCGGACCAGCATGCGGCCGCGGAACTGTTCGTTGACCATGAGCGCCATGCACATGCCGATGATCAACTTGAGGGCGACCGAGACGCCGGTGTAGATGGCCGAGACGCGGACGGATTTCCAGAAGACGGAGGAGTACTGGTCTCCATAGAGGAGTTCGCGGTAGTTGTCCAGCCCGACCCAGCGCGCGCCGCTGCCAATGGTTTTGTTCTGGAAGCTGAGGACGATGCCGGCGAAGAAGGGGTAAGCGACGAGGGCGATGAGGATGACGACGAGCGGGAGGATGAAGGCGTATCCGATTTTCCAGTCGCGGCCGAGCGAGCGGGTGGCCGCGCTTCTTGGGCGGTTGGAGGGTAGGGGGTCGTGTTCGATCGTCGTTTCCGTCATGGGTCCCTGTCCTGCTGGTGCGAATCGAGCGGACGGCGCGGAAGGCGTGGAGTTCCTTTCGGTAAGGTGGCGACGGCGGGGCATGTGGAGCAAGATCAATGCCTTGATGCGCGTGGCCGTGAGCCGGTGTTTCTGCGGTTGGATGACTATGCGAGGCACGATACCAAACGCGTCACACGCGCGCAAATGGATGCGGGTTGTGGGCGTGTGTTTTTCGCCGACATTAATCCATTAATCCATTTATTCGTCTGGCTGGGGTGATTTCGCCCGGAACGACCGGCTTTTTGGGCCGGGGAATTAATGTGGGATTTCGCATTAATGTTGGCGCGGTAATGGTGTTGTCGTGTTCGGTGGAGGTGGCCGCCTCCATCGAGTCCAGGCGTCTGCCCAGTGAACGCATTGAGATCGCGAAAGCCCGCCATTGGGCGGTGATCGCGGCGCTGGAGTGGGGCGCGGTGTGTTGTGGCGGTGGTGAGAGCAGGTGAGGCAGGGCGGACACCTTCGGTTCGTTCATGAACACGTCGCCTCTTTGCGGGGATCCGCCCCTACCACGGTAAGTGCCGTGTATTCGGGCGTTTGCGTTGGGAATGTTTGCCCGTGACAGTCACGAGGCCTGTCACTATTGAGGGATGGTGGGCGGACCCGAGGGCATCGAGCGTTGGGGGTGGCTCTTCCTGGCGAAGACACGCGATTCGCCGCTACCAATGAGCGTGCGAGGCGGCCTGGGGGCGGTAGTGAGCGGTTGGGGAAGAGCAACACGAGTCCGAGTGTGGAGGGTCTTCCCACTATCCGAATAGCGGGAGTCAGGGAGCCTGCCCGCTCGCGCGAAGGTGGAGGCCAGTACTCGCGTACTCGCCTCCACCCTCCCAGATATTGGGTCACAATCAGCATTGGACCGGGTCGGCACCCACTCAGCAGGCGGACTCGATGTCGACGACGTTGCTCCATGAGCGTGTCGCCTGGTCGTAGGCACGGACCATCACCTGCTGGCCACAGAGATTCGCGAAGGATTCGAACACCAGGCCGCCTGGCCGGAAACCAAGGGCCGGATCGTCGTGTCCGAGCATGTCCATGGTCGGTTTCGAGGCGGTCGTCCATCGCGTTTCATACGATCGCTCACCCCACGGGTCGTGGATTGCGATGAAGACCTCGCCACCCGCGGTGAACCCTTCGCCCCGGACCTGGATCGTGTCTGGGGCGATGGCACCTGCAATGCTGGAGAGGACCGGCAGGGGCGCGATCTCCTGCGCGGTTGTCGGCAATCCAGGTGCGAGCGACGATATGGCGATGATGACGAGGAGGACGGCACGACGGATGTGGCTGAATTGGAATTTGGCGAACATGATTGGCCTCCGTAACACTTCGGCCGGCTGATGGGATCGACCTAATCCCGGCGGCCACGAGGCCAGCATGCCAGCGTCGTCCGGTACGACCATCGGGGCTTTCGCCTATTTCCATGTGCGCTGGGTGGATCGGTGAATGGGTAGTTCTACTGGTTGGTGTCAGTCCAACCCATTTCGGACCGCGAAAGCCGCGGCGGCGGCCCGGGAATCGACACTCAGCTTGGTCAGGATATGCAGGACGTGATGCTCGACGGTGCGCTGGCTGATGCTAAGCGACTCCGCGATCGCGCGGTTCGATTGCCCGCTGGCCACCAGCTTCAGCACCTCTCGCTCGCGACGGGACAATCCAAGTGAATCGCCGGACGCCGGTGGAGGTGATGCCGGGAGATCCAGGCTGGCCATGAGGGCATCGACCTCGGCCATTACCTCCGCCCAGCTCAGGTCGCTACCGCGAGCCCAGGCCCGCTCCCTTTCCGCTTTGGCAAGTGTTGTCTGGGGCGGGTCAACAACCTCGTTGGGGTCCAGTGTCCACCAGAACCTCTCGGTGTATGGCGCGGCGGCGGCCTCGAAGACGACTGCCCGTGCTTCCTGTCCAATCGCGATCGCGATATGCGCGAGGTCCGCCAACCAATGCGCCGTTGCACGGTATGTTCGTAGCTCGATGGATAGAACTACTGCCTCCTGGAGCAGGAGGGTCGCCTCTCGCAGGTCGCCGCCAAGGAGAGAAAGATGCCCCAAGTGCCCCGCGGTATTTGACATCACAATTGGGTTCCGCGATAGGCGGGCGAGGTCCAGAGCCTCCCTGGCATGGGACATCGCGGACGCGTGCTCTCCCGCGAGGTGCTCGGCCCAACTCCATCCCAGGAGGACCTCGGCGCGTGCGCTCTCGGGATCGCGGATCCGGGTTGCGACCTCGGCGGCGGCCTCGAAGTGCGGGAAGGCGGTCACATAGTCGTGTTCGAAGAACCTTTCGTTTGCCAGCAAGCAGTGGGCCCAGAATATGCCATAGTCGTGACGCTCGGCCTGTGCCCGGTCCATGAGTTCCGCGACCCATTTTCGAGCCGCCGCCATGTCACCGGCCATTTGCGCCAGTCGTCCGGCGCCGGCGATTGCCTCCGCCAGGATGGAGACAGGTAATTCGGATCTCATCTCGAGCATCCGGTCCAGCCACGCGCGCCCCTCCGCCAGCCGTTCATTCCGCAGGCGTCCGCCACGGAATTCCTCGAAGGTCCAGATGTGCCACAAGGCACCGGCCAGGCGAATGCCGATGGCGGCTTCACCGGAGTCGAGCGCCCAGGTCATCGCCGACCGGCAATTCTGGAGGTCAGCCTCAATCCGGTCCAGCGCTCCACGCTGGTCCGGCCCGTTCTGCACCGGCAGCTCCTCTTCGATGGCGTCAGCGAAGTAGGCCGCATGGAGCGCCCGGATCATATCCGCCTCTCCGGAGTCCGTGAGGCGCGCGAGTGCGAACTCCCGAATCGTCTCCAGCATCGCAAACCGTGCCTGTCCGGTTGGGCCGGGCACGGAAATGACAAGGCTGAAGGCGATCAGCGCCTCCAGGCTCGGGAGGGTGTTCTTGCTGTCGCCGTTCACCGCCTCGGCGGCTTCCAACGTGAACCCGCCGACGAAAACGCCCAGATGCCGGAACAGGGTTTGCTGGTGCTCTGGCAGGAGGTTGTAGCTCCAGGCGACCACATCGTGCATGGTGCGTTGGCGATCCGGGGCATCGCGCGGTCCCCCGGTCAGTAGCCGCAGCGGTTCCGCGAGCCGGTCCAGGAGGGCTGACGGGGGCAGGGCCACGATCCGGGCGGCGGCAAGTTCGATCGCAAGCGGCAGGCGGTCGAGTCGCGCGCAGATCGCGTCGACGGTCGGCACAAGATCCGGGACCATTCGGAAATCGGGCGCGATCGCGCGCGTGCGCTGCTCGAACAATGCCCGTGATGCCGGCCCGGTCAGCGGCTGGACCGGGAAGACGTGCTCCCCACTCAGGTTGAGCCGGGCCCGGCTCGTCACCAGCACCGTGAGCGACGCGCAGTCGGCCAGCAGGTTGGCAACGACCGGAGCTGCCTCCAGCAAGTGCTCGGCATTGTCGAGGGCCAGCAACAGGCGATGCTCCCGGGCGAACGCGACGATCCGTTTCGGGAGCGGAAGACCGCTCGTGTGCTCCAACTCCAGATGTTCGGCGATTGTGGACAGCACGAGGTCGGGGTCATGGACCGGCGCAAGGGGGACGTAGGCGATGACATCGAATCCGGCATCGCCCAGGGTGTGCAGGGCCTCGATCGCAAGACGCGTCTTCCCGACACC
>JAEWEG010000079.1 GCA_023389575.1 Chloroflexota bacterium | reverse complement strand
CCGAGCCGGACATCCTCGAACAGGGAAACGTTACTCATCGACTTCCACCGCTACGTAGACCGTGGTCAGATTGTTGAAGTTGCTCACGCCGGGCCTCACCTGGATGATCAGCGTCGCCGTTTGCGGATCGACCACGGGTTCCCCGAGAACCTGGCCGATGGGGATGTTGGGTGGCACCTGTCGCGTTTGCGTGACGTTTGACTCCGAAGTCACGACCCACTCACCGTCCGCGGGGGCGCGATCGGCCTGCACATACATCATGCTCAGATAATCGCCATGCTGCCACTGCCCCTGCACCACGCCTTCGCCTCGCGAATCCTCGAGCATCGCGCCCACCGACTGGCTCGCGTCGATCACGAGCATCACCTTCGAGGTGGTTTCGGTGACTTCCACCACCTGTCCCACATAGTAATAGGGACTGACGATGGCCATGCCCTCGCGAATGCCGTCGTTGGAACCCAGGCTGATGATCAGGAACATTTGGGCGCCGGTATGGTCCCGCCCCTGAACCTTGGCGGGGATCAGCTCGATGTTCGGATACCGATCCTCGACATCCTGCATCTGCCGAAGCTCGGCGAGTTCGGCGGTGTCCGCCTTCAACTGGCTATTCTCGGCTTTGAGCCGGTCTCGCTCCTCGGTGACCTCGGCAAGCTCCCGTTCGAGATCCGAATCGTTCCCCGGCCCATCCACAATCCCGTAGAACGCCGATGAAACCGGCGAAACCACCTCATTGAGGCCCGTGCGAACCGGGTTCAGCGCATCGCGGCGGTCCAGCACCAGAAATGTCCCGCACACAAGGACGAACACCACGAGCAGCGAGAGCGCGCGTTTGAACGGAATCGTGGTCATCGAATATCCAGGAATGAGCGCCGTTGGAGTTTCATGAGCAATGACTGTCCTGTTCGGCCCAAACTCACTCGAGCCGGAATACGCCGGGTAGTTGGTCGGCTGTCAGAGCGGAGCACCGGAATCTCAACGAAAATCGCCCAACGAGCATCGTCGAGCCGGAGCCTAGCGCCGGATTTCCCGGCCGCTCGCCAGCGCCCGCTGATACAGGTGCAACGCCTCGGCGACCCGTCCGGTACCGCGGGCCACGCAGGTCAGGGGGTCCTCGGCACGGTGAACCGGCATGCGCAGCTCACTCTGAAGGCGTCGATCCAGGCCCATCAGCAGGGCGCCGCCCCCGGCGAGGGTGATTCCGTGCTCCATGATGTCCGCCACCAGTTCGGGCGGCGTCTCCTCGATCGATGTTTTCACGAGCTCGATGATGGTATTGACCGGCTGGGAAATGGCGTCCCGAAGCTCCACCGAGCTGACCTCAACCGACTTCGGAAGGCCGGTGAGCAGGTCGCGCCCGCGAAGCGGCACGCGGACCTCCTCTTCAAGAGGATAGGCCGAGCCCGCCGCGATCTTCGCGTTCTCCGCGGTTCGTTCGCCGATGACGAGGTTGTGATCGCGCCGCGCGTACTGGATCAGCGCGTCGTCGATCTCGTCACCCGCCACCCGGATGGAGTGATTGACCACGATTCCGCCGAGGGAAATCACCGCGACCTCGGTGGTTCCACCGCCGATGTCCACGATCATGCTGCCCACGGGCTCATTGATCGGCAGGCCGGCGCCGATGGCGGCGGCCATGGGCTCCTCTATCGTGTAGGCCTCCCTGGCGCCAGCGGAGAGAGCGGCATCCTTGGCGGCTCGCTTCTCCACCTCGGTCACCCCGCTCGGGATTCCGATGACCACGCGCGGGTGAGGCGCCATCAGTCGCTGGAGATGCACCTTGCGGATGAAGTGGTGCAGCATCATCTCCACGGTATCGAAGTCCGCGATGACGCCATCCTTCAAGGGACGCACAACGATGATGGTGTCGGGCGCCTTGCCATCCATGGCCTTGGCTTCCATGCCAACCCACAGGGCTCGCTTGGTCTTGGCGTCGATGGCCACGACAGAGGGTTCGGAGATGACAATCCCCTTGCCGCGAACATACACGAGGGTATTCGCGGTGCCGAGGTCTATACCAAGGTCCCGGCTAAAGAAACCAAACAGTGTTGAGAGGGGACGGAACAAGGCCAGAGACCTCCGGGGATCGATATGAATGAGTTCTGAACCATCATTGCGTGTGGAAGATACGCTGGGCGACGGAATCCGGAACTCGTGCGGACCCAGGCCCCGAACGAATGGTACTTGACGGTACACGTCCCGTGATTCACGCTACCGGAACGCATTCGCTTGCACTGTCACAGAGGTATGAGCGCCGGGAAGGGATGGCACACAAACTGCCCAGAGTCGGCGCGAGTATAGCATAGCCCCATGCGCGCGATTGACCGGCGGAACCCGTTCCGGTGCGCCCCGGACGCGCGCATAAACGCCTTGGGAGGCGGAGATTACAGTGGACGGCCATACAACGGATTGGAGCCAGGTACGGGCGGCGCTACGGGATGCGCCAGCGAACGCCTCGGTCGCCGTATGCGCGCATGCTATGGCGAGTGGCCAGCGGTTCGGCCAAGACGAGCACCGCATATTCCCGTCGGCATCCACCGTCAAGCTCGTCCTCCTTGCCGCCCTCGCCCGGGAAGTGGATTCGTCGCGGCTGAGCCTGGACGGCACGGCGCCTGTTCACGACTCGCAGCGGGTGGGAGGAAGTGGCGTCCTCCAATTGATGAAGACGCCAAACCTCCGGTTGACGCTCGCCGACCACGCGCTGCTCATGATCACCATCTCTGACAACAGCGCCTCAAACGTCCTTATTGACGCGATAGGGAACGCCGGCATCCGCGACACGATCCAGGCGTTGGGACTGGCGAACACCGCGCTCAATCGCCGGTTCATCGGGCGAGCACCAGCCAGAGACGCCCCCGACAACCTGATCACCGCGCACGACCTGGTTCGCGTGCTGACCGCCATCGCCTCAGGCACCGCGGCAAGCCCTGAGCTCAGCGACTGGATGATGTCGATCCTGGCCGCCCAGCAGTTCACCGATCGTCTTGGCTGCGCCCTTCCCGAAGGCGTGAGTTTCGCCGGAAAGAGCGGCTCGCTCGAAGGGCTGTCCCACGACTGCGGGCTCCTGACTTCGGGCGAGGGAACGGCGGCGGTGGCGGTGCTCACCCAGGGAATCGCCGACAAGCACGAAGCCGCCGCCCTGATTG
Source organism: Chloroflexota bacterium (assembly GCA_023389575.1). Lineage (GTDB taxonomy): Bacteria > Chloroflexota > Chloroflexia > Thermomicrobiales > UBA6265 > JACCYX01. The sequence continues at coordinate 24,048 of JAEWEG010000079.1, read as the reverse complement.
GGCGCATCGGGGCGGCCGCTGCCAACGACCTGAACCTGGCATAGCGTTCAGGACAAGCCCATTACTGAGTCACAATACCCGTGGCACGATAACTCGCGAATGGCGAAGGAAAGGTCAAACAAGGCATGAAAATTACGAGAGCAACGACGTACATCGTGGGAAACCCATGGAAGAACTGGTTGTTCGTAAAGCTGGACACCGACCAGGACGGTCTCTATGGAATCGGCGAGGGAACCATCAATGGTTTCGCCAAGACCACCGAAGCCGCCGTGCATGAACTCGCGGCACGTTACGAAGGTTTCGACCCGTTCCAGATCGAGACCATCCTCCAGCGAATGTCGCGCGACCTGTACACCGAAGGCGGCCAGATTCACATGAACGCGGTGGCCGCGATTGAGGTTGCCTGCTGGGACATCATCGGCAAGGCCACCGGCCGACCAATTTACGACCTGATCGGCGGGCGCTATCACGAGTCCCTTCCCACCTACGCGAACGGTTGGTACGCCGGCTCCCGCACGCCGGAATCGTTCGCCGAGCGGGCCCAACTGGTCATGGACAAGGGCTACAAGGCGCTGAAGTTCGACCCGTTCGGCGCCGCGTGGAGAACGATGTCTCCGGAGGACCGGCACCTTTCCATCGACATCGTGCGCGCCGTTCGCGAGACGGTTGGGCCAGAGGTCCAGATCATGATCGAGGGCCACAGCCGCTTCAGCGTCTCGGAGGCGGTGTATGTCGGCGACGCCATCGCCGAATTCGAGCCGACCTGGTTCGAGGAGCCTACGCCGCACCAGAACATCGACTCCACGGTGGAGGTGGCGCGCAAGATCAACGTGCCCGTCGCCACCGGGGAGAGCTATTCCAGCGTTCACCAGCACGCCGAGTTGCTGTCCAGAAACGCGGTCCACATTCTTCAGCCCGAGCCTGGGAACATGGGCGGCATCTGGAGAACCCGGCAGGTGGCCGCGATGGCCGATGCCTTTTACGGGGTCGTCGCGCCGCACAACGCTCAGGGCCCCATCTCCACCGCGACATGCATCCAGATCAGCGCGTCGTGCCCGAACCTGCTGACCCAGGAACTGTTCGATGAGTTCAATGTGCCCTGGGAACGCGATCTCGTGACGCCGCACGCCGAGGTGATCGACGGCCGGCTCCAGATCCCGTCCGCTCCAGGCCTCGGAGTCGACCTAAACTGGAGCGAGATCGAGAAGCACCCCTACCAGTCGACGAACTTCCTGCCCTTGTTCGCCCCAGGCTGGGAGCGCCGGGAAGGCGAGAAGCCCGCGTAGCCGAAATCCAAGGCAGTGTCGCGGTATCGAACGCCGCGACACAGTCGACTCCAGGATCGGTTCCCTAGAGCGACTTTTCAGGCGGGATAGACTTGCGGTGAAGCATGTGCCAATGCGCACATGCTCCATCGCGGGCCCGGCTCACCCATTCACGGAGGACGAACATCCAGTCCGGGTAGCCGATGGAGGATGGGGCGATTCGATGTGAATCCTCGTCTCACAAGTGGGCTCGTCTCGCGTTTCACCAGCGAGACACCGGTTGCGCCACGCTGCATGCGAGCACGCGCGACCGGCCGTGGCGGCGTGTCGGGCACCTGACGCACCGTGGAAGCAAGGAACTGGCCCAGTGACGGAAATGAGTCCCACCCTTGAACCTACTCGCCCACTCAGATCCACTCCACCGTTGAATGCGATCAGCACTCCTACGCAAGAGCCGAAGCACCAACCGTTCACCGTCATCATCGAGCGGCACGGGGGTGAAATCTACCGGTTCGCCTGTCAGTTGACCGGCAACCGTGTCGACGCGGACGATCTCTATCAGGAAACACTCCTGAAGGCCTTCCGCGCGTTCGAAAAGCTCCCCGCCGATGCGAACTTCCGGGCCTGGTTGTACCGAATCTGCTCCAACTCGTTCATCAGCGATCGCCGCAAGCATGGCCGCGTATCGCCGATGAACGATGTCGTGGCGGACACGCTCTCGATTTCTCCCCCGGATCATGCCCGGGAACTGGACGCGCGAGACCTGCTGCGGGAGGTGGAACGCTTCGTCGATGAACTTCCGCCCAAGCAACGTGTGGCCCTGGTCCTTCGCAAGCACCACGAATATGGATACGCCGAAATCGCCAGCATACTCGACAGCTCGGAAGCGGCCGCGCGGGCGAACGTCCACGAGGCGCTCACCAAGCTTCGCGGCGCGTTCGCCCACCGGATGGAGGTATAGCCATGAAGGGGACCATCCGGCTTGGGAGCCACTCGTGCCCGCCCGACGCTTCCGCCGATTCACTCCTGTTTCAAACGTCCAATGGCCGAACTCAAGTGGGTAACACTATGAAGACAATTACCGTGGGCACCGTCGTACCGGCCAACCTCGCCCAGTTGGCCAGCATGGGCGTGGACGATGCCTGCGATATAGCCGAGGCGGCGATGCCAGACCTCGTGATAGGAGATCTCGCCCCGGAGGACGAGGCATGGATTCGCGATCACACCCTCACCTGCAATTACTGCGCGAATGTGCTCGAAGGGCTGGAGCAGGTGTGCAGCACGCTCGACACCTGCAACGAAGCGCTCGCCATCAAGGTTTCCCTGGCCGAGTCGCCCCCGGTGGCGATGTGCCTCGGGCTCTCGGAAGCACGGTACGGATTCATGGAAAGCCCCGTGGGTGACGTGCTGGTTGCCTCCAGTCCCAACGGCCTCCTCGAAGTGAGCTACATTGGGGAGGAAGGGGCGTACGACAGCCTCCGTGAGATAGAGCAGCGCGGGTTCCTGGTCTATGAGCGGCAGTCCGCCGTGCAGCCCGTCGTCGACCAGCTGCGGGAGTATTTCTCCCACGACCGTACGTCATTCACCCTGCCACTGGACCTGACAGGCGTTTCGGACTTCACGCGGCTCGTGCTCGACGCCGCCAGCGAGATTCCGTATGGCCAGGTTCGTACCTACGGAGACGTCGCGCGAACCATTGGCAAGCCCAGGGCGTCACGAGCGGTGGGCAACGCCCTGGGCCGAAATCCGATTCCCGTCATCATTCCCTGCCACAGGGTCATTCTGGCGAGTGGAGCGATGGGCTGGTACACCGGTGGACCGGAGATCAAGCGCACGCTTCTGGATATCGAAGGCGTTTCCTGGGCACAGGCGGCGCAACAGTCCTTCAGTCTCTGACGCTGGCAATTCCCGGAATACGACCCCGTATCAGATATGAGCGGGAATGATCCTACCTCGACCAGTCGGCACCACCAACCGCGAGCCAGTTCCGCCTCACCATTGAGCTCGCATGTGCACGCGCCACAACGTGCATCCCCGCGCGAGACGCGCACTCCCCTCGCTCCCACCCCTCCAGAAAGTGTCTACGCTGCCCCGGCCCCGATCAGGTCGCCCATTTCATCGAGCACAAGTCTTTGCACCGTGGGCCACCAGGGAAGCCGATCCAGCGTGATCAGGTGATCGCCAGGAATCTCGTGATAGGCCTGGAGTTGAGCGAACTCGTCGCTGAGCTTCCGCGTATCCCGGCGATGCACCACCTCGTCCTCATGCCCCTGGAGAATGGCGACGGGACATTCCACCCGCCGTGCGGCCTTGTAGGCCATGTTCCCGAGCGTCCGCAACTCGGCGATGACCGCTGGTGGCACGCCAGATTCATTTTTCACCTGCCGCTGCACCTCCGGGTTAGCGATATCGAGACCGGGCAGGGCCACGTCGAACCAGGATTGAACGGCGGGGTTCGCGAAATCGACGTTCGTGAACATCTGGATGTCCTTCATCATGCGCTTGGCGATGGGAAGGAAGACAGCACGTCGATCGTTGATCTTGACGAAGGGCGCGAGCAGGATCAGGAGGTCGGGCGGGGTCTCGGCGGCCATGAGGATGGCCGACGCACCGCCCATTGAATAGCCGATGAGCACCGTGCGCCGATACTGGCGCGTATGATCGGCCCAGGCCTCCAGCATGGATGAACGCCAGACCCGCGCCGTCATGGAAGGCAGGCTGGTGATATCGGTGGCCATGCCCCGCTGCATGGGAACATGACAGTCCGCCCCAAGTCCATGCAGCAGTTCAGCAAGCGGTCTCATGTCGGCGGGGGTGCCGGTAAACCCATGCACCAGCATCACGCCGAGGCGATCGGGGTCATGGTCCTCGTGGACGAGCGAGAATGCCTCGAAACGCGGCTGCTGAAAGTAGTCGATCACCTGGAAGACCCCCAGGGAGTGACGGGCGGCATTGCCACCACCCTAACCGACGAGGCCCTGGCGTCCGCGTCGAGCCCCCGCGCTGGCGGCGAACCTCCGCTGATACTTGCGGCGCTCGCCGTCGGTGCGTTCCCGACCCGCCACAATGGTCTCGCCATGGTTCTCCTCGACGTCCGCCGAAAACTCCTCGTCATCGTCCTTGGAGGCCGAGAGCGCGCTGATAACCAGCGGATGGGTAAAGTTCAACTCGGTGGTGACCAGTTCCTGGCCCTGGCCGTTGATGGTCTGGCGCTTGGTGAGCACACCTTTCCGGAGGAACTCCATCACCTTGGCCTCAATGTGCTCCGAAGGCAGGGAGTTTCGGTCGAGGAAGCGCCAGAGTGTCCTGCTCATGTGGCTCTGAGTAGGGACGAATCCCTCGTGCAGTTGATGCACGTAGGTATCTATGGCCTGCACCACCTCGACGTCGACGTCGGCCGAGTGCGTGATCTCGAGCGCGTCTTCTTCGCCGGCGGCGGCCACCAGATCCGGGCTCACCGATCCCGGCACGCCGCAGATGATCACCCGGCGACCGAGCCGGTTTCGCAGGGTCGTCACCAGGCGGATGAAATCCTTGTCGCCGGTGAACAGCAGGAAGATCTCGATATCCGGGCGAACCAGCGCGGTATTGATGATGTCAACCACGAGATTCAGGTCGGATCGCGAAGCGTACTTTTCACGACCATGCGCATCGGTCGTTCGCTTGGCGGGATAGTGATGGGATTCGAAACCCGCCACGTCCAGGCGAGTCCTGGATTGGGGCGGATGCTGGTCAAAATCCGCGTACGCCCGCGCAACGGACATCAGGCCGTATTCAAGCGCCTTGTCGCGCCAGGCGATGGGATCGGGCTCGCGACCAAACGAATTGATGGTTGAATACCGGATGTTCTCAAAATCAACAAAAACCGCGACTTCCTTATGATCACCATCACCATTACCAGGCCGAAAATTCGCAATATCAACACTCACACGCAGAACCTCCCGATGGCTCCAGACACAATGATTAACACATGAATTGGTTCCGAACTGGCGGTAACGACTAGCTGGATGGAATGACAGGGCAACGGCGAACTAATGAAGCCGAATCACCCTCGAACATGGATTGTCACATGACATGGGCATGTCTCCCGGCACTCTACACTCCGGGAGACATGTCGAATTACATTGAATGCCTTGTACACACAACCAGGACGACTATTCCAAATTCATGACTTGAGTGTACATCACCCGCCCGTATAGGGCATCAAAAAGCAACGGGAAATCTCAGCCTTGGAGGAGTGACGGCATCAGGCTTCCGCCGCGATCACCGCCGCGCCAACCACTCCAGAGTAGTCCCCCAGGGCGGCCCGGACGATCTCAACCTCCTTGCCCGCGTTCGGGAATGCTTCCCGCCGCGTCACGGTTTCCGCCGTCTCGAACAACAGGTCCACGGCTTCGATCACGCCGCCGCCAAGAATGATGCGCTGGGGGTTCTGGAAGTTGACGATCGAGGCGAGCCCGTAACCAAGATAGGTGCCGGCGCTGGTGACGATTTGAAGTGCGACATCGTCCTTCGCCTTGACAGCCTTGGCAAGCACGCCCGACTTGATGGCCGTTCCGCCCGGGGCCGCCGGATCGATGTCGGGCAGCAACTCACTCAGGATGGAGGTGTGTCCGCGCCGAAGTTCGCCCAGCAACGCCGCCGTGATGGCCGTTCGCGAGGCGTAGGCTTCGAGATGCCCTCGCCCTCCGCAGCCACACACGCGCCCCTCGATGTCGACCGTGGTGTGGCCGAGTTCGCCCGCGTTGCCGCTGTACCCCTTCACCAGCTTGCCATCCTGCACGATCGCGCCGCCAATACCGGTGCCCACGAACACGCAGACGAACTCGCCGATGCCCTTGCCCGCGCCAAACGAATACTCGCCAATGGCGGCGATCTGGACGTCGTTGCGGATCTGCGCCGGCACTCCGTACTTGTCCGTCAACTTCTTCGCCATTGGAAGGTCAACCACGGAGCGACTGAGGTTCGCCGTTCCGACAAGCAGGCCTCGCTCCGCGTCGACCTGCCCCGCGATGCCAACGCCAATGCCCACGATGTCATCGGCGGTTTTCCTGGCGTCATCGAGCGCCAGGTCGATGGTGGCGTAGATGCGCTTCATCAGGTCGTCGGGGCCGTCAGTCGCGCTGGTCTTCTTCTTGCCCTCTCCAACGACCTTGCCATTGTCGACATTTACAACCGCCGCGAGAACCTTGGTTCCCCCGAAGTCCACTCCAACCGCGTACCTGGCCATGCCGCTCCCCCTTATTCTGGACTACTACCGGTTGTGAAACGCCTCGATGACTGGCGCGAACGCCTCGATCGCGCCAGCCGACATCGGCTGCAGGCTGATACGCAGGTGGCCGAACCCCATGGCCACCATCGAATCGAGCAGTTCAACCTTTTCCTCGTCGCTGCCCTCGAACACGGTCGACGGGTCGCCACTGAATCCCTCACCAGCGAAGCCGACACTGACCGACCTGACCACGGTGCCGGGATCCCGTCCGGCGTCCCGCATGGCGGTCTCGAACCTGGCGACCTTGGCCTTCAGGCCATCCGTGTCACCGCCCCAACCGGTGTCCCATGCGTCGCCATAAGTCGCCAGCAACCCAAGCATCCGGGGACTCGACGACCCAACCAGGATGGGCGCTCCCTCCGGGCGTGGGCCGCGTGGCAGGTTCCTGGCCTCGTTTGCCTGGTAGAACTCGCCCTGGACATTCGCCTCACCGTGACGAAGCAAGCCATGGATAATGCGAATGGCCTCCTCGAAGCGGGATACGCGCGGCTCGAAAGGCAGGCCGAATTGCCGGTATTCGTCCTTCTGCCAGCCCGCGCCGAGCCCGAGGATGAACCTGCCGCCAGAGATTTCGTCGATCATCTCCGCCATCTTCGCGATGACGCCAGGATTCCGGTAGCCCGTGCAGGCAACCATCGGTCCAAGGTGAACCTCCGGCACCCTGGCCGCGATCGCGGCGATCAGTGTCCACGCCTCCCAGGCGCCACGCAGCCCCTCATCGGACGGGAAGCTGAAATGGTCGGCGAACCACAGCATGTCGAATCCAGCCCCGGCCGCCGCGTCCGACAGCTCCAGGAGATCGTTGAATCGCGGATAGCTGGAGCCCGGCGCGGGCTGCGAGTCGGGAATACCAAGCCCCATGCTCACGTCGTGCCGGGTCTTTGGCCAAAAGCCGTTTGCTGGCAGGTTGAGTTCCGTGCTGCTCATGCTTGCTCCCGTCGCGTGTCCCGTGCCGGACTTCAACCGCTAGCCGCGAACCGCCTTGATGATGGGTTCCGTCAGGGCAATCGTTTCCGGCGTGCTGTGCTTGACCCGGATCATAACGTGGTCGATTCCCATGTCGCGGTAGGCGTTGATCTTCTCGACGTGGTCTTCCACGCTGATGACCAGGGCGCCGTTCTCGACCTCGAGTGAGTGCCCGATGGTGCGCGCAACAGTCTTCGGATCGCGTCCCGCCTCCTCACAGGCGGCGTCCAGCTTGTCCAGTTTCGCCTTCACGTCCTCGAGCGAACCGCCACCTGAGTTCCAGGCGTCGGAATAGCGAGCCAGCAGCTTCAGCATGCGAGGACTGGTCGATCCGATTAGGATTGGCGCGCCTTCGGCTCGTGGACCTCGCGGCAGGTTCCTGGCTTCATTCGCCTGGTAGAACTCGCCCTGATAGTCCACCTCGCTATCGCGGAGCAGGCCATGGATGATGTGCAACGCCTCCGCGAACTGGCTGACACGCGGCTCGAACCGGATGCCGAACTGCCGGTACTCATCCTTTTGCCATCCCGCGCCGAGGCCGAGGATGAACTTTCCTCCGGAAATCTCATCGATCATCTCGGTCATCTTGGCGATGACGCCGGGGTTGCGGTAAGCGGTACACGCCACCATGGGGCCGAGATGGAGATCTGGAAGCTGGGCGGAAATGGCGGCCATCAGCGTCCAGGCTTCCCATTGGCCACGAAGCCCGTGTTCACCGTCGGGGTCGGGAAAGCTGAAATGGTCGTCCCACCAGAGCACCTCGTACCCAACATCGGCGGAAGCGCGGGACATCGCCAGCACATCCGAGTAGCGGGGAGTGCCATCGTAGTAGTTGCCCGTGGCGTTTGGGATGTTGATGCCGAAACTGATCGGCCCTTTCAACTTCGGCCAGGCGCCCAGCTTGCGAACCGCGCCCTGCTCGAGTGCTTCCTGATTTCCCATGAGTTCACATCCTTTCAGCGTGGGTGTATGCCTAACGACCGGCGAGGAACTTCTCCACCACCGGTGCGTAGGCCTCGATGGCCTTTGGAGTACAGGGATCCAACCCCACGCAGATGTGCGTGAATCCGAGATCCTCCACCTCATACAGGAAGTTCAACTGGGCCTCCGCGTCGCCGCGGTTGGGATTTGGCCGGGACCCCGTATACCCTTCGCCCGCGACGGCGATGCCGATGGTCTTGACGATGGTGGCTGGGTCGCGGCCCGCCTTTTCGGCGGCGGCCTCAAGCGTCTGAAGCTTCTCCGCCAGCCCGTCGGTGTTGCCATACCAGCAGGTGTTCCAGGCATCGGCGTACTTCATCAGCAGGCCCAACATGCGGGGGCTGGATGAGCCGATCATGATCGGCGGTCCGTCGGGACGCGGGCCACGAGGCAGGTTCCTGGCCTGGTTGGCCTGGTAGTACGTGCCCTGGACATCCGCCTCACCCGTTCGCACGAGCCCATGAATGATCTCAAGCGCCTCCTCGAACTGGCTGACACGCGGCTCGAACCGGATACCAAACTGGTCGTACTCGTCCTTCTGCCAACCGGCGCCGAGGCCCAGGATGAATCGCCCGCCCGAGATCTCGTCGATCATCTCGCTCATCTTGGCGATGACACCTGGGTTGCGATAGGCGGTACAGGCGACCATCGGGCCGATGGAGACATCCGGCACCCGCGCCGCGACCGCCGCCATCAGCGTCCACGCGTCCCAGGAGCCACGGAGCCCATCGTCCGAGGGAAAGCTGAAGTGATCGGCGTACCACAGGGTCTCGAACCCAACCGAGGCGGCGAGACTCGATATCTCGATGATGTCGTTGAACCGCGGCAGGGTGACGAACGTTGCCCTGTCCGAAACAGGGACCATCAAGCCAAGGCTCGTGGTCCGCTTCGTCCGGGGCCAACGACCGGCCGGCCCGGTCTTAAATTGCTCGACGGAGTTGACCATTCGCACCTCTTTGCGGGATTGCCACGTTGGGCACAACCATTCATGCCTTCACGCTACCGCATCCCGGCGTCGATGGACAGGGTTTGACCGCTAGTCGAGGCTCATGGTCCGGAGGCGCCAGGTCGCCAGAACGACGCTCACGAGCAGGATGGCGACCGTCGCGATGATGATCGTGGACTCGCTCGACGCGCCCGTAAGGGTGATTCGCCGGTCGTCCATCATCCGCACGAACTGGGACTGGGTGAAGTGGCGAATGCTGATGGAGCGCAGCCCGGGAAGGATTCGGGAGAGGGACGTTTCCCACACAAAAACGTAAAACACCCCGATCAGCAGCGCCCGGTTCACCACCATGCTGACAAGCATGAAGAGCGACCCGAAGCCGACGATGGCGACCAGGCTGGCGGCCAGTGCGGGCCACAGGAGGTCACGCATGTCGCCGAAGTGACCGAAGGAAACGATTCCCCATGTGAGCGCGATGCCAACCCAGACAATGGGAATCAGGACGATGAACACAGCCAGCAGCTTCTCCAGCACGACTCGGGCGCGGCTCAGTGGTTTCAGCGCGAGGTACTGCATGGTCCGGTCGTCGATCTCGTCACCGATGGCGGATGTCGCCAGCACCAGCACGGCCAGCGGCAACAGCGTGCCGGTGATCATTCCGAGATAGAGCGTATCGGCGAAGATCTCACGCAAGTCCCGGATCGAGAACTCGTCCGGCGCCACCTTGGGAATGATGGCGAACACCGCGGTCAGCAGCGAGATTCCCACCACGACGAAGATCGACTTGGATCGAAGGAACTGCCTGATTGTGAGCGCTGTAATGGTCAACATTGGCCCTATTGCTCCACCAGGTACGAGAACACGGAGGTCAGGGATTCGTCGGTCGGCTGAATCTCGTAGAGTCGCAATCCAGCGCCCTGGGCGAGTTTCGGAACGTTCCGGTAGAACGTTCGGACGTCCGTGGTGCCGACGATGACCCGCTCCTGGGCGTCGATCCTCACGGATTGCACCTCCGGAACGGAGATCAGGAGGGACGCCAGCGCCCTGGAATCAGATGCCTTGATACGGACCTCGTGATCGTGCGCGTCGATCCGCTCCCGGATGGCCCGGAAGTCGCCGGCGGCGGCCAGCTTGCCGTTGATGATGACGAGGATGTTCTCGGCGAATCGTTCGACCTCGACCAGGACGTGCGAGGACACAACCACCGTCTTGCCCGAGTTGCCAAGTTGCCGGATGAGCCGGATGAGTTGGGCGCGCTGCACGGGATCGGTGCCGTTCAGGGGCTCGTCCATAAGGATGACATCGGGGTCGTGGACGAGTGCGCCAGCCACCTTGATGCGCTGGCGCATGCCCTTGGAGTAACCACCCACGCGACGGTTCGCGGCGGCCTGCATGTCCACCAGGTCGATGGCCCGCTCCACGGCCGAGTCGACATCCTTCAGGCGCTGAAGCCTGGCGTTCAATCGGACGAACTCGCGCCCGGTGAGGAACGGGTAGATGACCTCCTGTTCCGAAACAAGCCCAAGCTCGCGGTACACATCGGGGTTTCCGCGCGCGTTCATGCCGTTGACCTTCACCGTACCGTTCGATGGCGCCTGGAGACCGGACATCATCTTGAGCGTGGTGGACTTCCCGGCGCCGTTTGGCCCGAGCAGACCGGTCACGCCCGGGCCGATGCCGAACGAGACATCGGAGACGGCGACGATGTCGCCGTACCACTTCGAAACGTGGTCGATCACGATGGTGGCGTCGTCGGGTACCGGCGCGACCGAGCCCGAACTGACCGAAGGGTCAATGCCCGGATTTTGCTGGCTGGATCGTCGTCCAAACATCACTCTCTCCTACGAGTCGTCGCGCGGGCTGTACCGCCAGCGCAGGAAGACGATTCCAAGCACGACAACCACCGCGATATAGCCGACGTAGACACCCAGGGAAAGGTCGGCCTCGTCCGCCATCCACGACTCACCAGTGGTTGCATCGTTGAAAAGATGGTCAGACAGCGCGAGGAAGAGGTCGGAGAAGCTCAGCAGGATCAGGTACCTGGCCCACTCCTCGCCTTCGAGCAATTCCATCGCTCCATTCGCGATGGCCGTGAGGACGATGAACCCGATGAAGATGATGGTGATGGCGACGCCCTTGCGATCCGTGGTGGACGAGACCACCAGCCCCAGCACGCCGAGGAACAGCGCGATGAGCGTGCCGATGAACAACACGCGCCCAAGGTCGTCGACGTTGGAGCGGATGGATTGCCACACGGAATCGGCGCTCAGTTGTTGTCCCAGCCACAGAATCACCATCGGCATCAGCGACATGGTCATGGTCAGGAGCGTCATGGCGATGACCTTCGCCATGATGTAGTCCGTGCGGGCGATGGCGCGCGAGAAATAGAGCGGAAGCGTTCGCTCCTTGCGGTCGACGCAGAGCATCTCCGGGGCGCTCATGCCGACGAAGATCCCGATCACCACGAACGTCCACGAGATGTAGTTGGTATAGGAGGTGAACCCGAAGTCGGGGACGAGCGCGTCGATCCCGATCATCACCACGACAGGGATCAGGACTGATGCATAAAGAAGGAAGGGCAGGATCTTGGCGGTCCAGCTCTTGCGAATGCCCATCGCCCGCTTCATCGAGTATCCGATGAGGGATTTCACGGCCTGGCGGCGACCCAATCGCGGGCCACGGTAGTGGGCGTAGCCACGGTCGAACACCTCGCCATAGCGTTCTCCGTTGGCGGTCTCCACGGGGTTAGCTTGCTGCATCATTGGCCTCCCGGGCGGCGCCGACGTCGCCAAGGTAAATGTCTTCGAGCGTTCGGGCGCGCGGCCTGATCGACCTCAACCCGGCTCCCTGGTGAACCGCCAGGTCGCGGACAAGGTCGTAAACACGGGGATCGGCGACGGGGACGATGAGTTCATCCCGGCCCATGTCCAGTCCGCCAACCTGCACGGCAAGCCCTTGCTGCTCGAGTTCCCCTGCGAACCTTGCGACCGGTCCGTCGATCCGGACGATCACTTCGGTCACGACCTCGTCGCGGTCTTCCAGCGGCCGGGCGGTAACGACCTTGCCGCTGTCCAGGATGACCACGTGATCACAGACCCGCTCGATGTCCTCGAGGATGTGCGACGAAAACACGACCGCGATGCCGAGGTTTCGGTAGATGCGCTCGACCAGTTCGAGCATGTCCTCCCGGCCCTGGGGATCCATGCCGGCGGTGGGTTCGTCGAGGAAGACCAGGTCGGGATCGTGAACGATGGCCTGGGCGAGCTTCACGCGCTGCCGCATGCCGGTGGAGAAGCCCTTGATCAGGCGATACCGCTCCTCGGAGAGCCCCACCTGATACAGCACGTCGGCCGCGCGCTGGCGGGCCTGGCGCGCGGGCAAGCCGCTCATCTCAGCCATGTGCCCCACGAAATCCGCCGCGGTCGTGGACATCGGCAGGGCATCGGCTTCGGGCATGTAGCCGACGTGCTCGCGAAGCTTGGTGCCCTGGGTCTGGATGTCGTAACCAACCACCCTGGCGGAGCCGGCGGTTGGCTTCGAGAGGCCAAGCAGCGTGCGGATCAGCGTCGTCTTCCCGGCGCCGTTCGCGCCAAGCAGGCCAACCGACGCCCTGGGGATGGACAACGTCACCCCGTCGAGGGCGACGAATCGCTTGAATCGCTTGGTGAGGCCGTTCACCTCGATAATCGGAGGATCGCTCGTTTCGGACATATCGCTCGCTCACCTGTGTGGGAGTCCAGATTCATACACGACGTGGAGTGTACCAGCCCAGATGGGCGGGTTTGTGCCGAAAGTGTGGCGGGAATATTGTCGTGCCGCGACCCTGGCGGCGCGCCACACAAGCGGCCCGTGGGTGCCTTGCGATTCCGGGGTTTTCTCAGGCCACCCGCCGCAAGTGCCCTGGCGGGAATCTCTCCTCACGGAAGGCGTGAAAGGACCGCTCGTGGCCGCGCCTGCCCGCATGGGCAGGAAGTCGCCTAAACGATTTTGGGATGCACGGCACGGCTCAGGGAACTAGAGTTAATGCGTAGTGTGGCAACCAGGAAGGCGCGGCGCGACCGCCGGGGGAACTCCCATCCAACCTGGTCTTTCAACCAGGAGTCAGCAGCATGCCCGAAGAACTTTCCGCCCATACCGTAGGCACGGTGTTCGCCGATGCCGTCGATGCCGCTCAGGCTGGAATCGTGGCCGTGGAAGGGCGGCACCGGCTTCCCGCCACCGGCACCGTGTGGGACGTGGATGAGTCAGGGGCGGTGATCGTTACGGCGAGTCACGTGGTGGAGCGAGAGGACAACATCTCGATCCGCCTCGGCGATGGGAAGGTCATTCCGGCGACGATTCTGGGCCGGGACCTATCCCGCGACCTGGCCGTCCTCCGGGCGGAGACCACCGAACCGCGACCGGCGACCATTTCAGGCGACAGCGCACGGGTTGGCACGCTGGTGATGGCCGTGGGACGGCCATTCGCGACCGAGCCACAGGCATCGCTGGGAACAGTGGTGTTCGTTGGGTCGATTCGCTTCCGCTCGTACCGGACGGGATGCTTCATTCACGCCGACCCGGCGCTGTACCCCGGATTTTCCGGAGGACCTCTCATCAACTCGGTCGGCGATGTACTCGGCATCAACACTTCCGGAATCCGCCAGGCCGGAAGCTTCACGATTCCATCCGACCAGGTCTCCCGGGTCGTGTCCGACATCGTCGAACTCGGTTACGTCCGCACCGCCTGGATCGGGATAACGGTAAAACGGGCAGACCTGCCAGAATCCGCGCGGAGCGACTTCCCCAACCAGCAGTCCGCGGTGATCATCAGCGGATTGGAGCCGGGAGCACCGGCCGCGGAGGCCGGGCTGTACGCGGGTGATATTCTGGTAACAGTGGACGACCAGCCACTGGAGGATGTCACCGACCTTAAGCAAATCCTCTGTGACGAGCACATCGGTGATCCCATTAGCGTCGTTGCCTGGCGAAACGACACGCGACTCGAGGTATCGGTTACCCCTGTAGCACGGCCAGAGCAACCTTGTGGCTAGAGCGACCAGCCAAGAACACCGGAGAATGCCAATGCCTTCCACAACGCCAGTCGCCCGGCCAGCCCCAATAACCGCCATCGGCGACCGCAAGGACCAACCATTCGTTTCGCGTCGCAATCTGACGAACCTGCCCGTTTCCACTCCCTCGCGAGAGCGGCTCGTGGTGGGAATCGTGGCGGCTTACCCCTCGATGCGCGCCGGCCTTGGCGCGCTCGTGCAGAGCGACGCCAATCTCACCGCCTCGGCGATCGCCCCGGCGGCGCTAGCGGCCGCGTCCGGCCTGCCGGCGCTCGGCCAGATTTCCGACGCGGACGTGATCCTGATCGACTCGGGAGACCTCCCAGCCGATACCCTTTCCAACCTCGTTTCGCTCGGCCGCACGGAAGACGTGCCGCTGCTGTGGCTCGGTTCGGATGGGTTGCCGGAGAACGCGATTTCGACGCGATACGCAGGCGGGATCATCGCCCAGGACGCCGACGCCGATGCCGTTGTCGCCGCGATTCACGCGGTGCATGAAGGCCTGTACGTGATCGATCCGGCGGTGAGTCAGATCGACGTCTCCGCCCAGGCTCCAGGCCAGTCGGAAGACCGCGAGGGAGCGATTTCGACGCTCAGCCCGCGCGAACGCGAGGTCCTCGACCTGGTGGCGGCGGGCATGCCGAACAAGGCTATCGCCCGGACACTCGGCATCAGCGACCACACCGTGAAGTTCCATGTCAGTTCGGTGTTGAACAAGCTCGACGCCGGCAGCAGGACGGAAGCCGTCACCATCGCGACCAGGCAGGGCATCCTGTCCCTGTAAGACGCGCATCGTAGACGCACGGCGAAACCGGGGAGGTCCACGATGGACCTCCCCGGTTTGACGTTAACCCCTGCGATGTGCCCGCGTGGCTATTCCCGCACCACCACGCGCATGCCGATTTCCGCGAATTCGAAGACGGTGACCGCATCGCCGGCGGCGAGCCGAACGCAGCCCAGCGTGGTCTGGTTCTGCCATTCCTTCTCGACACCGTTGGCATCGCGAACCGGGGAGTGGATTCCGTTCTTGCGAACGGGATCGAAGCCCACCCAGTCCGTGAGATAGGTATCCTCGGCGAACGGCGTTGGAGCGAGCCCCTTGTTCATGCTGTAGACGTAGTACGTGCCGATGGCCGTCGAATAGAAGCCATCGGGAGACGGGTCGCGCCCGATCCTGCCGGAGAAGACCGCGACGACCGTTTCCCCTTGATGGAGCGTGACGGTCGCGCTCGACCGGTCGATCTCGATCCAGCGTTCACCGGTTGGGGCGGGTGGTCCAGAGACGGTCTCCTCGGCGGCCACCGTGTTCGAGCGGTCCGGCGGCGCGACGGTCTCGGGTTGGACATCAACCGGGGAATCCGTTTGTCCGGATTCCCCGGCGGGTAGTTCAGCCGCCAGCGCCACACCGGGTTCAAGCGCCGTCGCGGCCCGGGTGACGGGCGATTCGCCATCGAACACGAGATACCGGGCGGACATCCATCCCTGGATGCCGTGGATCCTGACCGGGTAGAACCCGTTCTCCTCCGGGCCGATCACGTCCACCTGATCGCCTTCGGATCCCGTGTCGAGGATGTCCGCGCTTGTGGTTGGGGCGGCGCGAACGTTGAGGACATCGGTTCCGACCACCGCCGCTCGCCCACCGGAGCCGGTCGGATCGATCGGGATCCAGCCCTGCTGGGTGGAGACGATGGCGGCCAGGGCGAGGACGAGCGCCAGAACCGGCATCGCGGCGCGGGTCGGAAAGAGCCACCTCTTCGATTGTGCTCGCTTTCGTCGCCTCGCGGCCACGTTGCATCACCCTCCCACGAATGCCAATCCCACCGCTGGCGCCAGGCCAGCGGTGGGATTGATGGCGGCTGCTCTACCGGTACACAACCACTCGCATCCCGATATAGGAAAAGTCGTACACGGCCTGGATCGCCGCCGCCGGAAGGGCCACGCACCCGCCGGTCTTGCCCGCGCCATTTGGCAGGACGTTGCCGTTGGCGTCCTTCGAATAGGAATGGAAGCCGTTCGAGCGGTAGCTGTCGTAGCCGACCCAGTGGGTGATGTAGGCATCCGCCCACTTCGTGTACCCGAGCGGCTCGTACATCGCGTAGACGTAGAAGGTGCCGTTGGCCGTGGAGTAAAAGCCATCTGGCGACGTATCGAAGCCCACGGAACCCCAGTACGTGGCATACACGCTGTTGCCGATCATCAGGTTGACTTCACCCGTGGCGCCGTTGATCTGGATCCAGTGCTCCTGGCTGTTGCTGGCCGAAGACGATGAGGACGACGACGATGAACCACCACCGATCTGGCCAACCGACGCGTAGGTGTAGCTTCCGTCCCAGCTGAGATACTTCGAGGCAACCCAACCGACATCGCCGTAATAGTTGATGGGCGAGAACCCGTTGACATCGTTTCCAATGACCTCGATCCACTCGCCGGGGCCGTAGGAATCGATGACGCGGGCGCTTGTCGAGGCGTCAGCCCGGACGTTCAGCGAATCGGCGTCGACCATGGCCCAGGCGCTCCAGGACCATGCCCCAGCCTGCGCGGCGGACGAGGAAGACGATCCGCCAGAGGAGGAAGCGCTACTCGACGAGGAACTGCTCGACGAGCCGCCACTTCCGTCGAGGTCGACGAACTCGGCCCACACCCAGCCGACCGTTCCGCCGTGATTGACCTCGAACATCTCACCCTCTGGACCCCAGAAGATGTCGACGCGATCGCCCGCGTGGAGGTAGTCGATGACCGTGTGGTCGTTCAGGTGCCGGAACACCTCGACATTGTTCGAGTTGATGGTGCCAGCCTGCCCGGCACGGGCGACCTCCGGCTGAGCGATGCCAATGCCAGCGGCGACCATCAGGCCAACCAGGAACACGGTGAGCAGGCGTCCCAGCCGCTCCCGCATCCAGTTGCCCATGGCGCCCGGTCCAGCCACCGGTTGCCAGTTCATGTATCGCTGAGTGATCACTTGAACCCCCTCCTCGCGGAGAAACCCTTGTTGAGTCTGTGAGGTGCGCGGGGACACACCGTGAAAGAGATCGAGACGGCCCGTCGCCGCCTGAATGTACAGAGTGTACGGACACTCTTATCGTTTGTAAAGGTGGGTATTCAGGTGAAACGGCAAGGGATTTCGGTATCTGTGACTATTTGTCACGGAATAATCGAAGGCATGGGCAGTTTATGGCCGACCGTGTCACAGTTCACGCGTGCGGCTGTGACACGGAGCAATTTCCTGGAATCTCGGATTTTGGGGGAAATGATGCTTCTGGCGGCCTGATCCGGACGTCAGGCGATCGCATTATCCGCCAGGAAGGGTGAGACGGAACGCGCCTCGCAGGCGAAGCCGGAGCGGAAAGGCTCGTTCGCTTCCTTTAGTAAGGAAGGATCGGTGTCCGGCGGCGTCTGGGCGATTTTACTTCCGGGCCCAGCCGACCTATACTCTAGGCAGGTTCAATCAATGGAAGCCGGGGGTTGCTTGCCTCCGGCTTTGTGTTACGTCACACGACCCGGCACCCGCCGTGGCGGTATTTGGTACACGCCACGCTCGTTGCAGCAATCTGAAAGGAACACCACCATGGGCGTCGAACGAAGTGTGCGACTCACCGCCGAGGGCGTTGAGCGCCTGAAGGTTGAACTCGAGGAAGTGCGCGCCCGGCGTCAGGAACTCTACCGCACCGTGCAGGACGCCAATACGAACAACGAAGCCTCGGACAGCGGTGAATACGAAGAAATCAAGGACGATCTCGTGTACGCCGAGGCACGCGTGCGTGAGCTCGAGAACATCCTAGAGAACGCCGAGATCATCCAGCGCGGCAGCCCGGATGGCATCATCGCGCTCGGTTCGCACATCACGGTCAAGGCCGACGATGGCGAAACCGAGAACTGGGCGATCGTGAGCCGCGAAGAGGCGAGCATTCACGACGGCGACATCTCGATCGACTCCCCCGTCGGCCAGGCGCTGGTCGGCTCCCGCCAGGGCGACAAGGTCACGGTGATCACGCCAGGCGGCACCGTGCAGTATGAGGTGATCGCGGTAAAATAAGCGGAATCGCCAGGTTGGACGGGCACCCAAGCCCACCAGCCTGGCTTCCCCTGTCCATATTCCCCACGCGTCACCGGAGTCACAATGCAACTTAGCGAGTTACAGGAAATTCGCCGCCAGAAGGTGGAAGAGCTTCGCGACCGAGGCGTCGAACCCTACCCTACTCGCGCACAACGCACCCACACGTCGGCCGCCGCCATCGCCTATTACGTCGAGCAGGAAGCGGCTGGCGGTCTCGTCGATGGCGCCGCCACCGAGACGATGATCCTGACCGGCCGCATTGTCGGGTTCCGGCACATGGGCAAGACGGTCTTCGCCCATATCCAGGACGGGTATGGCCAGATCCAGCTGTACATTCGAAAGGACGAGGTTGGGGAAGACGCCTACGCGGACATCCTCAAGTACTTCGACCTCGGAGACTTCGTCCAGGCGAGCGGGGTGCTGTTCCGCACACGAACCGGCGAGATCTCGCTGCGCACGACCGAACTGACCATGCTCTCGAAGGCGCTGAGCGCCCCGCCCGAGAAGTGGCATGGCGTGCAGGATATCGAACTCAAGTACCGCCAG
Organism: Chloroflexota bacterium; assembly: GCA_023389575.1. Classification (GTDB taxonomy): domain Bacteria; phylum Chloroflexota; class Chloroflexia; order Thermomicrobiales; family UBA6265; genus JACCYX01. The sequence goes on along the minus strand of JAEWEG010000079.1, from coordinate 4,967 downwards.
CGCTACCTCGACCTGATGGCGAACGAAGAGACCCGCCGCGTGTTCTCGATCCGTTCGAAGATCGTCACCGCGTTCCGGGCCTTTCTGGATGCTCGGGACTACATCGAGGTGGAGACCCCGGTTCTCCAACCGTTGTATGGTGGCGCCGCGGCTCGCCCCTTCACGACCCACCACAACGCGCTGGACCAGACGTTCTATCTTCGCATCGCCGATGAGCTGTATCTGAAGCGGCTGCTGGTCGGTGGCTACGAGCGGGTATACGAGATCTCCAAGGACTTCCGGAACGAGGGCATCGGCAAGAACCACTCGCCAGAGTTCACGATGCTGGAATTCTACGAAGCCTACGCCGACTACGAATCCATGATGGTGGCGGTCGAGCAAATGATTCACAGCACGGTGGTCGCCGTGTTCGGTGGGCCGGTGTTCGTGAACAGTGGCAACGAGATCGACGTGACCCCGCCGTGGCCGCGCAAGACGCTTCGGCAGGCGATCATTGACGGGTGTGGCATCGACTACCTCGAGCATCCGGACCAGTCATCGCTCCTGGCCGCGGCCCGGGCGGCGGGGGCGGATATCGAAACGGACACCGTGTGGCCGAGAATCGTCGACGAGCTGCTCAAGCAGTTCGTGCGACCGTTCCAGATCCAGCCGATATTCCTGACCGACTACCCGGTGGAACTCTCGCCGCTGGCGAAGCGAAAGCCGGATGATCCCACGCATGTGGAGCGGTTCCAGCCTTACATCGGCGGAGCGGAGATCGGCAACTCCTTCACCGAGCTCAACGATCCGCTGGACCAGCTTGCGCGGTTCAAGGAGCAGCAGAAGGACATGGAAGCCGGTGACGAGGAGGCGATGCCGCTCGACATCGACTTCATCACCGCCCTGACCTACGGCATGCCGCCGACCGGTGGCGTGGGCATCGGCATCGACCGGATGACCATGCTGCTGGCCGACCAGAACACGCTCCGGGACGTGATCCTGTTCCCGGCCATGCGCAACCTGCCCTCCACCACCGAAGGCAAACGGGAGGGGGACGATGATCGTGATGGCGACGACTGAGTGAGTCGCCCGGTATGGTGACTTTCGGTACACTTTCCTGAGATACAGGTACGCCGGGGTTGAACTCGAAACCTACGTGGCAATTGACTGCTTTAAGAACACCGTCAGGGAGCATTGAGAAATGGGCAAACTCATCGATCGCATTCGGGACATGACCGGGGTATATGCATCGGGCATCAATCCAGCGTCGGCCGCGGGCTTCCTGCTGCCGGGACTGTTCGTGATCGTCGTCGGTGGTGGTCTCGCGGCCTGGATCATCCTCCGCTAGATTCCACCGCAAGAACCGAATCACTCCATCAAACGCCCCGTGGAACCATTCCTGGTCACGGGGCGTTTTCATTTCCGGAAGCGAGAAAGCGACAGGCGTTCTCACTCACGGCACCACCCCTTGGGACCTCACCAGTCCGCCGCCAGCGCCGTTTCGACGCTGGTTAACCACACAAGGGGCATCATCTCAATGTCAAACGCATCGCTCCGTTCCACGGGGAACGATTCTTCCAACGCACGCGGACGAGAGCCCTGGCTCTGGACGGGCGCGGCGGCTGGTCTGCTCGGCGTGCTCGGCACGCTGGTCTTCGATATCCACATACCGGGCGACGGTACGTCCGCCGACACGGTGAGGATGGAGATGGTCGGCGCCATTGACCAGCAGAAAGCCCATTTCAGCATTATCTCGGGATTCCTGGCGGTCACGCTCCTGCTCGTCTTCGCGGCGGCATGGAGGAAGTCGATCGAGCCGCGGCTCCCGGACAGTCTGGCGGCACGAATCGTGTCCCAGGCATTGACGGCCGCCGCCGGAGCGCTTTCGCTCGGCTATGGATGGAAGGGCGCGACCGCGATCTACCACGCGGACGGCATGGACGCGAACACGTACGACGACCTGGGCCTGTACATCTACTACATTCTGAATGACTTCGGTTCGTACATTGGCTGGTTCGGCGTGACGGTGGCGGCGGGAGCCGTGGCTTGGATGTCGCTGAAGGAGCGGGTGCTTCCACTGTGGGTGGGCATCTTCAGCTGCCTGCCGGTGCTTGCCGTCCTCGGGTTCACCGGAGGAACGGGTCTCCCGGGTTTCCCGGGCGTTGTGTCGCCAATCTGGATGGTGGTCGCCTTCGCCGGGCTCGCGCTGACGCCAAACCCGCTTCGCGTGCGGGAAACGGGCAGCTTCCAGCCAGGAAGGGCGGCGGTCGCGGTCGGTGACTGAGTCACTCGGGGAATAAACCCGTGAATAGCGAAGCGGCGGTGGAAGTGATTCCACCGCCGCTTGTCGTTTCCGATTGATCGAAAACGGTTAGTCCTCGTCCTTACCGGTCCGGCTGGCCTCGCGGATTTGCTCGACGATGCCTGGGTCGGCGAGGGTCGTGGTGTCACCGAGCTTCTGGCCGCTGGCGATATCGCGAAGCAGGCGGCGCATGATCTTGCCCGATCGTGTCTTCGGCAGGTCCGGCGTGAACATGAGACGCTTCGGCTTGGCGATCGGGCTGATCTTGGTGGCGACGTACTGGCGAAGTTCCTCGCCGAAGTCGCCGTCGACATGGGCACGGCTCTTGAGCGTGACGAAGGCGAAGATCGCCTCGCCCGTCAGGGCGTCGGGCTGGCCAACCACGGCGGCCTCGGCGACAAGGTCGTGGGACACCAGCGCGCTCTCGATCTCGATGGTGCTGAGGCGGTGACCGGAAACGTTCATGACGTCGTCGACGCGGCCCATGAGCCAGAAGTCGCCGTCGTCGTCGATGCGGGCGCCGTCCCCCGGGAAGTACTGACCAGGATACTTGCTCCAGTAGGTATCGGCGTAGCGCTCGGGATCACCGTAGATGCCCCGAAGCATGGCGGGCCATGGCTTGCGAACGACGAGATACCCACCCTCTCCCAGTGGCACCGGCTCGCCATCCTCGGTGACCACGGTGGCATCGATGCCGGGGAGCGGATGGGTGGCTGAACCAGGCTGGGTAGTGGTAAGTCCCGGGAGCGGCGAGATCATGATGGCGCCGGTCTCGGTCTGCCACCAGGTATCGACGATGGGCGCCGACTCGCGTCCAATGTACTTGTGGTACCACATCCACGCCTCGGGGTTGATCGGTTCACCGACCGAACCAAGCAGCCGCAGCGAGGACAGGTCGTGCTTCTCGGCGTGCTGGTGGCCTTCCCGCATGTGGGCCCGGATCGCGGTCGGGGCGCAGTAGAGGATGGAGACCTTGTAGCGCTCCACGATGTCCCACCAGCGGTCGGGAGCCGGGTAGGTCGGCGTACCTTCGTACATCACGCTCGTGGTGCAATTGGCCAGCGGGGCGTAAACGATGTAGCTGTGGCCCGTGACCCATCCGATGTCGGCGGCGCACCAGTAGATGTCGTCGTCCTTGATATCGAACACGGCTTTGTGGCTCCAGGAGGTCTGGAGCAGGTAGCCCGCCGTGGTGTGGACGATTCCCTTGGGCCGGGCGGTGGTGCCCGAGGTGTAGAGGAGGTACAGCATGTCTTCGCTGTCCATCTCCTCGCACGGGCAGGAGTCGGACTGGCGATTCACGATCTCATCCCACCAGACGTCGCGGCCCTCCTCCATGTCGACCTCCTCGCCGGTGCGGCGGGCGACGAGCACGTGCTTAACGGTGGAGGTTTCCTTGAGGGCCTGGTCGACGTTCGGCTTCAGGGCCGAGGGAGCGCCACGGCGATAGCCGCCGTCGGCGGTGATGACCAGGCTGCAGTCGGCGTCGTTGATGCGATCGCGCAGCGCCTCGGCGCTGAAGCCACCGAAAACCACGGTGTGCGGAGCGCCAATGCGAGCGCAGGCCAGGAGGGCAATTGGCAGCTCGAGGATCATCGGCATATAGACGGCGACGCGATCGCCCTTCTTCACCCCAAGTTCCTTGAGGGCATTGGCGGTGCGGCTGACCTCGGTAAGGAGTTCGGAGTACGAGATGGACCGGGTGTCGCCTGGCTCACCTTCCCAGTGGAAGGCGATCTTGTCGCCCCGGCCGGCTTCGACGTGGCGATCGAGGCAGTTGTAGGCGACGTTCAGCTTGCCACCAACGAACCACTTCGCGAACGGGGGGTTCCAGTCCAGTACCTGGTCCCACTTCTTGAACCATGAAAGCGATTCGGCCTGCTCGGCCCAGAAGGCTTCGGGATCGGCGAGCGCCTGTTCGTAGATCGCCGGGTCGGAGTAGTTGGCCTGTTTGACGAAGGATTCGGGAGGAGGAAACGTCCGGTTCTCGGCAAGGAGCGCTTCGATTGTCGCGTGGTGGTCACCTTGATGAACGGTCATGAGAATCCGCTTTCCTCTTTCGATTACGCGGCGAATCGTCCCGTCTGGAACGAGGTCGCACAAGAAATGACGGAAACGCGCGATGGATCGGCTGGGGCTCTGTCGACCATGCGTTCCGTAGAGTCGTTGGGAGTATACCGGCCCTCCTGGGAAAAGGAAATCCTCGAAAACCCGCCCATCGGCGCGGCCCGCCCGGCCCCGCCGAAACGTGCACCCACTCAGCGCCACGGGCCCATGGCATCCGCAACGGCGGTTCGCGGTGGCATACTTGCAGGCAACGACACGCGATGGTTGGGAATGATTCCTGACTCGCGTCAGCCCCTCGATTCAGCCTTCACGGAGTTCGAATGACCAACGTCCACATGATCATCGGCACGCTCGTCCTTGTTGGGTACGTCGTCACGCTGGCGCTTAACATCAACACCGCTCGCACGGGCAAGGACTTCCCCTGGCAGAAGATCGTTTCGTTCGGCGCGGCGACCCTGCTGCTGCTCCAGTACATGCTCGGTTTCTCGCTGCTCGGCGAGGGCAAGGACATCAGCGCGTTCCACTTCCTGATCGCGCTGAGCGCCATCATCCCGGTTGGCATGGAGCACGGCTACGCGAGCCAGCGCCCCTCGGCGGCTGAGCGCGGCAAGCTCGCGGC
>JAEWEG010000003.1 GCA_023389575.1 Chloroflexota bacterium | reverse complement strand
GTGCTGGAACCCCGCGACCCCTTCCTCGCCAAAGAAGGTCCCGCTCCGGCTCGTCCGCTCATCTCCGCTCATCAGGATCTCCATGCTCTACCAGGTCGCACGATCAACGCAGGTGCCAACCACGAGGTGCGCGCCTTCACTACTGGGCGAAGATGAACTTCGCCGCTACCAGATATCTCATGCGTACGAGCGGCCCCCGAATCACAGGTGTGTCAGAACCGCGTCGGCGACGTCGCGGGTCGTGGCAGTGCCTCCAAGGTCAGGCGTCAGCACGCCTGAACCCGTCGTCGCCCGGATAGCGTTCATCACGGCAGCCGCTTCATCGGCCAGGCCCAGGTGGTCGAGCATCAGCGCCACGGTCCAGATCGCGGCGATCGGATTGGCGATGCCCTGACCGGCGATGTCCGGCGCGGAGCCATGCACCGGTTCGAACATGCTCGGCTTGCGCCGCTCGGGATCGATGTTCGCGCTGGCCGCGATGCCCATGCTCCCGGCCAGCGCGCTCCCGAGATCGGAAAGGATGTCGCCGAACAGGTTCGATGCCACCACCACATCGAGCGTATCCGGCCGCAGCACGAACCGCGCCGCCATCGCGTCCACCAGCCACTGCTCCGTCTCCACGTCCGGATAGTCCGCTGACACTCGCGCGAACACGTCGTCCCACAGCGTCATCGCGTACTGCTGGGCGTTGCTCTTGGTAACGCTGGTCACTTTCTTGCGGGTTCGGCTTCGGGCAAGGTCGAAGGCGTACCGGATGATCCGCTCGCAGCCCTGCTCGGTGAACAACGCGGTCTGGGTGGCGACTTCGGCGCCGCTTCCCCGGCTCGCCAGGTTCCGTCCGCCGATACCGGCATACTCGCCCTCGGAGTTTTCGCGCACCACCACCCAGTCCATGGATGCCTCGGTCGCGTTCCGCAACGGGCTTTCGATGCCTGGCAACAGTTGCACCGGCCGGATGCAGGCGTACTGGTCGAACCCCTGGCAGATCGCCAGCCGAAGCCCCCACAGGCTGACGTGATCGGGCACACCCGGCCAACCCACCGCCCCGAAGTAGATGGCATCGAACGACTCCAGCCTGGCCAGGCCGTCCCCGTCCATCATCCCGCCGGTTTTCAGGTAGTACTCGCAGCCCCAGGGAAACGACTCGAACTCGAAGGCGATCCGTCCGCTGGACGTCTCCGCCAGCCGTTCCAGCACGCGCAGGCCCTCCGGGACGACTTCGTTCCCGATGCCGTCTCCGGGAATGACGGCGATGCGATAGGTGGTGGTCATGGTCATGCTCCTTTTCTCGTCATCCTTCACTTCGTTCAGGATCCATGCGCGAAGCGCATCCGGCTCAGCCGGACCCCTTCCCGCCATGGTTTCCTCACGTCCCTTCGTCGGAGAACCAGTTCCAGGCCAAGTCGTTCCAACGCGGATTGCGCTCTCGAACCAGCGTTAGCTTCTTCTCCCTCGACCACCCCTTGAGGTGCTTCTCACGGGCAATGGCATCATCCATCCGCTCGTACTCTTCCATGTAGAGGAGTTTCGTCACCTTGTACTTCTTCGTAAATCCCTCGTTGACATGATTCCGGTGCTCCCACATCCGCCGCTCCAGATTGTTGGTGACGCCGATGTAGAGCGTGCCACCCTGGCTACCCAGAATGTAGACGTATGCGGTGCACATGGAACGTCCTTCCTTGGTCGGTGCTTGAACGCGCTGAATGTTGAACTCAGGGTCGACCTGACGGTCGACGCGCTTCGCGCATGGATGTCTCGCTCCGCTCGACATGACGAGTGAGATCGCAGTATCTGATGGAATCCGGCTTACCGCCACCCGTCACCATCGATTCGAGACAGGTCCATACCGGAACACGCTGTCCGGGAAGACGCGAAAAACACTGTATGGGGTGGCGGTTTCGAGGAGGGAAGAAAAAGGGAAGAAGCGTTTCCTAAGATGCAACCAGTCTCAAGGGTGAGACGATCGATTCGCAAGGACCGCAGGAGGAACCCGGCCATGAAGAAACTCGCTACCCGTGCCGCTGTCATCGCAACCGTCGCCTTTGGCATCTTCCTCGGAGGGGGCGGCCTCGCTCCCGAGGCTGCCGAAGCCCGTTACCCTCACTTCTGCGTTGGCGGCTCGCCGTTCCCGGGCTGCATCGACCCCACCGACTAGCAACGGTCCTCCCGACAACCATTCCCTGTTCGACGCCGTTCTCGTACGAGGACGGCGTCAGCGTTTCCGAATCGACGGACACACGATTCCAGGTCCAATATCCGAAATCGCGGATATACTGACGGCGAGCCATCGTGCCACCATGTTCCGCGCCGGGTACATACCAGGGTTCGATACCGTGTCCGCCACCAAAGCACCTCTCCTCAAGGTCCGTCTCCTCGGTCCATCCGAGATCGCGCTGGGCGACCGCGTGCTCGGCCGCGACGCCTGGAAGGGTCGCAAGGGGCGCACCCTGCTCCTGGTCCTGCTCAACGCAAGCGGCCATCAGGTGCATCGCGAACAACTGCTCGACCTGCTCTGGCCCGACCTGGACCTGAGCGCCGGGAACAACGCCCTCTACAAGACACTCCACTCCCTGCGCCGAACACTGGAACCGGACATCGAGCGCGGCAGAGGATCCCGCTACATCGAGACACGGGGCGAAACCGTTGGGATCGCTGCCGGAGCGCCGGTCTGGACGGATGTCGACCAGTTCCACACGCTGGTCACCCAGGCCGAATCAAGCGATCCGGAAACCAGCCGCCATATGCTTCGCCGGGCCCTCGACCTCCATCGCGGGCTCTATCTCGCGGATGAGCCGTACGCCGATTGGCCCATTGGCCGCCGGGAAACCTTGCGGACAGAGCGCGAGCAGGCCGTCTTCGCCCTGGCCGCCATGGACCGCGACGCGGGTGATCCGCTATCCACGGTGCCGTACCTGGAGGCGCTCCTCACCACCGACCCCATCGTCGAGCCGATCCACCGGGCGCTGATGCAGGCATATGCCGCCGGTGGCCAACGAGAACTCGCCCTCCGGCAATACGAACGATGTCGCGAGATGCTCGACCGCGAACTGGGCGACGAGCCCGAGGCGGATACGAGTTACCTGGCCCAAACCATTCGCGATCAGGCCCCCGCCGAAAGCGCCGACCTCACCATCGTTCCCAGCAACCAGGGGTTCCTTCCAGCCCTACCGTCACGCACTGTCGGCAGGGACGAAGAGATCGAGCGCCTGGGTGTCCTTCTGCTCCAACCGGAGATCCGGCTGGTGACGATCGTCGGCCCCGGCGGCGTCGGCAAAACCCGGCTCGCCACGGATGCCGCTCATCGCATTCGCGGCCATTTTCCGGAGGGAGCCCATTTCATCTCCCTGGCCCCGGTCACCGATCCCGACCTGTTCTTCGACGCCATCGCGGCCGCGCTTCGACTGCGCGACGATCCCACCAGCACCAAGCAGGACCAGGTTATCGCCCATCTCCGCGCACGCACCGCGCTGCTGGTGCTGGATAACCTTGAGCAACTCGAAGACGCGGCAACCGGTATCGCCGAACTGCTGGAGGCCTGTCCGAACCTGACGGTGCTCGCCACCAGCCGTATCCCGCTTCGCCTGCGGGCCGAGCGGTTGCTGCGGCTGGATCCACTTGCCCTCCCCGATCCCGCCGCCGAGTTGCAACCCCGGCGGGGCGCCACCGAACTCTTCTGGCAGATTCTGGAAGCGCTCGATGTCACCCCTCAAAGAGAGGACGAGCGCAGCATCAATTCCCTGTGCATCCAGTTGGACGGTTTGCCGCTTGCGATCGAACTTGCCGCGGCGCGGTGCGGCGATCGATCCCCAACGGATGTCCTGGCCCAGATACAGCAACACAAGCGACTGGCCGTGCTGCGGGATGGTCCCCACGACCTGCCCGACCGTCAGCGTTCACTTGAGGATGTGGTGCTCTGGAGCCACGATCTGCTCATGACCGCCGAGCAGACCCTCTTCCGCCAACTGGCCCTCTTTCCCGGCGGAATCGAACCCGACGCGCTGCGGATGCTGGCGGGCGACGATGCCGAGATGTTCGCAAACAGGCTGGCGGAAGCAAGCCTGGCCCAATGGGAGGTTGTCGATGGCGTTCGCCGGCTAACCATGCTCCAGACCGTCCGGGAGGTGGCTCACCTGCTGCTGGAACACGCCGGAGAACTCCCAGACCTTCGTCGCCGTCAGGGCGCTTTCTACCGGCAATTGGCCGCGTGGGCCGCAAAGGGCCTCGAAGGTGTGAACCAGATAGAGGTGATGGCACGCTTCCGGCGCGAACTCGACACCTTGCGTTCGGTGCTCGACTGGGCGGCATCGCCGGAGGCTCCCTCCGCGCTCGCCCTGGAGATCATGACCGACACGGCCTGGCTATGGGATGCTCAGGGCCTCGCTCGCGAAGGGTTCAACCGTCTCCAGCGGGCGCTGAAGATTGCACCATCCACCCCGAACGCTGATCACTTGCTGGGAACCGCTGCCCTCGGCAGGTTCGCGGTGCGCCTCGCGCGGTACGATGAGGCCCGCGCCTGGGCCCAACGCGCCCGTGAACTCGCCGCCCAAACCAAGAATCCGATCGGCATCCTGCGGGCAGGCGTGCTCAGTTGCCTGTTGCTCAGGTACGACAGCGAATGGGATGCCTGCATCACCCTCAACCAGGACCTGCTTCCCCTGGCCCGTCGGACCGGCGATCCAATCAGCATCCTGGACCATCTGATGTCGCTGGGTATAGCCCTGACATTCAAGGGAGAACAGGAGTCGGCCAGGGTCTATCTCAATGAAGCGTTTGCATTGGCGCAAGAAACAGCCAACCACTTCTACGCCGCCCGAGTGCTTCTGAACCAGATCGGGATTGCCCTCGACCTGGGTGATTTTGAGGGAATGCGGACGCTGCTGGCACAAACCGAGCAGGCCGCCGCGCTCGTCAACGACATGGATGCCCTGGCCTGGACCGCCTATTATTCCTGCTCACTCCATTTCGAGTCTGGCGACCGTGCCGCGGCCACCGCGGCAATACTGCGTGCATCGAACCTGTTCGCGGAAATCGGTTCCCAGCGGATGGTGGTTGCTACCCGCGCCACCCACGCGGACCTGCTGAGTAAAACCGATCCGATCGCCGCCTTGGAAGTCTTCGGCCAGATAATCGACCTGATGGAAGCCCTGAGCACCGTCGGGGATTACCTGGGTTGCCTCCTTCTCGTTGGCTATCTAGCCAAGGAGGTCGGGCACCCGGCCGACGGGTTGGCGCTGATGGTCACGACCCGTGAACGAATCCTCGAAACGGGTGAGGCCTTCACTGCGCAGGACGAAAAGCGGTATTGGGAGCACCACGAAGCGACTCGAGCCTTGCTCAACACCACCAGCGCCGAGGCCGCCGAAGCGGCCGGGCGAGCCCTGTCCATCGAGGACGCGACGCGGCTCGCGCGGCGGGTGTGCGCCGCCGCCACACCCGCCGAAGCCGTCGCATCCTGATCAGAACCTCGTCAATCCTGTCGGAATTCACCACGACCAGCGGACCACGGACCGATGTCGGCCGTTTCCCAGGTTCGAGGCCGGGGAGGTACGCCCTGCTGCTGGGCGATCCAGCGGTCCACCGCGTCGTAGTCCGTCTGCCCCTCGTGCGTCATCGAATACTGCTCGACCGCCCCGCCGAGAGACTGCACGAGTGGCGCCATCCATTCCGGACCGCCCGTCGCGCCTGGATCGTTCACCACCACGAACGTGTCCGTGATCGCGGCGGGCGCGTGGTGCAGCGGGTCGAAGTAGGACAGCGTCCTGTTCACCGCGTCTTTCCGATCGGGGAACTCGCGCAGGTAGTCGTTGATCTCCTCGAACGGGTACGCCTCGGTGGCGGGGTAGAGGTCGGTCAACCGGTAGAAGAACCCGGCGTTCACCGACAGCGCGGTCACGCCCGCGCGCCGCGCCGCGACGATGAGGCCGATGTCGTTCCCATTAATCGCCACCCGGTTGGTGTTCACCATCGGCAGGCCAACCAGGTACTCGAACGCCCGCAGCGTATCGGCCAGGATGCCCCGGTACTTCCAGGCGCCAGCGTCCTCGATCCCATCGGTCAGCAGGCCGGGATACCTGGCGGCGTAGGGCTTGTCCGCGCCCCGGGTGCCACGGTAGCGGATCGCCATCGCCACGTACCGCATCCGGTCATCGTAGGAGGGAGGAACCACCACGCTTCCGTACCCCGGCGCGAGCATGATGGCGGGGAACGGCCCCTCGCCATCGGGAATGCTCAGGAACACCTCGATCCGGTACGGGCCGATGCTGGTCAACCGCACCTTGTAGGTGGTCGAATGCTCCGTCGAGTGGAGGGGACTGATCTCGGACTCCGGAGCCGCCGGAATCGCGGCCAGTTCCGAGTCGATCGCGTCCCAATAGGCATCGAAATCTTCCGGCTTCACGCTGGCCGGCTGTGAGGAAACCATGCTCGACTAACCCTCTGTATCCTGGGCGTGAAGCCCAGATTGCGCGACCGACGGCTTCAGGTGCTCCGCGAGGAACGCCTCGATGACCGGCATCTCCCAGTAGATTCCCGCCTCGTGGCCACACCGGTCGTAGGCGTGAATCTCCACCGGGCAGGTCATGACCTTCTCCAGGTCGTACGCGGTTTCCGGCGGCACCACATCATCGGCAAGCCCGACATACATCAGCATGGAGGCCTTGATTCGCGAGGCGAAGTTGATGCAGTCGTAGTACTCCAGCGTCGACCGCATCGCCTCTTCCCGCTCGGGATACAGGCGCAGGTACTCGTTCATCTCCTCGTACGGATACGAATGCGTCAGCGCCGCGCAATCCATGTACCCCGCCAGGTAGGGCGCGCCGGCCGCCCCACAGGTGACGGCATCCGGCCTCAACGCCGCCGAGATCAGCGTCAGCGCCCCGCCCTGGCTGCCGCCATGCACGCCAATCCGGGTCGCATCCACTTCCGGCCGCGACAGCAGGAAATCAATCGCCCGAACCGCGTCGATGTAGAAGCCCTTGTACCCATAGGTGTTGGGATCCACGATGTTGTGGATCAGCAGGCCCGGATAGCCAGGATTGAACTGCCCGTTGGACCGCAGCTTGCCACGCGGGGCCACGCCGATGGTCGCGTAGCCCAGCTTCGCCCACGATTTCGGCAGGGTGGGCTCGGACACATACCCCGGCACGATGCTCAGCCCTGGAAAGGGCGCGGTTCCCCAGCCCTCGCGCGGGCGGCAGTACCACCCGGCGATGCGCACGCCATCGAGGCTGGTGTAGCCAATCTCGAACACCTCCACCTCATCGGTGGAACGGTAGGGCAGGTATTCCATCGTGGGATCCAGCGGAATTTCGTCCACTTCCGCCAGGATCCCCTCCCAGAAGGCGTCGAAGTCGGCCGGCCGCTTCACGGATGTCTGGTGATCCTTCGCCAGACCACGAATCGTCACAGGTGCCTCCAGTGCCGGGCTGTCCCCGGCCAGGTTCCAGGTGGGCGCGTGCCCATCGAGTCGCCCGCATTGTCACCGCAATGCGCCACGGACGGAACCCTTTCATTTGTGCGCCGGTTTGGATGACAAATCCTTGACATTCGTGGTGCAATGAATCCGCTTGGGAGCGTTGCTCGCGCCACGATCCCAATGGGTCCTTTCCGGTCACAGCCAGGGGCTGCCGCCATGCCATCAGACACTGACGTCCCCTCAACCCCAGGCAATCCGCCTGAACCCACCGCCACGCCGGCGCCCGAACCGCCTTCTCGCACACTCGGCTTCTGGAGCGGAGTCATCCTCGCCGCCATCGCCATGGTCACCACCGGCGCGTGGCTGTCCCTGCACCGCTGGTACGGCCTGCTCGAAAACCGCGCCAACAACCACTTCTCGTTCGAGAAGATCCCCGGCGGCTTCGACTCCCCAACGCTGCGCCAGACGCTCGCCCTCTTCCTGCTGATCTCGGCCGCCTATGCCGCCGCCATCCTGCTGCTCCAGTTCGTGCCCCGGCTCTCCTGGTTCGGCAGGATCGGGCTGCTCGCCATCGTGGTGATTCCGGCCGCGATCAATGTCATGCTCTACCCGGTCGGCGCGCTCGACGTGTTCAACTACATGATCGAGCTCAAGTTGACCTTCCATTACGACAAGAACCCGTACATCGCCACGTTCGCGAACTACCGGCCGGATTCCTACGCTGGCCCCGCGTTCCTCACCGACGTCAAGCTCTTTTATGGTCCAGCCTGGCTGATCTTCACCGCCATTCCGGCCCTCATCGCCGGGTTCGACGACTTCATCCACACGCTGATCGCGCTGAAGGTGTTCAACGCGCTGTTGATCGCCGCCACCGCCCTCGTCATTGGCTGGCATCACCGCCGGAGCCGTCTCATGTGGCTTGCCGTGGCGATGTTCGCCGCCAACCCGCTGGTGCTGTTCGAAGGCATCGCCAACGGCCACAACGATGTCCTCATTACCGTGTTCCTGGTGGCGGCCGTGGTCGCGCTCCAGCATCGCTCGCCGCTGGCGGGTCCGCTGCTGGCGCTGGCTACCCTCGTCAAGCTGTACTCCGGAGCCCTGCTGCCGATCTTCATCGTCGTCGCCCTCCGGGAACGATGGGGATGGAAGCGGATCGTCCTCACCGTGGCGCTCACCGCCGCCACCGTCGTCGCGGTCTGCGCGCCCTACTGGGGCGAGGGGGAACTGGTCGACGGCCTGATCAATGGCCTCGAGGAGTCGCAGGAGATGGACCACGTCTCCCCGCTCTCACTGGCCCGCCAGTACGCCCAGCACGAGGAAGCCCACGCCCGCGCCGATACCGAGTTCGCGCTCAGCCGGCCCAGCTTCGAGATCGTTCCCCAGAGCGTGCAGGACAACATCTCCCAGGGCTTCACGGTCGCCTTCGTGATCGGCATGCTCGCCCTGGCCGCGGCGGTCTGGAAAGGTCGCCCCGCGCCGCTCGCCGCCGCCGAAACCCTGCTCCTGCTCTTCCTGTGCATGACCAACCTTTACGGCTGGTACCTGATCCCGATCATCGCGCTTCTAGCCCTGCACCCCGACCGGCTGAGCAGGATCTACGTGGTGATCGCCTCCACCCTCGGCCTCGTCTACTACCCGATGTTCATTTACGGCCATTACAACTCCGGGTGGACCCGGTTCCGCATCCACCAGTTCCTGGCCCTGTTCCTGACAGCGCCGATCGTGCTCTACCTCGTGGCCCGCGTCGCCACCTGGCGGCTCCCTCTCGCCACGCGCGATACGTCCCCGGCAACCACGGCCAGATCCAGCGTCACCACCGACCCGGCCGGTGGCATTCCGTGACACCAGCGCCCGGCCCGCTGTTCCTGTACAGCACGTCTCCGCGACCGGCCTTCGCACAGGTCATCAAGCTGGCGATGGCACGCTCCATCCATGTAGAACGCCGCAGGAGGGCCACACGCCAGCCAGGCACATCGTGGCGACGTTCGAGATCGTGGCTGGCTGGGCGGAGGACCATACATCGGCACGTTCGCGCTAGCCACCGCACCATCGTGCCGATTAGGTCCTCCCTACGATATACACGCCGTCTCTGCTCATACCTCGACTTCCCCGAACTGAAAACATGACGTACCGAGCACGCCAGGAGCCCATCAACTCCCAGTTGACATTCGCGATCCTCATCCCTAATCTGGCCCGCAGAGTACGTGCCGCAGTGAGAGGACATGACGTGCCACTGACAATGCTTGGCTAATGCTTCTCGGACGACGGGCGACCACCGAGCGGTTCCCACGGAGCCACGCTCCATCGCCCTGGCCGGGAAGCCAGCCCTGGAACCTGGAAAACCACATCCTGGGTGTTCGTCCGAGTGCCATGCCGTCAGGCGCGCCCGGACTCGATCACGACAGAGTCACCCTCTGACAACTCACATTCCGGGTGTGCCTTCGCCATGCTGGCCAAGGACACATCTGTCATGCGCTCGTCATCGTCGCCGCTCTCGCTTCGTGCCTGCCGTCGCCTCCATTCCCGCAAGGAACGCCGTGAAACCGGCCGTTTTCTCGTCGAAGGCATCAGGCCCACGCTCACCGCGCTCCAATCCAATACGCCGGTCGAACTCGTCCTGTTCGCGCCGGACCTCCTCCGAGGTTCCCACGGTCAGGAAGAGGTGCTCGATCGCGCCCGGGCCCGCGCCATCCCCTGCCTTCGCCTGACGAAGGCGGAGTTCGAATCGCTCGCCACGCGCGATCGCCCCCAGGGCATCGCCTGCGTTGGCAAGCAAACCTGGTGGAACCTGAACGACCTGCTCCATGCGAATCCCGGTGCGCCGCTCGTCGCCCTCTACGAACCGCAGGACCCGGGCAACCTCGGCACCATCCTCCGCTGCTGCGACGCCACGGGCTGCGCCGGGGTGATCCTCATCGGCAACGCCACGGACCCGTGGCACCCGTGGGCGCTTCGCGCGTCGATGGGCGCCACCTTCGTTTCCCGGCTCGCCCCATGCGACACCGCGTCCTTCACCAGGTGGACCCGGAAGCACGACCTGCCGGTCATTGGCACATCGGACCGGGGCGCGGTCGACTTCGCCACCGTCGACTATCCCCGGCCATTCGTCTATCCCCGGCCATTCGTCCTGCTGATGGGCAGCGAGCGCCAGGGGCTTCCGGCCGATCTCGAACAGGTCGCCGGAACGATCGTCCGGATTCCGATGACCGGATGCGTCGATTCGCTCAACCTTGCCGTCGCCACCGCGGTCGTCCTCTACGAGTCGAACCGCCAGCAACGGCTCCCCGCGGAAATCGACCGATGAGCGAACCGATCTCGCCATCCACCACGAAAAGCCCAGCCCGGCGGACATGCCACCGGGCTGGGCTCTCATCATTCGTCACATATCGGTGGCTACAACGTGCTCGACGCCTGGCTCAGCACCGATCCGAGCAGGGCGTAATCGACCTCGTCGCCTTCCTTGATCCGGATCGTCGACCGCTCGACCGGCCCCTTCTGGAACAGGCCGTCCGGCAACACCACGTCCTGGGTGTTGAAGATCGTGAACGACAGATGGCCCTTCGCCGGCGACAGCACCGCCGCGTAGTGACCGTCCTTCAGGAAGTGCGGCTTCCGGTACTGAATCCGCTCCTCCACATCGGGTATGGTCTCGCGCACCATCTGGCGCAACGCGTTGGCGACATCCACCTGCCACGCCTGTGGAATCTGCTCGATATATTCACTGACTTCCGGATTCATTCCCCAATCCTGTCACTGTCCCCATATTGGCCAACAGATTCAGGATAGCAACGGCGTCTCGACGCAGGCTTCTTCCACCTTGCGCGTTCGCCTCGCCTATCGCCTGGAGCGTGGATCCAGCGCGTCGCGCAGGCCGTCGCCCACGAAGTTGATGCACAGCACCGCCACCACGATCATGAGCCCGGGCGGCACCCACAACCACGGCATCTGCTCCAGCACCGTGATCGACTGCGCGCCGTTCAGCATGTTGCCCCAGCTCGCGGTCGGCGGTTGCACGCCAAGGCCGAGGAAGCTCAACCCGGCTTCCAGCAGGATCGCGCTCGCCATGCCAAAGGTGGCGTTGACGATCACCGGCGTCAGCGCGTTGGGCAGCACATGCCGTGCGATGATCCGCGGGCTCGTGGCGCCAGTCGCGATCGACGCCAGCACGAACTCCCGTTCCCGCAGCGTCAGGAACTCGCCGCGCACCAGCCGCGCGATTGGCGGCCAGCCCATCAGGCCGATCACCACCATCACGTTCACGATGCTCGGGCCAACGAGGGACACGATCGTGATGATCACGATGATGCTGGGGAACGAAAGCACCATGTCGGCCAGGCGCATGACCAGGTGGTCCACCCACCCGCCGAAATAGCCCGCCAGCCCTCCAAGCAACGTTCCGATGGCGACATAGATGCCCACCGCCACCACGCCCACGGCCAGCGACACTCGCCCGGCGTACAGCAGCCGGCTGAAGACATCGCGCCCGGCCGAATCGGTTCCCAGCCAGTGATCGAAACTGGGCGGCTTGCGGTACGCGGCCAGGTCCACGGCGTTGGGTCCGTGGTTGGCCAGCAACGGCGCGAACACCGAGGCGATGGCGATGATGATCAACGCCGCCAGGCCAACCACCGCCAGCTTGTGACGGCGAAAGCGTTCCCAGAACGTGGGCGCGCGGCGTTCGACCGCCTTCAATGCCGCGCCTTGGGAGGCGGTAGGGGCAATTGCACTCATCCGTACTTGATCCTTGGGTCAACGAACGCATACACCACATCCGCCAGCAGGTTGCTTGCCAGGATCATGATCGCCGCGATCAGGTTGATCCCCATGAGCGTGTTGTAGTCACGCCCCTGCACGGCCGAAATCGCCAGGCTGCCCATGCCGGGCCAGGCGAACACCTGCTCGATGATCACCGTGCCGCTCAGCAGCCCCGGGATTTGCAGCGCCACGATCGTGATGATCGGGATCAATGCGTTGCGCAGCGCGTGCCCGGCGATAATCCGGCGTTCGGCCAGGCCCTTGGACCGCGCCGTGATCACGTAATCCTGGCGGATCGTTTCCAGCAGGCTCGCCCGGGTGTAGCGAATGATCGGCGCCGCCTGGCTCAGGCCCAGCACCGTGGCCGGAAGGATCAGGTGCGTGAACGAGTCCCACAACGTGCGCGGCTGACCCACCGTATACATGCCGGTGGCGGGCAACCAGTCGAGTTGGAGGGCAAACACATATATCAGTACAAGCGCCAGGAAGAAGCCGGGGATCGAAACCGCCAGGAATCCCAAAACGGTCAACAGGTAGTCGATCCACGAGTACTGCTTCAGCGCCGAAATCACGCCCAGCGGCACGCCAACAACCACGGACACGACAATCACCACGCTCATCAAGCGCAGCGTGGGGAAGATGCGTTCGCCGATTTTTTCGAGGACCGGCATCCTGTCCGCCGACGAATAGCCGAGGTTTCCCTGCAGCGCCTGTCCCAGCCACTTGAAGTAGCGCACCGGCGCGGGGTCGTTCAGTCCCAACGACTCCTTTTGCGCCTCGACCCACTCCGGACCCATGTTGGCCATCTGCTCGGGATTGAGCAGGGCCGTCACCGGGTCACCGGGGGACAGGTTGATGATGATGAACATGGCGATCGTGATCCCGAGCAATACCGGGATGCTGATCATGAGCCGCCGGAGGAGATATCGTCCCACCGCTTCGCTCCCTCCAGCGTTACGACGTCAGCCCAAAGGGAGGCAGCTCGCGCTGCCTCCCCTGGGAACATGGCCTTGGTCTGGCGATCAGCCTTCGACCGTCCAGGTCTCGGCATTCCACAGCCGGTTCTGGACGTAGGCTGGAGCCTCGAACCCAATCAGGCGGTTGTTCACCGCGAAGTTGGTGTTCGGCGACCACAGGAAGATCGAGGGCAGGTCCGTGTTGAGGATCTGCGCGATCTGCGTGTAGATCGCCGACCGCTCTTCCGGCGTCGCGACCGCGCGCCCCTGGGCGTACAGGTCGTCGATTTCCGGGTTGGAGTAGTGCACGTTGTTCGCGCCGCCCGGCGTGAAGTTCGCGGTCAGGTAGTATTTGGCGCTGATGCTCGGCTCCGCGCCATACACTCCACCACCACCGATGTAGAGATCGTAGTCCGGCTCGGTCACCAGCTTGCGGTTCAGCTCAGCGGCATCGAGCTGCAGCAGGTTCACCTTGAACCCGACGTCGGCCCACTGCTGCTGGATCACGGCCACCATCGCCTGGAAGGTTGAGTTGGCGCCAGCGCCGTACATCATCTCGACTTCGAGGTTGGAGTCCCAGCCAGCTTCCTCCAGCAGGGCCCGCGCCTGGTCGGGATCGTACGGGTATTCGTTCAGCCCCTCGGGCACGCCCATCCACTCCGGCCCAAAGATCGGGCTGTTGCGAACGGTGGCCTGCCCCTGGTAGAGGTTGGCGGTGATGTTCTCGCGGTCGATGGCGTACTGCATCGCCTGCCGCACCCGGACATCCTTGAAGTACTCGCGCTCGAGGTTCACCGAGATCGAGTCGAGTGACGGGCTCTCAATGCTGATGATCGTGAGGTCCGGGTTGGACGACAACCGCTCCATGTCATCGATCGACACGCCGATCACATCCACCGTGCCAGCTTCGAGTTCGGCCACCGCCACGTCAGGCAGCAGGATGCGCATGAAGATCTTCTGGACTGCCGGGGCCTCGCCCCAGAATTCCGGGTTCGCTTCCAGTTCGAGGTACTGATCGGTCTCGTAGGTCACGAACTTGTACGGACCAGCGCCTACGGTCGGCGCCAGGTTGAAGCCATCTTCGATCAGCGATTCCGGCGCCACGCCCTCCAGGATGTGCTTCGGCAGGATGCCGAGCCCGGAGAAGTCGGCCAGGGTGGGCAGGAACGCCGAGTCAGGCGAGGAAAGCTTCATCACCACGGTGTGGTCATCGGGAGCGGTGAGCCCTTCGATGGAATCGGCCGTTTGGTCGGCGAATGCCTCCGACCCGACGAGCCCCATGAACCGGCCCTTCCAAAAGGACGCCGTTCGGGCATCGACCGCGCGCTCCACGGTGAAAATCACATCGGCCGCCGTCAGCGGCGTACCGTCGCTGAAGGTCGCCGCCTCATTGAGGTGAAAGGTGTACTCGGTCGCATCCTCGGATACATCGACCGATGTCGCCATGTCGGGAATCGCTTCGAGCACGTTGTTCATGGTGACCAGCGTGCCGAAGATCGCGCGCTCCACCTGCTGTTCGAACCCCGCCGTTGAGAACAGTGGTCCCAGCGTCCTCGGCTTGTTCCACTCGATGGATACCTGCGAGGCCGCATCCTGGGCCAGCGCCGATCCGGGAGCGGTAGCAAGGGTCGTGATCGCGGTCATCCCCGCGCCCGCCCCAACGAGCTTCATGAGCGTCCGGCGGTCAAAGCCCCGGGCTGTCCACGCTGCTTCCAATTGACCAAGGTCCCATTGACGCGCACCAGTCTGCTTACCCAAAACAGTGCTCCCTTGCGGATTTCGAGGAACATCACTGTTGATGTCCACCTGTGCGGATTCGCGCCTGCATCATAGACAGGGCTTCCGGGCCCGTCAACAGTTCTTGCACGAGTGTCCACATTGTATACAACGCTTCCGCCTGTGCTCTCCATCCATCTCCGGGGACCCTTCGCTCGGCCACCACGCTCAACTCCAGGGAAATGCCCGTGGATGCGCCCAGGGTACGGGGTCATGCCCGGCCTCCAGCGCGGCGAGCAGCGAATCCAATTCTTCCGCCGTGCTGACCTGATAATCCGGCGTCTCGAGGTCATCCGCGCACGCGAGCGGGTAGCGCTGGTTCCACACCATCCAGATGCTGATCAATCCCAACGCGTTGGCGCCCCGGATGTCCCGCGCCAGGTTGTTGCCAACCATGGCCACCTCACCCCACGCCGGCTTCGGGATATGGAGTTCCCGCAGCGCATGCTCGAACATCCGCCGGTCCGGTTTCTCCACGCCCAGGTCATCCGAGATCGCGAAGGTGTCGAACAGGGCGAAAAGACCGTGCATGCCCAGCACGTTGCGGTAGGTGCCATCGCGCGTGTCCGCCACCAGTCCCAGCGGAACATCACGCGCCCCCAGTCCGCGCAGCACCTCGGCCATGCCCGGGTAGATATCCGCCCGCTGGGTCACGTCGTCGACCTTCTCCTCGGTCTCCTCCCGCATGATGACGTCGCCAAGATCGAACAACACCGCCCGTAGGGCCACACGCATTCTCCTCCGGTTCGGTGGCCGCTCACCGCCCGCCGAAACCCGTCGTCGCGATCCCGCGAACGAAGTACCGCTGCGCCGAGAGGAAGATGATCAGCATCGGGATCACCGCGATCAGCGACCCGGCCATCATCAGCCCCCATTCCGTGCCATAGTCGGTCTGGAAGGCCCGAAGCGCCACGGTGATCGTTCGCATGTTCGTGGTATTGATCATGATGTAGGGCCACAGGAAGCTGTTCCACGCCCCCATGAAGCTGAACACCGCGAGCGTCGCGATGGCGGGACTGGCCAGCGGCATGATGATTCGCCACCACACCTCGAAGTAGCTCGCCCCATCCACCCGCGCCGCCTCCTCCAGTTCCCTTGGAATCGACAGGAAGTACTGGCGCAGCAGGAACGTGCCAAACGCCGTGAACGCGGTGGGGATGATCAACCCCTGGTAGGTATTGATCCAGCCAAACCACCGCATCAGGATGAAGTTCGGAATGATGGTCACTTGCCCCGGAATCATCATCGTCGCCAGGTACATCAGGAACAGCGCGTCCCTTCCCGGAAACCGGAGCCGCGCGAAGGCATAGGCCGCCAGCGACGAGGTCAGCACCTCGCCAACGGTGATGCAGACGGCCACGAACAGGCTGTTGAAGAGGTACCGGTCGAACGGCACGATCGTCCACACCTCGCGGAAGTTCTCCAGCGAGGCCGGCGACGGTATCCAGCTCGGTGGGTAGTCGAACGCCGCGCTGGATTCCTTGAACGCCGTTGAGGCCATCCACAGGAACGGCACGATCATCAACAGCGCGCCGAGCGACACGATCAGGTAGGTCAGGGTCCGCGTCGCGACCCGCAAGGCGCGGCTCGAACCGGACGAGGTGATTTGCTGGCTCATCGGCTCCTCCCTATGCCTCGTAGTGCACCCACCGCTTCTGCAGCTTCCACTGCAGCAGGGTTACCAGGAACACGATGAGGAAGAGGATCCACGCCACCGCGGCCGCATATCCCATCTCCAGAAACACGAATGCCTCTTCCCAGATGTGATAGACCATCGTCCGCGTCGCGTTGGCCGGCCCACCATTGGTCAGCACCAGCACCGCGTCGAACACCTGCAGCGAGCTGATGATGGAAATCACCAGCACGAAGAAGGTGGTTGGGGTCAGCATCGGCAGGGTGATGTCCCGAAACCGCTTCCACCGCCCCGCGCCGTCGATCGAGGCTGCTTCATACAGCGTGGAAGGCACGGCCTGCAGCCCGGCCAAGAAGATCACCATGTTGTAGCCAACCTGCTTCCACACGGCCAGAATGATGACGGAGGGCATCGCCCAGGTCCGGCTGGCCAGCCAGTTGGGGGGAGAATCGACCCCCAGCCGGTAGAGCATGTAGTTGAGGATCCCGAAATCCGGATTGAAGAACCAGCGCCACACCAGCGCGACCACCACCGTCGCCGTGATCACCGGCAGGAAGTACGCCGTGCGGAACAGCGGAATCGCCCGCAGCCCGGTGTTGAACAGCAACGCCAGGCCAAGCGCGATCGCCGTGGAGGCGGGCACGCTCACGACCGTGAAGTAGAACGTGTTCCACAGCACGGTACGGAACAGCGGATCGTCCGTCAGCAGCTCAGCGTAGTTCTGGAGCCCGACGAACTCCGGGTCGGAGAGCAGATCCCAACTCGTCAGCGAAATCGCCGCCGAGGCAACCACCGCCAGCGCGGTGAAGA
>JAEWEG010000027.1 GCA_023389575.1 Chloroflexota bacterium | reverse complement strand
CGACGCCACGTTGCCTCCGGTGTGCTTGCTGCCCGCCAGGTTCGGCGCAACGTCCAGGATCGCCCTGTAGTCCTTCCCCGTCAGGAATCGACCGGCGTTGGCGATGTTGTAATGGACCAGCCGCGTTTCCGGCAGCTCTCGTTGCAGCGCCTCGAAGAAGCGGAGCATTTCGCGGTCATTGAGCGGCACCCACGAGGGCAGCGCCACGTGGATCGTATCGATCCCGTTCGCCGCCGCGATCCGCGCCCGTTCGATCACGCCATCCGTGTGACTCCAGGTGCAACCCATCTGCGCCGGGATGCCGGCGTCGAAAACCGCCTTCCCGAACGCCTCGGCCAGCGCGGTGAAGTCCGGCAGGTCCAGCACGTGCATTTCGCCGTCGGTGCCGGTGGTGTACGCTCCATGCAGCCCAGCCGCGGCGTACCGCTGGACCAATTCACCCACGACACCCGCGTCAATCGTGCCGCTACTCGTCCAGGGCGTGGGCATCGCCACCCACACGCCCGCCAGTGGTGCTCGCATGGATCGCTCCTCAGACGCGGGTGACGGTGTTCGTCATCACGCCC
Organism: Chloroflexota bacterium; assembly: GCA_023389575.1. Classification (GTDB taxonomy): domain Bacteria; phylum Chloroflexota; class Chloroflexia; order Thermomicrobiales; family UBA6265; genus JACCYX01. The sequence goes on along the minus strand of JAEWEG010000027.1, from coordinate 5,550 downwards.
AGCTTCTCGATGCCGGTTTCCACCACGTCACCCGGCTGCAGGTAGGTCGCGGTCGTCGCGCCAACCCCGCCCGGCGTGCCCATGCAGATCAGGTCGCCTGGCCGCAGGGTCACGAACCGCGAGAGGAACGCGATCGACTCCGGCACCGTGAAGATCATTTCTCCGGCCGCCGAGTGCTGCCGCAGTTCGCCGTTCACCTTCAGCGACATCTCCAGGTCACGCGGATCGCCGATCTCGTCGCTCGTCACCAGGTACGGGCCGACCACCGCGAAGCTGTCGCACCACTTGCCCAGCAGCCAGTCAAAGAACCAGTCGCCGTTGCGCTCATCGCGCCCCTCGGCGATCTTCAGGCTCCGCGCCGAGATGTCGTTGAACACCACGTAACCCGCGATGTGGCTGGGAGCATCGCTCTCGGCGATGTGCTTCCCGCCCGTGCCGATCACCGCCGCGATCTCGATCTCGTAGTCCAGCGTGTCGGAATCCAGCGGGATCAGGATCGGGTCGCCATCGCCGATCACCGAGGTCCCCGGCTTGATGAACGGTCGTGGGGTGATCTTCGCCTTGTCGACCGGCGCCCCGCCGCCTTCGGTGATGTGCGACTGGTAGTTGGCGGCCAGCAGGTACAGCGTGGGTGGCGCGGGCACCGCCGGCAGCAGCTTCACGTCCGCCTCCGGCGTCACCGGCAGGGTGCCGTCGTTCGCCGCCGCCTCCACATGCCGGGCCACGCCCAGCCCTTCCTCGCCTTCGTTAAGCAGCTCCACCACGCTGTCCGGCGCGTACATGCCAAGCGCGGTGGCGCCATCCGCCAGGTCGACGATGCCGTTCGCGGTCGCGATCCCGGCGCGGGTATTCCCATTCTGGGAGTAGGTCACTAGCTTCATGGTGAGGCTTCCTTTCAGCGCAGCACGCGACCAGGCAACGCCCCGGTCGGACGTCCCTGCTCGACGGCCACCTGGCCATTCACGATCACGCGGTCGATTCCGACCGGCTCCAGCCGTGGTTCATCCCAGGTCGAGCGGTCGGCCACGGTTTCGGGGTCGAAGATCACCACATCGGCGCCGTACCCTTCCCGCAGCAGGCCCCGGTCCTTGATCCGGAACCGCTCGGCCGGGAAACCGCTCATCTTGCGCACGGCCTCTTCAATCGAAATGGCTCCCATCTCGCGCACCACCAGCCGCAACACCCTGGCGAACGTCCCATAACCGCGCGGGTGAGCCGAAATGCCCTGGTAGATGCCGTCGGAGGCCACCATCATCGCCGGATGCCGGGCGGTGTCGCGAATCGACTGCTCCTGGTATTCTGGCGTCGTGCTCCGGTGATAGACCATCAGGGCGTATGGATGTTCTTCTTCCAGGATCTGGATCGCGAAGTCGGCCTCGTCCAGTCCGGCCTCGGCGGCGACATCCTGCAACGACTGGCCGATGAACCGCCCCGTCTGGTTGTGGACGAACACCTTCCGCGCGTTGGGGTCGGCCTTGAAGCTGGCGTCGAGCGCGGCGCGGATTCGCGCCCGGTCTCCCGGATCCTTCAACCGTGCCTTCACGCCTTCCGGACCGCCTTCCTGGGCCCAGATCGGCAGCGTTAGCGCCAGGTGCGTGCAGCCCGCGTGGTAGAGATACGACTCGAAGGTGAGATCGCAGCGGGACGCGGCTTCCTCCAGCAACGGCGCGGTGTCGGGCGTGACATGCTCGTGGGAGATGTGCACCGGAATCCCGGCCTGCTCCGATATCTCCATCGTCTCGCGCCAGGCGGCCTCGCGCCCGATCAGGTTGTAGCGAACGTGCGCGGCGTAGATCGCGTCGTACTCGGCGGCGACCTTGCTCAGTTCCACCAGTTCCCGCGTGTCCGCGAACGCGCTCGGCTGGTAGTCCAGCCCAAGGTTGAGCGCCCGGGCTCCCGCCTCCAGCCACTCGCGGGTCGCCACCCGCATCTTCTCCAGCTCGTCATCGGTCGCCGGGCGGCCGTCCCAGCCCATGGCCCCAACCCGCACCGCGCAATGCGGCACCTGCGGCACCACGTTGATCGGGGTGTTGCCTTCGAATATCGCCAGGTATGACTCCGCGGTCGGCCAGTCCAGCGACATGTGCGGCTCTTCGCCGTGGGCGAACAGGTCACACTCCCACAGTTCCTTTGCCTGCTCATGCGGCACCCCCGCCCAGCCGAAGCCGTCCGGAGCGGTGAGGTGCGTCGTCACGCCCTGCAACAGGCTGCCATTCCGCCGCGTGTCGTTGGGGTCGGCCAGGTGCGTCTCGGAGTGCACATGCACGTCGATGAACCCCGGCGACACCACCTTACCGGTCGCGTCGAACTCGGTCGCGGCGGTTGAACCCGCCAGGTCCCCGATCGCCACGATCCGGTCGCCGGAGATCGCCACATCGGCCTTGTACCCGGGATCGCCGGTGCCATCGACCACCGTCCCGTTACGAATGATGAGATCAGCTTCCATATATCACGCTCTCGTTGGTAGAGGATTAGCGGGTCCCGGCGCATGCCGAAACAGTCACGTGCATATCTGCGTTCATCTGGCATCAATCGCCGCCCCGCACCTCCACCAGCCCGCCATCCCGGGCCGAGGCGTACATCGCGTCGATCACGCGCAGGGCCGAGGCAACATCCCTTCCCGTGGCCAGGGGTTGCCGGCCCTCCTCGATCGCGCCCAGCAAATCCGCGAGGATCACCGCGCCAATCGCGCCGTACCCGGTCGATGGCCCGGTCTCGTACGAAACCGTCCGCGACAGCAGCGGGGCATCCACCGATCCGTCGACGGTCAACGTCCACGATCCATCGGGCAGGATCTTCACCGAGCCCTTCGTGCCCCGGATCGCGACGTATCCTTCGCCACCCGGGCGAGGCAGCGCGTAGGCGTAGTGAACGGTGCCAATCGCCCCCGACGCGTATCGCACCGAGGCCGAAACCACCTCTTCCACCTCCACGCCGGTGTCGCCCGGCGAGGCGATCATCGCCTGCGCCGCCACGATCGGTTCGCCGGTCAGCCATTGCAACGCGTCGAGATCGTGAATTCCCAGCCAGTGCAGGACACCGCCGCCCATCCGCTCCCGGTCGAAGATCAGGTTCGCCGGGTCACGCACCGCCACCGACGAAGTGATGAACACCGCCTCGGTGGTCAGCAACGTGCCAAGCCGCCCCGAGGCGATCAGGTCCGCGGCCTCCTGCCAGCCGTACCCGTAGCGCCGGGTCAGCGCCACGGCCGCCCGCACACCCGCCCGGTCCACCGCCGCGAAGGCGCGCTCGGCCTCCTGAGCGGTTCGGGCTGTGGGCTTGTCGAGCAGCAGGTGAATCCCGGCATCGGCCAGCGTCTCGATCGCGCCTGGCGCTTCGTCGTTCGGGAGTGTCACCAGCGCGATATCCGGCCTGTGTTTTTCGATCAGCGTCCCGAGCTCAAACTCGAAGGGCAACTCGGTGAACCAGTCCGGAAACCGCCGTGCGAGGCTCGGATCGATATGGTCCGGTGCCCTGCCATCCGCCCGCGCCGGGTCGCCATCGTACCTGGCGACCACTTCGACGCGGTCCCCCAACGATTCGAGGCTGCCAATCCAGCCAGTGACGTGGTAGTGATTCAGGCCCACGACCGCCACGCGATACCGGGTCATGCCACACCGCGCCCCGAGTACGCCGCCGCCAGGCCGGCATCGAGTTGCACCGCGCCCTGCCGGGCCGATGATTCGTAGATCGCCTCGATGATGTGCAACACCAGCATCGCCTGCTCAACCGTGTAGGCCGGTTCGGCCACGCCGTCGATGGCGTCGAGGAAGTTCTTCATCGCCAGGTTGGCGGCCAGTCCGTAGCCGCCCGGACTCGGGCTGACGAATTCATGCTTGCGCCACGGAGCGCTGGCCGCCGCCGGATGCTGGCTGTACGACTTCACGACCTGGGTGTGGTTGTTCCACCGCACCCAGCCATCCTGGCCGTAAATGCCCGGCTCCGGCTCGTCGTTGCCGAACGGGCTCGGTGCACCGGTCGGCAACGTGTAGCCGTAGTTCAGCGAGGCCAGCCAGCCATCCGCGAACCGCACCGACACCGTGCCGATATCCTCAACCTCAAGCGGGGCAACCCCGGCGTTGGCCGTCATCGCCTGGATCGCCACCGGCTGCGCCCGGGTAATGGTCAGCAACAGGTCGATCATGTGGCAACCAAGCCAGTGGAAGATGCCGCCGCCACTAACCTCGGGGTCGAACATGAGCCGCGACCGCTCGTTGACCAGCCTGCTCTGGGCGGTGGTCGTGGTCGTGGTCATGTGGGCGAACGTCAACGGCCCCAGCAGGCCGTCCTCGATCATCGACCGCGCGTACGACGTGGTCGGTTGGAAACGCGACTGATACCCAGCGGTGAACGCCAGTCCCTTTTGGCGAACCAGGTCGGCCACCGGCCGCAGGTCTTCCGCCCGCCGGGCCACCGGCTTCTCGGCCCACAGGTGAATCCCCTCGCCGGCAAGTTGCGCCAGCGCGTCGCCCATTTCATTGTTGCGCAACATCACCTGGGCGGCGTCTGGCTTCACCGTGTTGAGCATGTCGTCGATCGAATCGAACACCGGCACGCCGTCCAGCGGTCCGAGGTCCACCGGCTGGGTCTCGGGCGCCCGGCGAACCACCCCGACGACCTCCAGCCGGTCCGGGAACTGCGTCAGGGTGTGCCGGTAGGCGGCGGCATGCCCGTGATCGGTCCCGATCTGCACGATCCGGATCACGACGTCGCCTCCCCGGCCGCCAATGGCGCGGCCAGGCTGGCGATGTCGACCAGCGAGTTCCCCGCCTGGTGCGAGGCCAGCATGCCAATCAGGCAGGCCACCGTGTTGCGGGCCTCGGCCGGCGTGGACCGCGTCGTGCCGCCGTTCTCGAGCACGTCCATGATTTCCAGGTACGCGCCCTGGATACCGCCGTGCATCACCATGCTGGCCGGGAACGAGCGCTGCACCATTTCACCGCTCGCCTCGTCCAGCGTGAACAGTTCGGCCACGTTCGGGCTGATCCGGATTCGCCCCTTCGAGCCGGTGATGTCCCACTCATGATGACTCGGCGAACCCTTCGTGCCGTTGTAGAACCCGCGCACCCCGTTGGCGAACCGGATGTAGGCACTCGCGCCCGGCTCCGACGCCGGGTCGTGCCCGCCATCGCCCCGGTACTCGGTGAAGTCGTCGTAGCCGTCTTCCAGTTGCGCGAAGACGTGCGTTGGCTCGGCCCCGGCGTAGTAGCAGATCAGGTCGACAATGTGGGTGCCGTTGCGGAACAGCATCGCCCGCTCGCCCTGCAGGGTGCCGACCACGGTCTGGACCTCGCCGATCACCCCGGCGTCGATCAACTCCTTCACCCGGTGGTAGAACGGGTCCCACCGGCGGGTGTGCTCCACGGCAACCACCGTGCCGTTGGCCTCGGCGGCGGCGATCATCCGGTCGGCGTCGGCCAGGGTCGTCGCCAGCGGCTTCTCGCAGAGGATGCCCTTGATTCCCCGGTCCGCCGCGTTGACGAAGATATCGGCGTGAAGGTTATCCGGAGTGATGATGCCGAGGATGTCGATCTCCTCGTTCTCCAGCAG
>JAEWEG010000072.1 GCA_023389575.1 Chloroflexota bacterium | reverse complement strand
GCGACAAGGGCATCACGTCGGCCGCCAAGCGGGTCGAACCGCTCCGCGAGCAAACGGACCTCGACCGGGACGTGATCATCCATCACCTGGTCGGGTATTTCCGGGCACGGTACGGGCTGGAGGACGACACGTTGCGGCCAGCGGAACTGGAAGACGCGCGCGGACGCGTCGCCGAGCGATTCGGCACCGACGACTGGCTGTACTTTCTGCCGTAAACGGCCGGCGCTCAGATGGAGGTCTGCTGGCGGACCGAGGGCGGGAGGCATTCCATGAGGATGACGTCCCAGAACCGGCCGTCCATGAACTGCCCCCGGTGGCGACGTCCGAACTCACGGAAACCGGCCTTCTGGTACACCCGGATGGCCGGTTCGTTGTATTCGTACACGCGCAGCATGATGTTCTGGAGACCGAGGACGCGGAAGGCGAAGTTCACGATGAGGGAGGTGGCCTCGGAGCCGTACCCCTGGCCGCGGCTGGCGATGTCGCCAATGTAGATGCCAAGTTCGGCGGTGCGGTTCCGGTAGTCCAGGTCCTGGAGGGCGATGTTTCCCACCGGGCGGGAGGTGCCGTTCTCGATGATGGTGAAGATCAGCGAATCGGTGTGGCCAGAGGCGTGGCGGTCGTACCAGTTGGCGATCCATTCGGTCGAATGGGGCTTGAACTGGCGGTCGACGAGCTTCAGCATCTCGAAATCGTTCAGCCAGTGCTGGTAAATGGGAAGCCATTCGCGGCGAAGCGGGCCGAGCGAAACCAGGTTTCCGGTCAGGTTGGTGACCGGCGGCGATGCGAGGGGGATTTGGGGGGCGGTGAAAATGCCGGAGGGGTGTGCCATGTGTATCCGTCCCTTCCCTGAAGGATGCACATCCATGGAGCGGGCGCCTTGTCGCCAAGTCCGGATCACTCGCGGTTCACCGGGACCTGTAAACCGAGCACGTACACGCACTATAAACGAAGCCAGGCGCGAGAACTCCTGTATTGGCGGGGTATTTTCACCGGACCGGTGTCTCTTGGCGGCGACATAAACGGAGAGGCAGCGTGCTGGATCATGCAAGGCGCGTACGTACGATCCGTGCAATGCGTGGGCGTTGCCGGTTGAGTGGCGCGGCTGATTTGGTGAGATAGTGCATCAATGCACGACCTTGCCGCGATTCGGCGCTCGTGCCGGGTGGCACTGGAGATTCGGCGGATGCTGGGCGTTCGTTCGGCGGGTGGGGCGAACGGTATACTTCACTCAACGAATGGCGCGCAGGGCCGCTTCGTTCCCTCCCTCACACGCACACCTTTCGAACAGGATATCCCGCATGGCCGTAGCCACTCCAGACCAGACGCAGAGCAGCAGGAAGCCAGCCGAACGCCGGATCGTGATCGCCGACACCCTTGGGTATTGCTGGGGTGTGCGCCGGGCGGTGGACATCATCACCGAGGCCTCCAACCCGGCCGCGCCGATCGCGCCAATCGGAGACGTGATCCACAACCCGCAGGTGGTGCAGCGGTTGCGGGCTCGCGGAATCAACGGCGCCACGTCGGTGGAAGAAGCCGTCGACCGGGGCGTGAAGCGGGTGGCGATCACGGCCCACGGCATGGGACCGCACCTGGCGATCCAGGCGGCCGACCACAACCTCGAACTGATCGACACCACCTGTCCGCTGGTGATCAAGGTGCAGCGGCTGGCGCAGAAGCTGGTGCGGCAGGGGTATTTCATCGTGGTATACGGCGATGACTACCATCCTGAGGTCAAGAGCGTGATTGCCTGGGCGAACACCACCAAGGCCGTGGCCGCCAAGAAGATCGAACAACTGCCATGGAACGCCGCGCGCGGTGAGACCGGCGAGGGCGTGGTCGTTCCGCCGCGCAAGGTCGCCCTGGTCAGCCAGACCACCAAGAACATCGACGAACTGATGGTGTTCGCCAACAAGCTGCAGGCCATGGTGACGCCCCACGGCGGCGAGTTCCGCCTCTGCAACACCATCTGCGAGCCCACCACCGAGCGGCAGCAGGCCCTGCGCCGGATGGTGGACGAGGTTGATCTGATCCTGGCGATTGGTGGCAAGAAATCCTCCAACACCGCGCGGCTGGCCGACGTCGGAAACTCGCTGGGCGTGGCGTCGTACCACATCGAGATGCCAGAGGATATCCAGGACGCCTGGCTGGACGCGCTTGGCGATGGCAACGTGGGCGTGACCGCCGGGGCCTCCACGCCAGACGACGTGATCCAGGAAGTGGTGGATTACCTGGCGAGCCGCGGGTATGCCCCGCCCGAGGGCGGCGTGCGACCAGCCGACCCGGATTACGTGCCTTCCTACTAATGTCCTCCCAACACCTCGCATTCGGGCTGGGGGTTGGGCAGCGAAACGGCCGCCCGTTCACCTTCACAGGTTTCTCCCAGATTAACTGTCCGTACAAGTGACGCCAGGGCGCGGCAGGGGTAGACTACTTCCGGAACCACCGTCCTGATGTCGATCCGGAGTACCGTTTTTCCATGGAGCCTGTCGGAAGATGACCATACGGACCGGGCGTTTTGGTCCGCGAACCGCCCTCTTGTGCGTTTTGGCGCTCATGCTGCCCCTGCTGGCGGCGTGTGGCGGCTCGACGAGCACGGGGGGAGACACCATCTCCTGGACCGAGGCGTGGACTCCCACGCCACCCCCCACCGAAGTCGTGGAAGCAACCCCCGACGAGCCAGTAGGGCAGGGGGGAGCGGCCGAGTTTCCGGTCCTGCTTTCCGAGGAAGACCGCAACCGGTATCGGCCGAACGAGCTTGGCCGGATTCCGGTGCTGATGTACCACGCGTTCACCGAGAATGAAGACCGGCTGGACGAGTGGACGGTCACCCCCAAGCAATTCCAGGACCATCTCGATTGGCTGTACGAGAACGATTTCTACGTGACGCCGCTGGTGGACCTGATCAACAACGAAATTTCGGTGCCTCCCGGCAAGCACCCGGTGGTCATTACCTTCGATGATTCCTCCTCCGGGCAATTCCGGTTGATGAAGGGCGAGGATGGAACCATGACGCCCGACCCGAAATCGGCGGTGGGAATCATGGAGGCGTTCTACGACGCGCACCCGGACTTCGGCCGTGGCGGATTTTTCGCCGTGGTTCCGAACAACTGCTTCGCCTATGACGGCCAGGAGACCACCTGCGAGGAACGGCTGCTGTGGCTGGCCCAAAACGACTACGAGATCGCGAACCATACCTGGTGGCACGAGAACCTGAGGCACGTGAGCGACGAGACGTTTGCCGAGCAGGTTGGCAAGACAAAGATCTGGATCGACGAACGCGTTCCGGGCCGGGCGAACCTCTCGAACGTGCTGGTGCTGCCGTTTGGCGAGTGGCCGAGCAAGGAATGGCAGCGCCAGTGGCTGATCGACGGGTTCGTGTACGACGGGCAGGACATCATCATCCAGGCGGTGTTGACCGTGGCCGGTGGGCTCAGCCCTTCACCATCCAGCGGTGAATGGACCCGTCGGGCCATCAACAGGATCAACACCGATCCGGAGACGCTGGGGTTCTGGATGGACCAGATCGAGTCCGGCAAGGCGACGATCTTCACCAGCGATGGCAATCCGGGCACGGTCACGATTCCGAACCAGCTTGCCGAGGACATTTCGTGGCACTGGGACCCCGAATGGGCGTCGGCCTACGGCATGCAGGTGATCCGCTACGACATGCCGGACGATCCGCCAGACAGCGCGACACCGGAGGCCGCCATGGCGACGCCGGCGCGCCGGATGACCAGGTCTCGGCGGTCCTCCAGCGCCGCCTGAGACTCCCGCCGGGCCGCGTCCGACTCATGCCAATGGACTGATGGCTGGCGCCGCGATCTGGTCGCCACGCCGGGATCGATAGCCCATTCGAGGATGCGCGTCTCGCGCGGTCTCAATGGGCTCTTGCCATTTTGGCGTTGGGCGATACAATCACTTTCCACTTGGGGAAACGGGTTTTCCGGGAGATTTGGAATGGCGAGCGCCATTCTGGCGGTTTCGCATTGCCTGGAACCTGTCCTGGTAGCGATCTGGAGCGTGTGAGCATGCGGAAGCGGGTAGGGGCGGCATCGCGGACCGGACATGGCAGGTGATGGCGCGGTCGACGGCCCGCGCGGCGTCGGCGCTGGTGCGAGACGGGTCGTGGCGGGTGGCGCTGGAGCGAGCCTCGAGCCAGGTCCTTTCGCCAGGCGACGCGCCGCCGGATGTGGTGGTGCTGTTCGCCAGCAAGGAGTTTGACGGCCAGTTCCGGGACCTGCTGGCCGCGGCCACCCGGCGCCTGGGCACGACGAACCTGATCGGTTGTTCGGTGGACGGATTCCTGGCGGGCCGGGAGGAGGTCGAGCGGGAACCGGGATTGTCCCTGATGCCGATGTGGCTCCCGGAGGTGGAGTTGCATCTGCTGCGGCTCGCGTCCGGGGCGGGCACGGCGCGGGCGCTGCGGGAAGCCGACCAGGCGGCGGCGGACAGGGTTCGGGGATGGCTGATGCTGGCCGAACCGTTTCGCATGAATGCGCTGGAACTGATCCATGATCTGAAACGCGAATTCCCGGACGTGGCCATCGTGGGTGGGATGGCGTCGGGCATGGACCGGGAACGCACGGGATGCGTGTTCCTGGGCGAGGACGTGTACGAGGATGGCGCGGTGGCGCTGGGCTTCGGCGGTCCCTATCTGTTGTCCGCTGGCGTGTCACATGGCGGCGTGCCGATCGGCGAGCCCTGGACGATTACCGAAGTCGAGCGGAACGTACTGTTGGGCATCTCCAACCGGCCAGCGTTGGAGATGCTGAGGCAGGCAATCGAGGGGCTTTCGGTGGAGCAGCGCGAGCGCGCCCAGAACAATGTGCTGGTGGGGCTGGCGGTCGACGAGTACCTCGACAGCTTTGGTCATGGCGACTTCTTCGTGCGGGGAATATTGGGAATCGACCCGAAGCGGGGAGCCGTGGTGATTGGCGGCATGCCGCGCGTGGGCCAGACGGTCCAGTTCCACCTGCGGGAGGCGGCGCTGGCGACCGAGGACCTGGTGGCGACGATGCTTTCGCTGCGGGAGCGCGTGGCGACGCCGGTGGGGGCGGTGCTATGTACCTGCGACGGCCGGGGGGAGCGGTTGTTCGGCGATCGCGGCCATGACGCGGGACTGGTGTCGGATGGCTTGCCCGGCGTTCCGCTGGTGGGAGCGTTCTGTCCGGGTGAGATTGGCCCGCTGGGCAAGACGATCGTGATGCACGGGTTTACGGCGACGGTGGGTGTGCTGAGCCGGGTCGACCCGCCATCGCCTTAATCCGTGGGCGATGGCGGGCCGGATCTCTGGCGACGCGTCAGGTGGTGTAGCGGAGGATGGCTCCCACGCCGCCCACCTCGTCGAGCTGAATGGCGGCTTCGCTCCGTGGGAGCTCGCCCGAATCACGTGAGGCCGATTCGGAGGCGCCAACGGGCACACCGACGTGCACCATTTCGAGCTGGCCATCGGAGCGGAGCGCCAGCCGGACGAATTCCTCGGCGAGCTGGACCTCGATCAGGTTCGCGGCGTCTCCGCCGGTTGGGTGCTCGGCGGGAATCTGGCCGATGCCATACAGCGGCAGGGTGAGATCGGCCCAGCCGGTTTCCTGGAAATCCTCATTCATGACAAGTTGGTGAACCTGATGGGCCTGGAGGGCGTTGAGGACATCGACCGCTCCGGCGACCGCCTGGTTCTGGCCCATCAGTTCCCGCACCTGGGCGGCGGCCTTCGCTTCGCGCTCGCGCTCGGCGGCGACATCGAGTTCGCTGGTGGCGTCGACAACCGCCTGGATGGATGGCCACGGTTTGAGGTCCATGGGAACCACGCCGGCGATGCAGTCGCTGACGTCGGCTGACAGGTGGTTGCGCAGTTCGTCGAATAGGACGCGGCTTCCCACGAGAATGAGGACCTCGGCGGGATCGTCCTGGAACGCCGTGCGCAGTTCGCCGGCGATGGCCCGGGCGAAGTGGGAGACGCGCTCGTCCGCGCGAGCCTTGTAGCGGCGCTCGTTGGGGCCGCCCTGGCGCTGCCGGCGCGGATAGAGGGTGCTGGTGAGGCTGACCGCCTGGTCGCGCACGCCTTGGGTGATGAAGGAGAGTTCGGCGTTTTCCTGGTCGGCCACGAGCACGGCGTAAGTGGCGTAATCCTCGGACACGTGGGCGAGGGCATCGAGCGCCGGGAGTGGGCCGTAGGTGACGGCGTTCGGAATGGGGACGCCGAGGGCGAGCGGGATGAAGAGATCAGGGCCCGCGACGATGCAGACGCCGCCAGCGGACGGGTCCAGGGTATCGAGCCAGGCGCCAACCCGCTTGATATCGACCTCAAGCTGGGCGAGTCGTTCGGAGCGCGGTTCGAGTGAACTCGCCAGCGCCTTCAGCTCCTTGTCCAGCCGGGTTCGGGCTGGCCGGCGGCTGGTGGGATCCTCGTCCGGGCGGTTGCGCTGTTCGGAGGGGCGGCGCTCCTCGGCTGGCTGGCGGCCGGGATCGTCGAAGCCGGGTGTCCAGTCGAGGGTAACGGTGAGATAGGGGACGTCGAGGCTGGCCGGGAGCGAGGCGAAGTGGCGGAGGGGGTCGGTGGTGTGGATGTCCAACGGGGTTTCGAAAGATTCGGATTGAATGGAGCGAACTGGGTCGGTGGCCATGGGTGAATGCTCCTGTCGTGCGGGCCTTGTGGTGACCTGACCGTGCGAGCCGCCGTGGGTGTTCCCTTTGAGTCTAGCGGGTCGCGGACAGGGCGCACTCCTCCTGAAGGGTGGGGTGAACCGGCTGCCAACCACTGGCGGCGAGGTCGGCCGCAGCCCGGGCGAGAAAAGCCGGACTGGCCCTTCAGGAGGGTCTATGGGATGACTGATCCAAAAGTCATGGTACTATGGGGTGGGTAAGACGTGGCGGACGGTGTCCGGAGATTGCGTTGATGGTCGCGCATGACGATGGCGACCAGGGCTGGCGAGAGGTTGGACGGCTGGGGAGCCGCGACATCCGGAACCTTGACATCCGCGGTGGTGGGTCCTTGATGAACTTGGAAGACGCCAGGAAGCGCGTGCCGCCTGGTTATCACTCAGGAATGCAGAACATGATCCAGTTGTTGGTAGCGGCGGACCATCCGGCGGTCGGGGCCGCCTTGATGGCGCTGCTCGCGGCTGAACAGGATATCGAGGTTTCCGGCGTCGCGGGTACGGACCGGAAACTGGTGGACCTGGCGGAAGAGTTCCAGGTTGACATGGTCCTGATGGACCTGCGGTTTGGCGACGGGCGGCGTTGGGCGACAACGATCCGCGAGTTGCGCGAACTGCCCCACGATCCGTATGTCCTGGTCTTGGCCGAAGATGGTCAGGTGGTGGCCGGCGCCAGCGGCTACCTGCCCGAGCAAACGCCGACCTGGGAGATTCCCGCGGCTGTGCGGACTGCGTTCGAGGAGCGGGCGCTGGCACCACCGCCCTTGGCGACCAGGGCCCGGGCGTCGGCGCGACAGGTGAGCCAGCGAGAGCTGGAAATCCTGCAACTGGTTTCCCAGGGAAAGACGAACCGGCAGATCAGCGAGGCGTTGAGCCTGAGCGAGTCGACGGTGAAGTCCCACCTCGGTCACGCATACGTAAAGCTGGACGTGGCGAGCCGAACGGCGGCGGTGGCCAGGGCGCGCGGGCGAGGGCTCATCGCGTAGGGCCAATCCTGGAGCACGATCGAACGAGAAGGGGAGGGCAGCCTGGCTGTCCTCCCTTTTGGCATTCGCGGGAATGGTTCTGAATCAGTCGCGGCGGAGCGTGATACCGTCCAGGAGGCTGTCCAGCACCTGGCGATAGTCGCCATTGGTGTCCTCGACCTGGGCCAGGCGGTCGAAAACGGCGCTGAGCAGGTCCGCCAATGCCGCCGGGGGAAGGGGCTTGAGGTAGCCACGGTCGATGGCCTCCTGAATGCCCCCGGCGAGCGTGCTCCCGGCATGCCGCTGGTCAATCTCGCGCATGGTGGCCGGGCCGAGGATGGCGGGACCGTCCACCAGCAGGATCCGGCGGCGGCCGGTGTCGCGCATGGCGTTCAGGAACGCGTCGGAACCGGCGGCCAGGGCGTCGATGGGGTTGGTGATTGGGCTGGTGGCGCGCAGGATTTCGGCGGCGACGCTCGCCTGCTCGTATTCGACGACGGCGCGAAAGAGATCGGCCTTGCCGGCGAAGTGGTGGTAGAGGGCGCCACGGGAGACGTTCGCCTGTTCGGCGATGCGGGGCGTGGAAGTGGGGGCGTAGCCATCCGTGGCGAAGGCGGCCCGGGCGGCCTGGATGAGGGCGGCCCGGGTGCGTTCGGTGCGTTCGACATTGGGGGTTGCGGTCATGACGGCTCCGGAATGTGTTGACAAACAAACAGCCTGTAGGTATTGTAGGCCATGAAAAACATACAGACTGTTTGTTTTAGAGCGAGGAGACTCCGGATGAAGACCACGTCGTACTACCCGGTGATCATGACGAGTGATGTCGCGGGAACCAGCGCGTTCTACCAGCGGCATTTTGGGTTCGAACCCGCGTTCGCGATTGACTGGTACACGCACCTGGTGATGGCTGGCGACGAAAGCGTGAACCTGGCGATCATCGAGCATGGGCACGAAACGATTCCGCAAGGTGCGCGGTCGGGTGTGCAAGGGCTGATCCTCAATTTCGAGGTCGAGGATGTCGACGCGGAGTACGAGCGGCTCGGGGGAGAGGGTCTGGAGATCGTGCAGGAGTTGCGGAGCGAGCCCTTTGGCCAGCGGCACTTCATCGCGCGGGACCCCAATGGGGTGCTGATCGATGTGATCACGCTAATCGAACCGACGCCGGAGTACGCGGCGCTGTTCGCGGGGAACGCCAGCCCTCGATGATGACGGGTTGCACCGTTGTGTCACCCTTGGTCGCATGAGGAATGAGCGAATTGGCGTCCTGATAGGCGCGACATTTGGACTGGTTTTCGTGCATGTGAACTCCGGGAGCCTGGCTTCCGGAGTTTCGCTGGTCTTGAGGGTGATCGCGATTCTCGCGCTCGTCGGCCTGGTCGGGTTTCTCTTCCTCGGCCCTGCTCCGGCCGGAAGTGGCATGTCATCCGCGGCCGGCGTGGGATTCAGTCGCGGCTATTGGTGGGTGGTGATCGCCGAGGTGGTGGCGATCTGGGCCGGGATCATGGTCCTCGGCCGGGTATTCGACGCCCCGCACGCTAACGTGGCGTGGATATCGCTGGTGGTGGGGGTGCATTTCTTCGGACTGGCGATGGTCTGGAAGATGCCGGTGTTTCATTGGTTGGGCGCGGCGCTGGCGGCCTGTGGCGTGGTGGGGCTGACGCTGGCGGCGCTGGGTGCTTCGACCGCGGCCATCGACGTGGTCGGCGGAATCGTGCCTGGCTTCCTGCTTCTCGGATTCGCATGGATGGGGAGCCTGGCCCGGCAACGCGGGCTGGCCTGGCGCTGATCGGGAGCGCGGCCCCCTAGCGTTTGCTGACGCACCCCACGAGATGGTCATCCACCAGGCCCGCGCTCTGCATGAACGCGTAGCAGATGGTGGGGCCAACGAAGGTGAAACCGCGGCGCTTGAGTTCCTTCGACATGGCCGTGGCCTCGGGGGTGATCGCGGGAATCTCCTCCAGCGAAACGGGCTGATTCACGATGGGCGCGCCATCGACGAAGCTCCACAACAGCTCGGAGAAGGACTCGCCATTGTCGCGGATGGCCAGGTAGGCGCGGGCGTTCCGGACGGCGCCGTTGACCTTGAGACGATTGCGGATGATGCCGGGATCGGCAAGCAACCGGGCGATATCGGTTTCGCCGTAGCTGGCGACGATGTCGGGGTCCCAGCCGTCGAAGGCAGTGAAGAAGTTCTCGCGCTTTCGGAGGATGGTGATCCAGGCGAGACCCGCCTGGAAGCCTTCGAGCATGAGGCGCTCGAACAGCTGCTGGTCGTCATACACGGGAACGCCCCATTTGGTGTCGTGATATTCGATGTAGAGGGGGTCGGTTCCGGCCCAGCCGCAGCGGATAATATCGGTCACGCGAGAGGCTCTCCTGAGGGTGGTTACGATAAGCCAAGCTGGCGCAGGCGCTTGTGGGTATCCTCGAGACCCCAGGCCTTTACGATCTTGCCGTTGTCGTTGAAGGTGAAGATATAGACTTCGTCGATGCGCGTGAAACGGCGGCCGGTGGGAGCGTGACCAAGCCAGTCTCCCAGGTGGGTGCCGGAACACGTGAAGCGGCCGACCACGCTGTCACCTTCGGCGATGAGGTCGACGATGTCCATATGCATGTCGGGGAACGATGCCTGGAACGGTGCGATCCACCGGCGTGCGGCCTCGGCGAGGCGGGGCTCGTAGAACTCGTCCAGCCGATCGAGGTCTCCAGTGTTCATCACCTCGTCGATGAGGCGGCGGACGAGGTGCTTGTTGTGCTCGGTCATGGGCGCGTTCCTGTTGGGGACGATGGGCGATCTTCCATAAGAAGGAACGCGCCGGACGGACCAGTGTTACATGTACATCCGCTCGCCGAGGCAGGTGGCGAGTAGCGAGGTGGCGACAAGGGTACTGGTCCCGGCTGGGTCCAGGTCGGGGTTGAGCTCCACCCAGTCGAGCGAGTGGATGGGAAGATCCCATTCGGCCAGTTCGCGGAGCGCGCGGGAGGCTTCGCGGACGGTCAGTCCGCCGGGCCAGCGGGTGCCGGTGCCAGGCATGATCGTCGGGTCCAGCACATCCACGTCGAAGGAGATGTGAATGCCGTCCACCCTCGTGGCGCGGAGGTGCTGGAGCGCGGCGCGGACCCCCTCCATGATGCCGAGGTCGGACCACTCGTCCATCGACAGCGCCCAGATGCCGAGATCGCGGATGCGTTTGGCCTCGGCCGGGTCGATATCCCTGATGCCGAGCATGCAGACATTCTCCGGCGCGACCATTGGAACGCGGTCGACCAGGGCGGTCAGCGAGGGAAGTTCGTCCGCCGCCTCGCCAATCGCGATGGCGAGCGGCATGCCGTGAATGTGGCCGCTGGGCGAGGTGGACGGCGTGTTGATATCCGGATGGGTATCGAACCAGATCACCCCAAGCTTGTTACACGCGCGGGCGGCCCCGGCGATGGTGCCGATAGCGATGGCGTGGTCGCCGCCGAGCGTGAGCGGGATGTCCCCGGCTTCGATGACGGCCGCCACGCGGTCCGCCAGGTCGCGGCTGGTGGTTTCGACCTCGGGAAGGAACTCGAGGGACTGCCGGTGGAGCCGCTCGTCGGCGTCGGGCGGAACCGGGGTGGCGATGACTTCTGGCGGCTGGAGGCGTTGTTCGAGGTGGTCGCGGTCGGGCCGGTTCCAGCGCTCGGCCAGTTCATCGGCCAGCAGGCGGGCGCCTTTTTCCGCGCCGGGGTTTTCGGATCCAAGCCAGAGCGGAACCACGAGCGGGCGGATGTCCGCCCAGGTGAGCCGGTTCCGGGGGACACGGGAGTAGTGGTGACCAAGCGCAACACGCTCGTTTGCATCGATCGACATCGATCGACCTCCTTGCACGTGACGATCCGGCGCCTGGATCGGTGGCCAAGAGGGGATTCCGGCCACCGTCGTTACGGATCAAGCGGATTGTGGCGCGGCGCCAGAAGACCTTCCGGGCGCCGCGATGTGCGTGATGGATCGCCTACATGATCTCCGGGGCTTCGATGCCGAGGAGCGCCAGGCCGTTCTTCAGGGTCGTGCGCGTGGCCGCCACCAGCGTCAGGCGAGCCGTTCGCACCGGTTCCTCCGAAATCAGGACCGGGCAGGCGTGATAGAAGTCATTGAACCGCTTGGCCACCTCGAACACATAGTTGGTGATGTGCAGGGGGCGGAACTCCTCGGCGGCGCGATGGACAACGGCCGGGAAGTCGGCGATGGCCGAGAGCAGCGCGAGTTCCTCGGGCTGGGTTTCGCCGAAGTTGAGGGCTTCGAGGTTCGAGGACAGCCCGGCGACATCGATGCCGCCGTTTTCGAGGATGCGGCAGGCCCGCGCGTGGGCGTACTGGATGTAGGGCGCGGCGTGGCCTTCGAATGAGAGGGCTTCCTCGGGGTCGAAGATGATGACCTTGTTGCCATCGCGGGCGAGCATCACGTACTTGATGGCCCCAATGGCGACCTGGCGAGCAACGGTCTGCTGCGTCTCGGCCGGCAGGGTCGGATTCTTCTCCTGGATCACCGAGAGGGCGCGCTCCATCATGGCGTCGCGGACATCCTCCAGCATGGGGGCGTTGCCCTTGCGGGAGGAGATGGCGCCGGAGGGGAGGGCGACGAATTCGTAGCCAAGGTGGTAGCACTCTTCGGCCTGCTCGAAGCCGTACAGCTCCAGGATCTTGAAGATCTGGTCGAAGTAGAGCGACTGGCGAACATCGACGACCCAGACGGAGCGGTCGATGTCGTACTCCTCGAACTTCTGCTTGGTGAGGGCGAGGTCCTTGGTGGAGTACAGCGTGGTGCCATCGGAGCGGAGAATCGGCATGGTGCGATAGGTCTCGGTTTCGAGGCCGAGCTTCTCGTCGATCTTGACCACCGGCAGGCCGTCGCTGACCTCGGCGATGCCGCGCTCCAGGAGTTCCTTCACGATCTCGCGGCCCGGATCCTCGACTTCGCTTTCCCAGAAGTAGTGATCGAACGTGGCGCCGAACTCCTCGAAGATGCGGTAGAGGTCGGCCATGCTCCATTCGCGGGTTTTTTGCCACAGGGCAACGAATTCCGGGTCCTTCTGTTCCCAGAGCTGGAACATGTCGCGGGCCTGCTGGTCCCAATCGGGAACGTGGGGCCACCAGGCAATGTTCTCGTTCAGGCTTTGCCAGGCGGCGAACCGCTCCTCGATGGGCATGGAAGGCGTGACATCGCTGGCGGCGTCGACATCGACCGTCTCGTCAATCTCGACGTCGTCCGGCACGTTGCCGAGTTGAATCTGGAGTTGCTCGCCAATGATGGGCCAGAACGTGGCGATGACGTTTTCATCGCGGAGTTCGGCGAGGTCGATCGGCTGCTGGCCGGAGATGCGGCCGAGCAGGTAGGCGATGTCCTCGCCATCCACGGTGTTGGTGCGCCAGAGGAAGCGGAGCATCCGGTCGGCGGCGGTGGCGAAGACGAGGTCTTCCTGGATGAGCGCGTTGAGGAAGGCGAGGGCTTCCTTTCGGAAGTTCAGCCGGGCGTCGGCTTCGGCGTAGATATCACCAAGCCAGCGGCCCTTCGAGGCGTCGCCCTGGGGCTCCTCGCCGACGTGGAAGTTCTGGTAGCACCACAGGCAGCGGATGACGTGGCGGCCGATATCGCCGATGTAGTTCACCGGCATGGTGCGATATCCGGCGGCCCTGGTGATGTTGGTAACGGCCACGCCCAGGCAGATGTTGCGGAGGTGACCGACGTGGGCCGCCTTGTGGGTGTTGAGCTGGGAGTGCTCGACCATCACCTTCTCGGCCTGTGAGGCTTCCGGAGCCCAACCGTAGCGATCGCCCTGGCTGAAGACCTCGGCCACGAGGTTGGCCGCCACGGTGTTGGCGTTGTAGGTGATGTTGATGTAGCCGTTGACGGCCTCGACATTGGCGAAGCGGCCGGTTTCGGCGACCTTCGCGGCCACCTGGGTCGCCAGTTCCTGGGCGCGGGGGCCGACCAACTCGTTGATCCGCTTCTTCGCTTCCTTCTTGGAAAGGCCTTCGAGTTCGCCGGACGCTTCCAGGTCCTTGTTCACGAGTTCGCCGGCCAGCAGGCGGCTGACGGTGGACGCGCTGCCCCACACGCCTTCGAAGGGGAGGGCGCGGAGATCGACCGGGCGATTGCCCGGGTCGACGCCGATGTCGGCCAGGGCGGCGCGAATGGCGTCGACCGCCGCGTGTTCCTCTTGCGCGATGATGCCCTCGTTGGCGGGGGGTGTGGACATGGCTGAACGATGACTCCTGAGATTCTCGGCTGACGTTGGGTGAAGGTGGGTGCTTGCGCGTGCGCTGGCGAGGTGGGCAAGACACGGAATGATACCGCGCCAGGCGGCACCATTCCGGGATTGGGGCGGGCTTTAACGCTCGGGTTCGGCGATGTCGTGCGAGGAGGTGACGCGGTTGATCCAGGGCCCGAACATGAGGCGGAGGCCACCGAGGGTCAGCACGATGCCGACGATGAGGACGATCATCTGCTGGTAGCCGAAGCCCTCGCCGCCGCCGATGCCCAGCGCGTCGGCCAGGAGGGAGAACACGATCAACCCGATGCCGACGACCAGGAGGACGGCTGAGGTAATGGTGGAGGCGGAACGCGATCTGGGCAGAGCTGACACTGAGGATTCCTCGTTTGGCTGGCTGGGCCAGGCTAAGGCGGGTGATAGGGGGGAGGTTCCTGCTCGAACGGGACCGGCCACGCCGGCGCCAGCAGTTTCTCTTCGCGGCGCCGTGTTTCGCGCGGCATGCCGGTTTCGA
Organism: Chloroflexota bacterium; assembly: GCA_023389575.1. Classification (GTDB taxonomy): domain Bacteria; phylum Chloroflexota; class Chloroflexia; order Thermomicrobiales; family UBA6265; genus JACCYX01. The sequence goes on along the minus strand of JAEWEG010000072.1, from coordinate 39,078 downwards.
GCCAGCCGTGATGTTTCATAAAAGTATATCAGAGGTGGTGGCGAGATTGACATTCCGGCAGGTTCGATGAACCGGGCGGTTGGCTCGTTGGTACCAGGGAATGGACGAGCGAGGCTCAAGGCTGGAAACGCGGTTGTTGCACAGGAGTCCTGATCTCGGAAGCGTCGTGTTGCCATGCCGGAAAAGGCGCGAAAATGCTTGACCGGGCCGCGCGGCTTCTGTATACGTTCACTATCACATGGTCCCGATCGCCGCTTGGCGATAGAGTGACTCTCGCGAATGCTCGCGGCTCGGCTGGACAGGGTATCCTTAGGCCAATGTTCTGACCGCACCAGTGCTTCGTGAATCGTGACGTGAAACCAGGGAACTGGTGGAGAGAAGCGATGGGACCAGAACGTGTGGGCTGCCGTACCGGAGCGGATCACCGCCACGGGGACGGGGACATGCGACACAAGGCAGAAGATTCGGAGAGGCGCCGCTGGAGAGTGGATATCCGGTTGGGGCCCTGAATTGCGTGATGTACGGGATCATGCCCGGGTGGGCACAGGTGGGGAGGCAGAATGAAACGGCGAAGCCACGACAAGGTGGGCCACACCGGGGCACCGTTGAAGGAAAAACGGCGAACGGGTGGTCGCGTCCTTACCCTTGGGACGCTGGGAATGGTGGCGATGCTGCTGCTGACCGCCTGCGGACCCGACGTGGAGAAGCCGTACAGCACGATCAGCCCCGCCTCGCCAACGGCGCGGGACATCCAGTCGCTGTACGAGTTGATCTTCTGGTTGGCGCTGGTGGTGTTCGTTGGCGTGCAATTCGCCATCGTCTACAGCGCGTTGCGGTTCCGGCGACCGAACGCCTCCAAGCAGCGCCCCCCGCAGGTTCACGGGAACTCACGGCTGGAAATCATCTGGACCGTGCTGCCGGCTGTGGTGCTGCTGGTCATCCTCATCCCGACCATCACCACGCTGTACGCCCACGACGATGCGCTGGACGACGCCACGCTGGAAGTGGACGTCTATGGCAAGCAGTGGTGGTGGGAAGTTCACTACGGTGAGGATCAGGCCCAGGGTGGAGAGAACCTGGGGATCATCACCGCGAACGAGATCCATATTCCCGAGGGCCGGAACGTCAAGTTCAACCTTCGCACCAACAACGTGATTCACTCGTTCTGGGTGCCGCGGCTGTCGGGCAAGCTTGACCTGATGCCGGGCCACGTGAACAGCCTCTCGATCACGGCCGAGGAGCCGGGCGAGTACTTCGGCGAGTGCGCCGAGTTCTGCGGCACGCAGCACGCCTGGATGCGGTTCAAGGTGATCGTGCATCCGGAAGCCGAGTTCTACTCCTGGGTGAACGCCCAGCGAGCGGGCAACCCGGCGGTGCTGGCCAACGCCGACGCGCCAGAGGGCGTGGAGCAGGCTCCGGCCGCCTTCAGCCTCTGCCTTTCGTGCCACACGGTGAATGGCATCAGCCAGTACGGAGCCACCGGGCTGACCGCTCCGGCGAGCTTTGGACCAGACCTCACGAACCTGGGTTGCCGCGACACGCTGGCGGCCGGAATGCTGATCAACAACCAGGAAAACCTGGAACAGTGGGTCGACGATCCGGGGGCGGTGAAGCCTGGTAACTACATGGCCGACACCATCACGTCCGGGTTGATCCGCGAACAGTATGGCGACGAGGGATTCGATGACCTCATTGGCTTCCTGATGAACCTGCAGCCCGCTGGTGGCTGCGACGGATCCGGAGATATGGCGACGCCGGTGGCATCGCCAGTCGCCTCGCCGGTGGCGATCGATCCGGAGAGTGACGAAGCAACGCCAGGGGCCGGTTGAGGTCAACCGGGGCGTTGGAGAGCGGACAAACGGGGCAGCGGGCGAAGCGCCACTGCCGGGAGCGTGGTAGGAGCACAGGATGGCATCGATAGCCCAGCCGCAACAAACAACCGTTGCGAGGCCAGCGGCGAAATCCAACACGGGGTTGTGGAGTTGGATTACGACTGTTGACCACAAACGCCTCGGGCTTATGTACGGGGTTTCGGCGTTCTTCTTCTTCCTTGTGGGAGGCCTGGAAGCGCTGATCATTCGCGCGCAGCTGATCCGGCCGGACAATGACCTGGTCGCGGAGCAGACGTACAACGAACTCTTCACGATGCACGGCACCACCATGATCTTCCTGGCGGTGATGCCGTTGAGCGTGGCGTTCTTCAACTACATCATGCCGCTCCAGATCGGCGCGCGAGACGTCGCCTTCCCGCGACTGAACGCCTTCAGCTTCTGGGTGTTCATCCTCGGCGCGATCCTGATCAACATCAGCTGGTTCTTCGGCGATGCACCGGCGACAGGCTGGTATGGCTACGCTCCGCTGACCGATACCACCTGGAACCCCAGCCGGTCAGTTGACTTCTGGATGCTTGGCCTGCAGGTGCTCGGTGTCTCATCAATGGCCGGTGCGTTCAACTTCATCGTCACCGTGCTGAACATGCGGGCGCCCGGCGTGACGCTGATGCGGATGCCGATCTTCACCTGGACGACCCTGATCGTGTCGTTCCTGATGATCATGGCGTTCCCGGCGATCACGGTTGCCCTCTTCCTCCTCGGCATGGACCGCTACGCCGGAACCGGGTTCTTCGCGGCGGCCGCGGGCGGTGATCCGCTGCTGTGGCAACACCTGTTCTGGATCTTCGGCCACCCGGAGGTCTACATTCTGATCCTCCCGGCATTCGGCATCATTTCCGAGATCATCCCCACCTTTTCCCGGAAGCCACTCTTCGGCTATGCGGTGATGGTGTACGCGACGGCGGCGATCGGATTCCTTGGCTTCGGCGTGTGGGTGCACCACATGTTCACCACGGGACTCGGCCCCACCGCCAACTCGGTGTTCGCGGCGACCACGATGATCATCGCGGTGCCAACCGGCGTGAAGATCTTCAACTGGATCGGCACCATGGTGCTGGGCCAGATCAAGTTCACCACCCCCATGCTCTTTGCCGTCGGCCTGGTGTCACAGTTCACCATTGGCGGTCTCTCGGGCGTGATGCACGCATCGCCGCCGATTGACCAGCACCACAACGACTCCTACTTCGTCATCGCCCACTTCCACTACGTGCTGTTCGGCGGTTCCATCTTCGGCCTGCTCGCCGGTATCTACTTCTGGTTCCCGAAGTTCACCGGCCGGATGATGGACGAGCGAATCGGCAAGATCAACTTCTGGCTCGTGTTCGTCGGATTCAACACCACCTTCTTCCCGATGCACTTCCTCGGCCTGGAAGGCATGCCACGCCGGTACTACAGCTATGGTGAAGGCAGTGGCTGGTGGTTCTGGAACGTCGTTGTGTCGTTCGGCGCGTTCGTACTGGCGGCCGGTATCCTGCTCTTCCTCTATAACGTGGCGCGTAGCTTGCAGCACGGCAAGATAGCCGGGCCTAACCCATGGGATGCGCCAACGCTGGAGTGGTCCACAAGCTCGCCACCACCCGTATACAACTTCCGCGATATTCCGCAGGTGGAGCACCGTGACCCGCTGTGGGCCGAGAAGTACGGCATCGATGAAGACGACCACGACGTGAACGTGACGCTCGGTGGAAGTTCGGTGGCCACGGTCGACGCCGGCGCCAAAGAAACCAACCCGCATTCGGTGCTGTACCACCAGGCTCCACCGGTGGACGACGATCATGGCGTGCACTTGCCCAACCCCTCGTACTACCCGCTGGTCGCGGCGATTGGGTTCACGCTCATCGCGGTGGGCATGCTGTTCGACAACCCGGTCTTCCACATTGGAGGCATGGGGGTGCCAGTGATCACCGCGCTCGGTGTCGTAATCATGGTCGGTGGAGTGTTTGGCTGGTCGTTTGAGCCGGCCGACTAGGCGATCGCGAGGGCGGCTCCCAGGAGTCGCCCTCCACTGGCGGGCAATGGCCGCTGTCGCGCGGATCGCCGGGTAAAGGGGAGAAAATGGCACAGGTATTGGACGCAACCCAAACACATGCCGCCGAGGCGGGGCATGATGCGGGTCATGGGCACGGGGCACATCCCCCAACCTCCACCGGGATCAACCACCGCAAACTGCTGATGTGGTTGTTCCTGGCATCGGACTGCATGTTCTTCGGCGCGCTGATCGCCACCTACATGATCTACCGCGGTCGGGCGGAAGACGTGGGCGTCGGGCCATATCCGTCGCAACTCATCGACATCCCGTTCACTTCGGTGTCGGCGTTCGTGCTGCTGATGAGTTCGCTGACCATGGTGCTGGCGCTGGCTGGCCTGCAGCGCGGCGACCTCCGCGCCTCGCGCGTGTGGCTCTTCGCGACGGCGGCCCTGGGCACGATCTTCCTTGGTGGACAGTACTTCGAGTTCACCGAGTTCTATCACGAAGGCCTTGGCCTCACCACCAACATGTTCGGCACTACCTTCTTCACGCTCACCGGCTTCCACGGCCTGCACGTGTCGATTGGCGTGGTCTGGCTGCTGACGCTGCTGTTCGTGTCCCTTCGCGGTGGCCTTAAGCAGGAAGATTCCCTGGACCTCGAAATCGCCGGCCTGTACTGGCACTTCGTGGACATCGTCTGGATCGTGATTTTCACCCTGGTCTACCTGATTCCGTACAAGGACATGGGCGAGCATGGCGAAGAGCATGCCTCGGGTGTCCTCGGGTTCGGCAGGGAGTTGGTGTCCGGCGTGGCCGGGCTCTTCTAACGAACGTGCCGGGCACTGGCCTGGCGGGCCGGGAATGCCGGCAGACGCGACGGGAGATTCGCGATGGCCTCAGTATCGACATCCATGAACAGCAGTCCGCATGGCGCGGACGATGAGCAGCACGCGCATCCAAATGAGATGCAATACATCAAGATCGCGATCCTGCTGGCGATCATCACCATCATCGAAGTGGCGATCTACTACGTCGAGGCGCTGGAGGGGATCCTCGTCCCCGCCCTGATCGCGCTCTCGACCGTCAAGTTCGTCTTCGTGGTCGGGTACTTCATGCACCTGAAGTTCGACGACAGGCGCCTGACCTGGATTTTCATCCTCGGCATGGGGTTTGCGCTTGCGATCTTCATCGGAACCTGGGTGATGATGCGTTCGCACCAGGTGGCCGAGTTCGTCAGCAACGTGTTCTAGCGACCCGGTGGCGGCCAGCATGGCCGCCCGGAATCGCGACCTCACACGGCCCATCACTCCCGCACACGGGCTCGCATCGTAGCGGGCCCGTTTTCCTTTTTCCGGTCAGGTCCAACCTTCCATGTTCCCTCAACTTCCACTCCCACTCCTTCACGTAGGGGGACCCGAGCCCTCGGGCCCGACCTTTAGCCACTGGATCCTCGATCCACGCATCGCGCTCGGCGTGTTCGTCATCACGGGGTTGTACCTGGCCTGGGTTGGCCCGCTCAACCGGCGGCGACCGGGGTCGGAAAACCGGCCCGTGACCCAGGGCCAGGTCCGCTGGTTCCTGCTCGGCTCGATTCTGATGTTGATCGCGCTGGGGCCACCGATCGACGACTGGTCGCACTATTTCTTCGTTTCCGTGCACATGGTGCAGCACCTGTTGCTGATGTTCGCGGTGGTGCCGTGCTGGCTGAAGGGAATCCCGGCGTGGGTTTACCAGCCACTGGTGGACAGGCCACGGGTTCGCTGGTTGCTGACGTGGGTGCCGCGCGCCTTGCCATCGTTCCTCATCGTGTCGCTCATCATGGGGCTCTGGCACGTGCCGGTGCTGTACGACGAGACGCTGAACAACGAACTGGTCCATACCCTGCAGCACGCGTTCTTCCTGGTGGCGGGATTCCTCTTCTACTGGCCCCTGATGAGCCCGGTTCCGGAATCGCCGCAACTCTCCCCGCCGATGAAGTGCCTGTACCTCTTCGCGCAGACAATTCCCGCCGGTATCGTGGGGGCGTTGATCACCTACGCGGGCCCTGGCCTCTACCCGCATTACGAACAGGCGTCGGTGCGACCGTGGGGGATCGACCTGAAGACCGACCAGGAGATGGCGGGTTTGATCATGTGGGTTGGCATGAACTCGCTGTTCCTCATCATGATCACCGTGATCTTCATGCGGTGGGCCAATCGCGAGGAGCGTGCCGATCACGACCGCCTGCGCCAGGAGAACCAGCGGCGGCGGTTGGCCAGGGCCGCCCAAGGTGACGCGGTGACCCCGCACACCGTTCCTCGGGAGTTGTAGGCGAGGTGACCGGTGGGGGGTGGACAGCATCCCGTAGGATGAGTGGGTACTGACACGAATCGAGGCGACCATGGCGATTCCCATTCCGTCCACACCAGGCTCACCCGCGTCGTTCGATGAGAAAGTGCTGCGCCGGCTGGAGCGCGAGCGCAAGGAGGAGGAGGACGCCCGCCATGCCGTGTGGGGCTTCCTCTGGACGCTGTTCTGGTTCAAGATCGCCACGATGGCCATCATCTGGTACGTGGCGGCGGGGTCGGGTGAGGATCTGGCGATGATCATGATCACCACCTGGTACTGGATTGCGATTCCGGTGGCCGCGATAAGCGGTCCGCTCCTGTTCCGGTGGCGCATGATGCGGGTGCGGCGCCAGCGTGAGGCGTTGCTGCGGGCAGAGTGGCGGGAGGACCCAATGATCGTGACCCTGGACGATGGAGATGGCGGCGAGCGGTTCCAGGACAGATAGTGCATCACCGGTTGTTATGCCGTCACGGCGCCGGTATCCCGGGTGGACATTTGTGGCCGTGGAGCGGAAACTAGACGTACTGCAGGTTGGTATTGGGGAGTAAACGAGGACCAGTATGGAACAATTTCGACAGCGACTCATCGATCCATTCGTGATGCCGGTGATCGTCACGCTTGTGGTGGTGGGTGGCTTCGCCCTGATTGGCGAGACGCTGCTGGAGTTGTTCCAGCCAGGCGACACCAAGGACCGGCTGGACCGGCCGGAGTTGTGGGGAGCGCTTGCGCTGGCCCTGGTGATCATCGGCGGGGCGGGGTTCCTGGCCACGCGGCCGAAGGGCACGACCGGCCCGCTTGAAAAGCCTGTGGTGATTGGCAGCCAGCCGTTCTTCTCCGATCCGCTGCCGCCGGTTTCGGCGCGGGCGCGCACGGGCGCGCCGGGCACCGTTTCCGACATCGAGCCGGGCTTCACGTTGTATGCCCAGAGCGGCGCGCTGGCTGAAGTGCTCGGCGTGCTGCCGGGTAGCTCGGACTTCGGCAAGCGGTTCGCCGGATTCTTCTACGCCAAGGGCATGCACGGCGCGAGCGACGAGCTCTGGATTCCGTTCGAAGCGGTGATGTCGGTGTATCCGGAGACGCAGTCGGCGTTCCTGTCGATCAAGGGCGACGAGACGGAGCACTTCGGCTGGAACGTTCCGCCCGAAAGCGTGCGTCGTGGCCCAGCTCGGGGCGGTCACGAACTGTAGAACGAGACGTCAACGAAATGGGCTGGATCATGGCGATCCAGCCCGTTTTTTGTTGGGTTCCGTGGATCAGCGCGCCGGCGTGGCTTCCGGTTGGAGCAAGGCGCCGGCGGTGCCTTCGGCGCGCACGTCGCAGGTGAACTGCTGGGCGTCCATCCAGTCGATCTCCGTTCCAGATCTGCCAGTGGTGCGAATGCTGCCGTTGGGCGTGACGGTGACCTCGATGGAACCCTCAACGCCGAGGCTCTCGTGGGCGACCTCGAAGGACATGACCTGCGGCCCGGCGATGGGGGCGTCCCAGTCGAACGGCGGCGCCTCGCCAGGTGTGATCGCGGCGTTGGTCCAGTCCCAGCCGGCGCGGGCGAAGAGTTCGCATTCGGCGACCTGGGCCGCTCCATAGGGGAGGGCCGCCCAACCCCTGTATCGCGCGCGGATGGTCTCCAGGCTGGCTTCGTGGCGAATGATGGGGCCGAGGTCCCTGATTTCGAGATGGCCCCAGTAGCGGCCGGCTGGCAGTTCCACCATGGTGGGGGCGAACCGGTGGCCGCCAAAGTGGGTGCAGCGCCAGGCACGGAGATTGTGATCGGGGTTGTCGGCCATAAGGCGGGCAACCTTGTAAATCGGATAGCCGAACTTGGCGCAGCAGGCATCGATGGCGCCGTGGGTGCAGACGAACACGTCTCGCTGGCCGGGAACGGGGTCGACCAGGTACGCATCGAGCGACGCGCCATGCTCGTCGCGCAGAAACGGACCAGCGAGTTCCGCCAGGCGATCGGTGGGGAAGAGGTATTCGCGCTGCTCGTACCCTGTAATCGGGCCAGAATGTGGGAGATGGTAGTCGATGACGCGGGTGTGGCCTTCCACCGACCAGGCGTCGTCGGAGTCGAACCCGATCAAGGCCGGATAGATCCCCTGGGCGTAGAGTTCGTTGACCTGGTCATGCAGTCCAGCGGGGACATTCGGGCTTTCGAGCACGCTGTATTTCCAAGGCAGGGGAATTTCGACCAGGATATAGCGCTTCGTATGCCAGGCTGACCCGAAGGTGCTTTCGCCGCTTTCGGCGGAGATGACCGAGCAGAACTGGACCTTTGGTTGCTGGGGCGCCTGGGTGGCCATGGATACTCCGTGACGAAACTGGGTGGCGGGAACACGGTCATGACCCGTGAAGCGATCATGTCCGACCAATTGTATCGGATATTGACCCGACAGGAAGGAATCGAGCGTGGAATCCAGGCGAGAACGTGACATTCCCGCCGTGGTCGTGACCGGGCCGACCGGCGCCGGCAAGACAACCGTGGCGCAGGCGCTATGCGAGGTGCTGGCCGAACGCGGGGTGCGCAACGCGATGGTGGACATGGACGCCCTGCGGTGGCTGCATCCGGCGGTGCAGGGAGACCGGTTCAGCTCAGGGCTGGGCTTCCGCAACCTGGCCTCGATCTGGCCGAACCTCGTCGAGGCGGGGGCGCGGGCGGTGATCCTGGCTGATGTGGTGGAGGATCCGGCCCAGGTGGCGCTGTACAAGGAGTTGATGCCGGGCTCGACGGTCACGGTGGCGCGTCTGAATGTGCCGATGAATCTGATTCACCACCGGCTGGCGGGCCGTGAAAGCGGGGAATCGCTGGAATGGCATCGGAACCGCGCTCCGGAGTTGCAGGGGATCATGGAGCGGGCTGGTGTGGGAGATCTGGTGATCGAGGTGGGGGAACGAGGGCCGGACGAGGCGGCGGTGGAGATCGCCGAGCGGCTTGGCCTGGTGTGACTCCGACCAACACAGGCGGATTGTAGGGACCTACGGCCCGCGCCAGCGAGTCTGTAGGTCCCCTACCTGTCAGGAAGCGGCTGATTCGAGGGCGGCGCGGATGAGGTCGTAGTCGCCCTGGGGGATCAGGTGGACGTTGCCCTGGAAGGCGAGCGTCCAGTGCTCGGCGGGCCACTTGCTCGCGTATTCCATCTGTCGGGCCAGCGGCTCGGCCGAGACGAACGCATCGTCCTCCAGCCACAGGTCCTTCTCGATGTGCACGCGGAACGGGTAATCCTCACCGGCGCGCTTCTTGTTGCCGCTCTCCCAGATCTTCTCGTCGCTCTCGAAATATTCCGAGGTGATCGTCAGAACCCCGGCGAAGGCCTTCAGGCCGGTGACATAGGCCACGATCCGGTCGCCGGGCTTCATCTGCTCGGCCTTCTTGCGCTGCCGGCTCTTCAGGCCTTGAATCGTGAATCCAAGGTCCTTCGTGCGTTGCCAGTTATCGACCGAGCTGACGACGATCCAGTGGGTGGGTGATGATTCGGACATGCGTGAATGGGTCTCCTGACAGGCGATTGATGGTTAGCGACCGCGGGCACGCGGCCAGCGACGGAACTTCCGGCGACGGCGCCTGACTTCCTCCTCGGCGTCGGGCGAGCGGCTTTCGACGCCAAGGAACCCCAGCACCCGGTCGCTGACGTTGTGGGGCTGGGTCATGAGTTCGGCGTAGTCCTGCGCCGATTCGACCGGGCCAACGTCATGTCCCTCGCGCTCGCCAAGGGCGCCGCGATGGTCCATGACCCACAGGTAGAGATCGGTTTCCGTGAGGTTGGGGAACTCCTCGAGCACGTTGCGGTCTCGCACGACCTGGATGATCGGCAGGTAGATGAAGGTGTACCAATCGTTGACCGCTTCGTGAACGGTGGCTTCGCGGTGCCAGATCGAGGTGAGCCAATCCTGGTGGGCGCGAATGTGGTCCCAGATCACATCGTAGCGACCGAGCGCGGTGGGCCGCAGGTCGTGGTCGGGCTGCAGGCGGTCGAGATCGGTTTTGCGGAGGAATTCCGCGTACTCGGCCTGGAGCAGGAGTTCGGTGACCGACATGTTGGGTGAAAGCGGGACGCGGACATGCCCCTCGATGACCTCGGCGTCGATGAACTCCACGCCGCGCTCACGGGCGACCGAGACGCGATGGTTGCCATCCTTGACGAAGTAGATGTCGCCAACCTTGTACAGCTGGATCGGCGGCAGGCGCACATCCTCGTAGAAGGCGCGGTCGACATTGGTCCAGCGCCCGCGGGTGTTCTTCTTGCGGGGCAGAAACGTGCGATCGAAGTCCTCGTAGCGGTCCATGCTCCCGACGATCTGGGTGACGGGCACGGTTTGGTGGCCGCGATAGCTTTCGCCCTCGGGCGAGAGGCGGCGGCGGAATTCGTGGAACGGCAGCAGGTCGTTGGGGCGGCGATTGACCGCCGCGAGGAGGTCGTGGATAGCCGCCTTCTGGCGGGCACGCTCGAAATCGGAACGAACGCGATCTTCCATCATGGCCGTGACTCCTGACCACTGGACGAGGAGGCGTTGGGATCGGGGGGTGGTTCGAGATGGCTGAAGGTGAGGTCGAGCCGCTGGTACGGATAGACGTTGATGACCTCGGTGTCGTGGAACCGGGTGGTGTTTGGGATGGAACGGTCGTAGAGATGGATGTGGCCGTGCAACTGGTATTCGGGGGCGAAGCGCATGAGGAACTTGCGCATGGCCACGAATCCCCGGTGGGCGAAGTCCTCCCGGTCGTTGACATCGCGTGGGGGCGAATGGGTGACCAGCAGGTCGAGGGCGCGGCCGTGACGGATGCGATTCCAGAGGAGTTTGGGGAGCATCTTGAACATCATCAGGTTCATCTGGAACTCGGTGTACTGGACGGGTTCGTGCTCGGAGTACCGCGGCGACCCGGGAAGACCGGCCATGATGAGGCCGAAGCTGGGATCGCGCATGACCTTGCCGCCGAGGTCGATGCAGCCCTCGGGGAGTTTCGGCACGCCCCGTTCGCCAAGGCGGGTGACCTCCTCGGCGTGATTGCCGAGCACGTAGTAGACGGGACGGTTAAGCGAATCGACGAGGAATTCGAGGTAGGAGGCTGGTACATCGCCGCAGCCGATGATGAGGTCGACATCCCGCATGCGTTCGCGGAGAGAGGTGGAATAGATGCGCTGGTCGACTTCATCGGAAACGGCGAGGATCCGGACGGTATGTCCGGGCAGGCCTGACTGGCTGGATTGGTCGTGTGGCGCTTCCATGGTCCGAATTCCCGATGCGGTAACGATGGGGCCCATCCCCTTTGAAAAGGTTACACCACCCGCCGATCAGGTCCGGGAAAGGTCCGCGAGGTGGTCGACCTGGTTCCAGGCGCCGGGAACGCCATGTCCCGTATCGTCGATGTGGAGTTCGGAGATGGAGCAGTTGAGGAAGCCGGCGCGGCGTCCGGGCCAGACGTCGAGTGGATCGCCATGGGCCTTGGCGGCGATCCAGGCGAGCGACCCACCGTGGCCCACCGCGACCACGACATCGTTGGACCCAACGTGGCGGGTGACGATCTCCGTATAGGCGGCGATGACGCGATCGCCGAATTGCTGGCCGTTCTCGCCGCCTTCCCAGCCCTCCATGATGCCGCGGGCGGGGTCGGCCATGATCTCGGCGAGCCCGGGGTTCTGGAGTCGCCAGTCTTCCCACAAGAGCCCAGCGGCGCGGCCGGCGTTGATTTCGGCGAGCCCGGCGATGGGGGTTGGCTCGAGGTTCACGGAACGGCCAATGATGCCGGCGGTTTCCATGGCGCGGTCCAGCGGGCTGGCGTAGAGATGGGTGACATCGGCTCGTTCGGACAGGGCGCGGGCGGCGGCGGCGGCCTGGGCGCGGCCGAAATCGGTGAGGGGATCGTCGGCCCCCTGGATGCGGGCCTCGATATTCCCCAGCGACTGGCCATGACGTACCAACAACAGGAGCATGCATTCCTCCGGCGGGTTCAATGGTGGTCCGGTCCTCGCCGGAACGTATTGCCCGGCGGGTGTCCGTTCAATCATAGCCGTAGCGGATGGCAATGGACGCCGAAAGGGGACGTGAACCTGGTCCACGTCCCCTTTCGATTCCCCCTTGGTGTTGTCGAATGGTGTTACAGGCCGATTCTTGGCCAGCGGCCTGTTGCCTGTTTGCGAACGGCGCGGCGGATATGGAGGCCGCTGCCGAAGAGGATGAGCGAGAAGGAAGCGGTGGCCCAGGCCGCCGCGCCCATGGGCGTGGTCGGAAGAAGCAGGCTGTCGCCGGAGCCGGTGGACGCGGGAAGGCTGGATGTGGTGGTGACGGGTACGCCCTTGCCGCTTCCCGCGCCGAGCTTGTCGCCCGAGGTGCCGTCACCCGAGTCGGTGGTGCCGCCACCGACCGCGACTGGCGAAGGCGTTGGCGTGAGCGGAATGCCCTTGCCGCCATCGGTGCCGTCGCCGGCTGGGGTGATCTCGGTGGTGTTTCCGCCGGTGCCGTCACCGGGATCTTCGGTGGGCGTGGGTGTGGGCGACGGCTCCTCGGTGGGTTCCTGGGTTGCTTCTTCCGTGGCGGCCTCGGTCGGCTCGGTCGTCGGTTCCGATGTCGCTTCCTCGGTCGTCGGTTCCGATGTCGCTTCCTCGGTCGTCGGTTCCGATGTCGCTTCCTCGGTCGGCTGTTCGGTGGCTACCTCTGTCGGCTCTTCCGTTGCTTCCTCGGTTGGTTCCTCTGTCGGCTCGGTTGGACCGCCGATATCGACCGGCGTGCCTTCGGCGTTGACTGGGGTGCCATCGATTTCGGCGCAGGCGATGAGCAGGCCAAGCTGGTTCGGGGCGAGGTGCAGGTCGATCACGAAGTCGTCTTCGAGCAGTTCGGAGAGGGAGACATCCACCAGGGAAACGCTGGTGCCTTCGCGGCCGACGTTTTCGAGGCTGTAGGCCGATTCCGGCTGGATATCGTCGCAGGTGCCTTCATGGATGTGAGCGGGATGCTCGTCGCCGGTCCCTTCGAGTTCGAGTTCGACGATGGTTTGGTCGCCTGCTTCGTAGAGGGTGGCCGTGCCCGAGAGCCCTGAGTCGTTCAGTTCCTCGAACTCAAGCTCAAGCCGATTCGCGTCGGCATCGGGCGTCGGCGCGGGCGTGCCCTCGTCCTGGGCGAAGGCGGTGCCGCCAGCGACGAGGTTGAGCAGGAGTGACAGGGCGGCTAGCACGATGAGACGGCCGCCACGGGTTCGTTTTCGTTGTGAGTGCGCATTGGCGGTAGTCGCGCCAATTGTGCGGTGTGAAGTCATTGCGACACTCTCTCCCCGGGCGAGTGTTTGACGAGGACTCCGGCCGCCGACCTGGCTAACCGATCCAACCCCGCGAGGCTGGACCGGTTAGCGGTCGTACCAGCCTGCGGGTGGCTGGAGGCGGACATCTCGCGGGTGAGATGTCCTGGCTGACGCCGGGCGGGTTCAACGCGGGGTTGACCGGTTTTCAGCACTGAGATTAAGACTAGCGTGGGGCTGCAACTTCAACAAGAGTACGTTCAGTGCCAATTGGGCACCGTTCTGTTCGGGAAATGCGTCGTGAGACAACTCCACCATAGGGAGATGGCGGAATAGGATGAGTGTTTGTTAAGTGTACGGTCGCGATAGTCACGGAAATGGTTAGGCCGGCGCCACGATTTGGCTGGCGGCTGTCACGCTATTCGTGTACGAACAGTGCAATCGTTCCGATAGGGGTGGCCGTACGAGGCTTGCACGAAGCAGCGTGGGGTGGCGGCGCGGGGAAATCACCCGTCGAATCCAGACGGGCGGTCGTCAGGCCAGCTTAACCACGAGTTGGCGAAGCGGAGCGTGGCCTACAGTGGGATGCCGGCGTCGTGAAGCAGCTGGCGGACTTCCAGTGGGGTGAGGCCGTCGATCGGGCGATTGATGCGCTGTTCGACCTGTCCCTTGGTGGAAAGGTCGTTGGCGCGGGCCCATCGCCAGAAGTGGGTCCAGTTGTAGTCGGCCATGTCCGGTTCGGAGTCGGTGGCCTCGGGCGCGGAGGCTACCTGTGGCTCGGGGCGAGGTGTCTCCCGCCGTGGCGGTTCCTGGCGCGTGGACTCGGGTCGAGCGGGTTCCGGGTGTTCGGGTTCGGTCCGGACAGGGGCCGGTTCCGGCTCGGGTTCGACCGGTTGCTGGCGGCGAACGGTGCCGCGGCGGAGCGCTTCGACGATCGGCGGCGTGCTGTCCTCGTCCGGGCGGGCTGGTGATTCCGTGGGGAAACGTGGCGATTCCGGGCGGGCAGGCAGCGGCTCGGTCGGTGGAGCCGCCTCTCGCGCGGCGGGGATGTCGGACTGGGCGGATTCGCGCCGGGTGAGGCTGGATGTATCGCCAACGCCAAGCAGGTCGAGGGCGCGGGCCAGCGCGCGTTGTTCGGCCAGTTCGATGGCGGTGTCGAGCAATCCGGCGTCGGTGGGTTCGGCGGCGTAGGCGGTGATGGAGCCGCCATCGGAGAAGGTGATCGTCGCGCGGATGACCACCTGCTCGTCGTGGATGTGGGTCAGTTCGGTGGTGACGGCCAGGCCAGGGTATCGGCCACGGAGCGCGCGGAGCCGTTGCCGGAGGCGAACGACTCCTGGATCCAGATCAGGTTCGGATGGCGGATGTTGGGCGCTCACGACCGGGGACCCCCTGGGACTTCGCTACGGCGTCTGTGGCGATTATAGCGCCGGCCTCTATCAGGCCAGCGCTTTGGTCTGGCCGGTTTCGGCGGATTCCCGGGCGGCGAGGCCCACCCGGAGGGCAAGCTGGGCATCGGCTGGCGTGGCGCGGGTCGCGGGCTGGCCGCCTCGAATGCAGTCGATGAAGTAGCCGGTTTCGTTGGCGTAGGCATCGGTTTGCTCGACGCTGATCAGTTCGGGATCGCCCTCGGCGCGATAGACCGTGAGCCGGTTGGTGGGCTCGCCGACCTCGAACGAGCGGCCCCCCGCCTGGAAGTGGTACTCGATGGCGCCGTTCTCGCAGAGGATTTCGATGCGGGAGGTGAACGGGTAGCTCTCGGGCTGCATCATGCCGCCCTCGGCCGTTCCGGTACCGTGCTCGTAGCCGATGAGGACCTGACCGTGGTCGTACCCGGCGGAGCGCTCGTTGTAAAGGCCCCGGGCGGTGACCGTGGTGGGCGTGCCGAGAATCCAGTTCAGGGCGTCGAAGTCGTGAACGAGCATGTCGTAGATCGCGCCGCCCGTCTGGCTGGAGTCCTTGAAGAGCTTCGACCAGGCGGGAAACGGCTGGCGGCGCGCGGTGATGCCCGCGAGGGGTTTGCCAAGTTCGCCGGAGTCGATGACCCGCTTCAGATCGACGTACTCCGGCCAGAAACGGAGAACGTGGGCGACCATGAAGACGCGGTCGGTTTGCCGGGCGGCGCTGACGAGCGCTTCGCCGTCCTCGATCGAGAGGGCGAGCGGCTTTTCGAGCAGGACGTGCTTCCCGGCGTCCAGCGCGGCTTCGGTCGCGGCGCGATGCGCCGGGGTGGGCAGGCAGATGTCCACGGCTTCGATGGACTCATCCCGGAGGATGCTGTCAAGGTCGGTGGTGGCCGTGGTGCCGAGTTCTGCCGCGAGATCGTTGGCGCGGCCGTTGCCCTTGGCGTAGATGGCGGCGATCTCGACGTCGCCGCGGGCGCTGTAGGCGCGGGCGTGGGTGCCACCCATGAATCCGGCGCCGAGAACGGCGATGCGTGTCTTGCTCATGCGGGTCCTGTCCGGGATTGGGCGGGGCACGTGCCCCGCCGGTACGTCACGTTCCGTAGCTGGACCTATGTTACGGCAGTTCCTGGACGGGGATGAACTGGCGGAGGAACTCTCTCGAGTTGCGGAGGGCGGTTTCAACCTCGCTCAGCGGTGGCCAGGGTTCGCCCTGGAACTCCATTTCGATGGAGCAGGGCCCGGTGAACCCAACCTCGTCCAGCGCGGCGAAGATGGGGACGAAGTCGATTTCGCCGGTGCCGATCTGGGGAAAGTTCCAGACGCCCGGTCCACCAATCTGGTCCTTGATATGCAGGTGGTTGATGAACGGCGCGGCCGCCTTGATGTCGGTTTCGGGGCGGACCTTTCCATAGAAGATCACGTTGGCCGTGTCGTAGTTGATGCCGACGTTGGGCCGGTCGATCTCCTGGACGAGTTCGGCGGCCATGGCGCCGGTGGCGGAGACCCCGCCATGGGTTTCGAGGCAGATCTGGATACCGTTGGCGGCAGCCTCGTCGGCGAGCGGGCGGATGCGGTTGAGGAAGGCGACGCGCTGTTCCTCCACCGTGCCTTCGGACGAGGCGTCGTGCCCGCCGGTGCTGGTGGTCACGTAGCGGATCCCCAGCTTGTGAGCGATCGTGAGGGACTTGCGGAACTCCTCGATGCCGGCGTCGCTGGCGAGGTCGGAGTGGCCACTGAGACTGATGGCGTCCAGGCCATGCTGCCGTAGCAACTCGGCGACCCGCGCGAGATCGTCATCGGTGGAGTCGCGGAGGACGTGCTCGGTCCAGCCAGGCACGGAGGAAAGCTCGACGCTAGTGAACCCGGCGGCGGCGATTCCGGCGAGCGCTTGCTCGTGGGTATATGAGTGGTAACTGTTGGTGGAAACGGCGAGACGGTCGGCCATGGGGACGGTCCTTTCTGTTCAGCCTTGGGACGGAATGGGATCGTCGAACCATTCGCGGCCCGGGTAAAGCTGGATGTATTCGACTCGAATGCCATCTTCCTCGGTGAAGGCGGCGAGGGCGAATGGCGGCTCCCCCATCTCGCCAATCTCGCGCACGATGGTCTTGCCTTCGACGGCGGCGTGGATGTCGTCGACCTCGTAGCAGATGTGGCCGGATTCGAACGCGTTGGGATCGGTGGTGTTGCCGGGCCCGTAGCGGAGCCATTCCACGCGCTGGGGGTGGTTCTTCGGGTTGGTGAGCCAGAGTTTGCCGCCCTCGACCCAGGTTTCGCCGGGAATGGGTGTGTCCTGGTCCGCCGCGGGAAGTCCGATGTGATGGAAGCGCTTCATGAGAGGTTCATCCTTTCGAGGAAAGCTGATGTTTTGCTGATGATGGCCCTATTTTCGTGCCTGTCAATTGCTTAAGGAAATCTTCAGGAACGGCTCAGGGAGGCGTCAGCCTCCCGCCCTATTCTCGTAAGTGGACAGGCAAGCGATGCGGTTCCAAGCGCCGCATCTCCCGAGTCCAACTCTCTCCTCCCCCCACCCACCGGAGCGGGTCGCTTCCAAGCAGCGACCCGCTCGGTATTTAATCCGCCTGAGACCTGGACTTCGCCGGACCAGCGCACACGGTTCACCTTTCTCCTCCGCAATCGTCACTCAGAGCGAAGCGATGAGTCTCCGGACGAAGTCCTTGGCGGCGTAGCCCCACCCCAGGAGGAACGCATTAGCTGAGACGTGGCTGACTGAATGATCCCACCTGTCTTGCTGGGCACGGCCTGACGACGTTGTTTCGGGCATATCGATGGCAGATGGCGCCCGTCAACTCACGCCCGCCGCCTTCGCCAGGTCGCGGGTGAGTTCGGCATGCCCCTCGTGGAGGGCGGTGTGGCGGGTCATCAGCATCATGAGCGCGAGTCCGGTCATCGGGGCGCGGTTGATTGGCTCGTACACGCGGTCGAGGACATCCGGGCTCAGGCGGGCCAGGGTCGTTTCCATGAGCTGGTGGGTTTCCGCCCAGTCGGGGATGGGCGCGTTGGCGGTGGTGGCGACGGCGCGGAATTCGGCGTCGCGGTCGCGTTCCTGGGAGCCTTCGCCGAGCACGCCCACGATACCCTGCCGCAAATGGCCGAGAGAGTGGACCGCGAGGACGTGGATGGAGTTGGTTTCCGGGGCGGGCGGGCGCCAGTTGAGCTGGTCGAGGCTGCAACTGGCGTAGACCTCCTCGATGCGGTCGAGGGAATGGCGGAGGTTGTTCCAGAAGGTCTCGATGGCGGGGCTCTGGAAGTTGGTGGTCATTGGCGGCGCTCCTCGTGGGGAATGGCTGTCAGTGCGTGAATGCTACCGGATCGTGGGCGGCCGGGATAGGAAATGGGCCGGGATTCCGGCGGATTCCGTGCGTGAAGGTGTCGTGAACCAGACTCGCGAGACCTGTACATGCATCGAATGCATAGTGACGTTTTCGCATGGCGAATGGGGTTCGCGGCTGGTAGCCTTCGACACTCGCGATTTGGCGACAACGGGAACGGAGGGTTTATGTACATTGGTGGTGGAGCATTGCTCCTGATCATCATTATCATCCTCATCATCTGGATCCTGTAGACACCCATCCTTCAAAGAGCCGGTCACGCAACGTCGCGTGACCGGCTCTTTGTGTTCGTGGCCTGTTCCAGCGGGCGGGGTCAGGCCGGTGGTGAACCCAGCGTTCGTTCAAAGAAGTTGATGATCTCGGTCGCGGCCGAGGTCACATCCTCCGGTGTGGCCTCGAAGACGGATTGCAGCCCGTGGTCGTCGTTGGGGAGTTCCAGCAGGGACGCGTCGATGTCGTGCTCGAGCAGGGTTTCGACGAAGGTGCGACCCTGCAGGACGGGCACGAGGTCGTCGAGCGTTCCGTGGACCACCAGCACCGGCGGGACATCCGCGTGGACCAGTTGCAGGGGGCTTGCGAGACGGGCCCGCTCGGCGATGACCGGATCGTTGAGATCGTCCCCGCCGAGCAGGGTGGGGATCAGGTGCTCGACCTCGGGATGAGGCGGAAAGTCCGTCTGGGATTGCCAGTCGGCCAGGAAGTCGGTGGGCGGGCAGAGTGGCACGGCGGCCTGAACGGCGGCGGACTCGTTCGGATTGCCACCTTCGCCTTCAAGCTGGGGGATGCCTTCGGAGACGGCGGCGAGCGCGGCGAGGTGTCCCCCCGCCGAGGCACCCCAAATCCCAATCCGCTCCGGGTCGATGCCGTACTCGGTGGCGTTGGCGCGCAGGAAGCGGATGGCGGCCTTCACGTCGTGGATTTGCGCCGGGAAGATCGCTTCGTCGCTGAAACGGTAGCTCATGGTGGCGGTGATGAAGCCGCGCGTGGCGAGCAGGTCGGACGGGGATGGCTGGCGTTCGCCAGCGGCCCAGCCCCCACCATGCACCCACAGCACCGCCGGGCGCGCTGGTGTGGCGGGCGCGTCGGGACGGAGGATGTCCAGGTGGAGTTCGCGGCCGCCGCCGGTACCGTAGGCGATGTCGCGGTGTTCGATCAGCGATGGAGTGGTCATGGGTGCTCCCGGGGTTGCGCGGTTGGTTTGCCTGAGGCGTACCATAGCGTGTTTGGCGTTTCGGGAGGAGATGGCACGGCATGGACGACGCACCCGCGTACAAACAGAAGGCGTTCGCCTACATCACGCGGGGAGCGGGGAGCGAGCGCGATATCCTCCTGCTGGCGCACCCCAATCATCCAGAGGCTGGGATTCAGGTTCCAGCCGGAACGATGACGCCTGGCGAGCCGGTGCTGGAGGCGGCCCTCCGGGAGGCGTCCGAGGAAACCGGGCTGCGTGACCTGACGGTGGCGCGCGTGCTGGGGACGATCGAGTTCGACGTTCGGCCGTTTGGGCGGAACGAGATCCATCTGCGCCACTTCGTCCACCTGGAGTGCGGGGACGAGACGGCGGATCGCTGGGAGCACTGGGAGGAGTTTCCGGACGACGAGCCAGGCGGACGGGTGCGATTCGAACTGTACTGGTCGCCGCTGGACCACCGGGTTCCCGCCCTCATCGCCGATCATGGCGCGCTGCTGGGGACGTTGATGGCGGGGTGAATGGGGCGGTCGGCTGACAGAGGATACCGGGCGCGCGTTGACCTGGAGTGCTTGCGTCCACTCAGGTTTCGCGCGGCGCACTCAGAGCGGCACGTTCTCGTAGCCGTTTTCCTCGATGACCTTGGGTATCCGCCTGAGCATGTGGTTGAGGTAACGGCGAACCTTGTACTGCGCCCAGAGGGTGATGAGGAAATCGAACCTGGAGTCTGGTTCGGTCCAGTAGGCCTCGATCTGAACCTCGGTGGATTCGCCCTCGGCCCGCATGTGCCAGGAAAGCGTGAGGCGCGAATCGTGGTCATAGGCGGTGATGGTCTTGTAGGTGATGGGTTCGGAGACGCGGAACGAGAAGTGGCGGACGCGGTTGCGGATGGTCATCACGCAGGTCACCACCGTGCCCTCACCGATGCCGCCCTGGAGAACGGCATAGTCGCTGATCTCGGGTGGCAAGAGCCGGGGTTGCCCTTCGTGGAAGTCGGTCAGGCACGTCCGAACCAGCCCGATGGGAAACGGAATACTGCTGTAGACAGCCACGCGAATGCTTGGCATCGAATCATCCTGATGGACCCAGACGGCGATCGAAGAGTCCCAGGGTACGCCTGATGGGTCATGACATTATGCATGGCCTGAGCGTGGTGGGGAGCGGTTTGTGTGGCGTGATCGTGCGCTCGATCAGGTGACCGGCTCCGGGCTGGGAGACGGACCGTCGCCGCTGGTTGGGTTGGAGCGGATGCGAACCAGGTGGAACCCGATCACGACCAGGAACAGGATGAACCCCGCGATGTCCTGGACGTGTCCGGTGTAGAACAGGAGCCCAGCCGCGACCAGCAGGACGATCCGCTCCGGCCAGATCGCCGGCCGGATGATCAGGCCGCCAACCCCGGCGACCATGGCGACGATGGCGAGGCAGCCGGTGAGCGTGGCGAGGATCACATCCGAGGCTGGGCCAAGCCCAAGGAGCGCCGTTCCATCCTGGGTGTCCAGCGTGAACATGAATGGCACCACGAAGGCGGGAAGCGTGTACTTCCAGGTGACCATCATGGTCTTGAACGGGTTGCCGCCCGTAATGGCCGAGGCGGCGAACGGGGCGAGCGCGGTGGGTGGCGATACTTCGGAAAGCACGGCGTAGTAGAAGATGAACATGTGGGCGGCCACATCCGGCACGCCCAGCGAGATCATGGCCGGCGCGGTGATGGCGGCGGCGATGATGTACGAGGCGGTGACCGGAACCGCCAGGCCAAGGACCCACACCGCGAGCGCCGTGAAGATCACGGTGAGGAAGAGATCGCCGTTGGCGAGGTCGACGATGAGGTCGGACATCTTGAGGCCAAGCCCGGTGAGCGTCATGACCCCAACGATGATGCCCGCCGTGGCGCAGGTGGAGGCCACGGAGAGGGTGCTGACCGATCCGGCGCGCAGGGTCTTGACCGTGCGGCTGGGGGTGATGGCGGTTTCGCGCCGGAGGAAGCTGAGCAGGAAGGCGAGGGCCGTGGCGTAGACCACGGCGGTGATTGGCGTGTAGCCCATGACCATGAAGACAACGATGGCGATAAGCGACGTGAAGTGATACCAGTATTTGCGGGTCAGGTCCCAGATCGGTTCGGTTTCGATGGTGACGGCGCTGGTGCCCATCTTGCGGGCGTCCAGTTCGATCATCAGGAAGATCGACAGGTAATAGAGGATGGTTGGCACCACCGCCATCTTGAGCACGTCGAGATAGGAAATTTGCAGAAACTCGGCGATCAGGAAGGCGGCCGCCCCCAGCGTGGGCGGCGAGAGTATGGCGCCGATGCCGCCCGCCGAGAGCACCGCGCCCCCTGATTCGCGGTCGTACCCGGCGCGGCGCAGCATGGGCCAGGCCACCGAGCCAAGCGTGACCGTGGTGGCCACGCCGCTGCCGGAGACGGTGCCCAGCAGGAACCCGGCGATGGTGGTGGTGCGTCCCGCGCCCGACGCCTTGCTGCCGGTGGCCGCGAACGAGAAGTCCAGGAAGAACTTGCCCGCCCCCGAGAACTCCAGCACCGCGCCGTAAATGGTGAACAGCACGATGAAGGTGGCGGCGACGGCCAGGGCGGTGCCGAAGATGCCTTCGAGCGAAATGTAGAGCGTGCCGACCACGCGATCGAGATCGTAGCCCCGGTGTCCCCACTTGCCGGGGAAGATATCGCCCCAGAAGGCGTAGGCCAGCCCGCCGGCCGCGACGATCGGCAGGATCCATCCAATCGTGCGGCGGGTGGCCTCCAGCACGAGCAGAATGCAGATCGCGCCCATCATCGTGTCGGTCTCGTTCGGACGCGCGGCGCGGTAGACGAATTCGT
The DNA here is from genome assembly GCA_023389575.1 of Chloroflexota bacterium. Lineage (GTDB taxonomy): Bacteria > Chloroflexota > Chloroflexia > Thermomicrobiales > UBA6265 > JACCYX01. The sequence goes on along the minus strand of JAEWEG010000072.1, from coordinate 16,880 downwards.
CGAAGTTGCGGATGGGGTAGGCGGTGACGATGATGCTGGCGGCGATGAGGACGACATCGACCAGGCCGACCGATGCCCCGCCGATCACCCAGGCAATCGGTCCTCTCCGCTTGGAGCCTCGAACCATGGGGTAGAGCAGGAAGGTGAGGACGAGCGCCACGCCCAGGAACGCGGTCCGGTAAATCTGGGCGGTGAAGGTCTCCTGGGTGGCCCAGAGCGCGTAGACCGACATGCCGACGGCGATGGCGGTGGCGACCAGCCCCCAGGCCCCAGTGAGCTTGCGGACCGGGCTTTCGGCTTCCAGCGTTTCGATTAGTTCCTGGGTGTCGTCTGGCGAGGGTTCCGCGAGGTCGACCACGCCGGGTTCTGGTGGAGCGACGGCGGGATCGCCATCGGCCGGCGGCGTTGGTGAGTCGTTGTTCCTCATACGACGAGATCTCCGGGACTAGCAGGAACGATCGACGAGCCAGGCGGCGAGAGGACGCCGCTCGACGCTGATGCCGACAGGGACCGGGGTATCGAGGAGGCCGGCGAGCGGCCACGACCGCGACCCGATCTGGAGTTGGTGGTCTCCGATGTCATCGACCATCACACGGAGTTCCGTGGCCTGGACGGCGGCTCCGGTTACTTCGTAGCCGCCCGCGACCGGCTGGATGCGACCGTCCCAGGCGTAGTACTCGGCGGCGGCGGCGTTTTCGGTGACCATGCGCACGCGGACCAGGGTCGAGCCGTCCGCCCGCCAGTGCTCGGTGACGAGCCCGCCATACATGGAATGGGTGAACGACACGTCGATGGTTTCCCCACTCCCCAGGCGGTGGCAGGCGACGGGTTGACCGTCATCGGGCCGCACCTCGACGATGGTGACGGGGACCAGCAGGGCTCCGGCGAGCAGCACGATGCCGAGGACGCGGGCGGCCAGCGGGATCGACCGTTTCACGGGCGGATGCGTGCCGGGAAAGAGAAACGGGGAGACCTGGCCGGCCTCCCCGTTTCGTGCCCTGCTATCCGGCGGGCGTGGCTTCGTCGCCACCGCCGATGGTCACGCCCTGCTCCTCGTAGTAACGAATGGCGCCGGGATGGAAGTCGATCGGCGAGTTCTGGACGGCGTTTTCGAGCGTCAGCTCGTTCGCGGCCGGATGAGCCGCGGCGAGTTCGGACTGACCCTCGAACATGACGCGGGTGATGTTGTAGGCCAGTTCCTCATCCATGTCGCCATTCACGACGAGAACGTTGGGAACGACGACCACTTCGACATCCTCGGTCTGGCCGGGATACGTTTCTGCCGGAATGGTGGCGGTGCCGTAGAAGTCACCGTAGGCTTCCTGGAGGAGCGGCGCGACATCGGCGTGCGGGAGGATGCTGATGGAGAGATTGGGGGTGGCGCCGAGATCGGTGACGGCGGCGGTTGGGAGCCCGCCGGACCAGAAGAAGGCGTCGATGTTACCGTCGCGCATGGCGTCGGCCGACTCGGCCGCGCCGAGGCGTTCAACCTCGATGCCGGATTCCGGGTCGATGCCGCTCACCTCGAGGATGCGGTTCGCGATGACCTCGGTGCCGCTGCCGGGCGACCCGACGGAGACGCGCTTGCCGGCGAGGTCGGCGACGGAACTGATGCCGGAATCGCTGTTCACCACGATGTGGGTGTAGTTGTTGTAGAGGGTGGCGAGGGCGACGCCGTTGACGGGCTGTTCGAATGGCGCGTTGCCCTGCACGGCGTCCCAGGCGGTATCGCCGAGGACGAAGGCGAGGTCGGCGTCGCCGCTGTCGATCAGGTACATGTTGTCGACGGAGGCCGATGTGACCTCGGCGGTGACCTCGGTGTCGTCGAGGTTGCTGGAAAGCAGGCTGGCGAGCGCGCCACCGTAGGGGTAGTAGACCCCGCCGGTTCCGCCGGTGGCGATGGAGAGGCGGGTGGACTGGGCGTTTGCGGCGGGCGCGATGAGCAGCGCCGACATCAAGAGAACGGCAAGAATGCCGTGAAGACGGGAACGTGCCATACGAGTTTCCTCCCATGTGGTTCGCGTGGCGGCCAGCGACGGCCATCGTGTGGTGTTGTGACTTGGGGAGACTATACACCACCGTCCGGACCACGCCGGGAGGTGGGCGGCCGACCCGCGTTTCGTGCGTATTGGCGGGGAGGGAGCAGAGGCGCAGGGCACCGCGTTCCGCGTGCTGGAGCGCCTGTTTTCGATGGGCCGGGCGAGAGCCGGTACCCGTCCCAGCCCATGCCCAATCCCAACGGTTGGGCGCGGCGACCAAGCGGTCTGTTTCCGGATACGAATTGAAATAGGGCGTGACGGTCCCATCCTACTTGACGGTTCATGGTTGGATTTGGGACATTCACCGTGTAATTTCGGTCGCGGTCTGGGAAGGTAATCCTTCACTTAATAAAGCGAGCGGTTCAGGAGCGCCAGGTGATATGCGCGGCCTGGGGCGCCCGTGGATTTTCGCAACCGCTCGTGGCCGGGAGTACACTTGGGTCCAATCATCACATCTTTGATGAAGCGTCCGGGAGAGCCGGATGCAGGCAGTAGGTTCCGCCCCGTATTGGGCGGCGCCATGTTCAGGAGGTATCCGGGTGTCTAGCGATATGAATCGTCGAATCGATTCGTTGTTCCGCGAAGTCGCGGAAAAGGGCATGTCTCGCCGGCAGATGATCCAGCGGGCGACCGTGTTGGGGATTTCCGGACCGGCGCTGGCCGTGGCGATGGCCTCGGTGGCGCAGACCGCGGCGGCGCAGGGCGTTGAGAACCCGCTTGGCGTCGACCCGGAAGCGCCGCTCGACGTGGTGATCTTCAAGGGTGGCTACGGCGACGACTACGCGATCGCCAACAACGAGCGCTACAACTCGCTGTACCCGAACGCGGAAATCACCTACGCCGGCACGCAGCGCCTTCAAGAGCAGTACCAGGCGCGGTTCGTCGACGGCAACCCGCCGGACGTGATGGACAACTCTGGCGCGGGCAACTTCAACAACACCACCCTGGTGTCCGAAGGCCAGCTCACCGACCTCGCGCCGCTGATGGAGGCCGAGGCCTTCGGTCAGCCGGGCGTCACCTTCGCCGACTCGCTCGATGCGGGAACCCAGGCCGAGGGCGTGTACGACGGCGTCCAGCACGTGCTGAACTACGTGTACAACATGAACGGTATCTGGCATAACGCCGCCCTGTTCGAGGAGAACGGGTGGGAATACCCGACGACGTGGGACGACATGTTCGCCCTTTGCCAGACCATCAAGGATGCTGGCATCGCGCCGTGGACCTACCAGGGCCAGTACCCGCAGTACATGCGCACCGTGTTCAACGAAGTGCTGTACAAGCGCGCTGGCTGGGAAGCGATCCTGAAGCTGGACAACCTCGAAGAGGATGCCTGGACGCAGCCGGCCGTGGCCGAGGTTCTGGAAATCATGAAGCGTCTCTACGATGACGGCTTCATCATGGACGGCACCGAGGCGCTGAGCCACACCGAGTCCCAGGCCGCCTGGCTGCAGGGGCAGGCCGCGTTCATTCCGTGTGGCACCTGGCTCGAGAACGAGATGAAGGATGTCATTCCGGAAGGCTTCATGATGACGGTCAATGCCTCCCCGGGCATCGACGACAGCGACGTGAACCCGCAGACGGCGGCGAGCGTGTCGGCTGGTGAAACCTTCATCGTCCCGACCGGCGCCAACCCGGCCGGCGGCATGGAGTACCTCCGCCTGCTCTTCTCGAAGGAAGGCGGCAAGACCTTCTCCGAACTGACCAAGTCGCTGACCGTGGTGACGGGCTCGGCCGAAGGGCTGGACCTGGGCACGGCGTTCAAGTCGGCGCAGGACGGCATCGCGGCGGCGGCCGGCAACACCTTCACCGCGCTGTACGCCCGCTACGCCGATCTCGACGAAGAGTCGAAGTTCCAGTTCGGCGCCCTGCTGACTGGCCAGACCGGTGTCGAGGACATGGTCTCGGCGTTGCAGGACCTGACGGACCAGCTTCGCGAAGACGATTCGATCCAGAAGTTCCCGCGCGAGCAGCCAGCTCCGGCGGCCACGCCGGCGGCATAACGCCAGGCCGACGGGCACATCGCCCGCCGGCCGCGAGACGAGATGGGCGCGCTGATAGGCGCGTCCATCTCGCTTCCGGTTTCGGGCCGCCAGGGGTGGACGCGCGTGGGGCGCGCCAGGCGGCCAGGTTGAGATAAGGATCGTTCGCGGAACCTGGATGAGTGACGCGTCGACCACGCGGTGGCGGTGACGCGGGAGCATATCCGCGCCGGTGGGACGACAGGGCCCATCACGCGACGACCACAGGAGTGCCGGGTGTACTATCGGAAATACAGGCTCATCATTCCCTTCATGTTGCCGGCGCTAATTCTGTACTCGGTATTCGTGCTGTACCCCTATGGGCGTGCCTTCTACATTTCCATGACCAGCTGGCGGGGCACCTCGGCGAACATGCCGTGGGTGGGCCTGGACAACTACCGCCGCCTGCTCGAAGACTCGCGCTTCATGGACGCCCTGACCAGGAACGTGCAGCTGCTGATCGTGCTGCCGATCGTGACGATCTCGATCGCGCTGCTCTTCGCGTCGCTGTTCACTGGAGGCGGCAAGGGCGGGGAGGTGAAGGGGTCCGGATTCTACCGGATCGTGTTCTTCTTCCCGCAGGTCATATCCGCGGTCATCGTCGGTATCCTGTTCACCTATGTGTACAACCCGAGTTACGGCATCCTGAACTCCGCGCTGGACATCGTGGGGCTGAGTTCGCTGGAGCGAGCCTGGCTTGGCGATCCCTCCACCATCCTGTGGGCGATCGCGGCGGTCGCGGTGTGGTCCAGCGTTGGCTTCTACATGGTGATCTTCATCGCCAGCATGCAGTCGATCCCAACCTCGTTCTATGAGGCGGCGGTGCTGGATGGAGCCAACCGCTGGCGGCAGTTCAAGGACATCACGCTGCCGCTGATGTGGGAGACGATCCGGACCGCGCTCATCTACATCGCCATCGCGGCGCTCGACTTCTTCACGCTGGTCCAGGTGATGACCGGCGGCGGTGGCGGTGTCGCCGCGCGGAAGGCGGAAGTGGCGGCGATCTTCATGTATGGCGAGGCGTTCACCCGCAGCCGGTGGGGCTCGGCGTCGGCGGTGGGCGTGATCCTGCTGATCCTGACGTTGCTGCTGTCGGTGGTGATCATGCGCGTGACGCGGCGAGAGACCTATGAATTTTGATCTTGCCCCCTGGCGGGGGAGCGCGGCGAGTAGTGGCCAGGATGCGAGATTGGACGGCCTTTCATGAGTATGAACGTGGCGCCTACGCCAACCCCGGCGTTGGACCCGGAAGAAATCAACGCCCCGGAAGCCTCCGGCAGTGTGACGGCCGTGGGCAACAAGACGACGGGCGAGCGGGTGCTGGCGCTGGCCACCCAGTTGCTGCTGGTGTTCTGGGCGGTCCTCGTGATCTTCCCGTTCGTCTGGATGATCACGACATCGTTCAAGACGAACACCGAAATCCTGTTCAGCCCGTGGGACCTGCCCGCCTCGTTGCAGTGGCAGAACTTCAGCAACGCGTGGACCGAGGCGCGAATCGGCCGTTACGTCTTCAACAGCGTGATCGTGATCGCGATGTCGCTAACCGGCACGCTGCTGGTTTCGGCGATGGCGGCCTACGTCATCGCCCGGTTCGAGTTCCCGGGAAACCGGGCGCTGTTCCTCCTGTTCATGGCGGGCCTCATGTTCCCGGTGTTCCTGGGCCTGGTGCCGCTCTACTTCCTGATGAGCGACCTGCACATCAAGGACACCTATCACGGCCTGGCGCTGGTGTACATGGCGTACTCGTTGCCGTTCACCATCTTCTTCCTGGTGGGATTCTTCAAGACATTACCGGGCGAGGTGGCCGAGGCGGCGATCGTGGACGGCGCGAGTCAGTACCAGACCTTCTTCCAGGTGATGCTGCCGATGGCCAAGCCGGGCCTGATCGCGATGGGCATCTTCAACTTCCTGGGCCAGTGGAACCAGTACCTGCTGCCGTTGGTGCTCATGCAGGACGAGGACAAGCGAGTCCTCTCTCAGGGCCTCGGCATGCTTGCGATCCAGCAGGGGTACCAGAACGACTACGGCGCGTTGTTCGCCGCGATGACGATTACGATGGTGCCGACGCTGATCGTGTACATCCTGTTCCAGCGACGACTGGAATCGGGGCTGACGGCTGGCGCGCTCAAGGGATAACCTTCCCGGAAAGCGCGTTTCGAGGATAGAGTGGTGTGGTGGGAGGTCATGCGTGGCCTCTCATCCCGTTAAGAAGAAGGAGTGCTTGCGATGAAGGCCGCGGTTGTGCAGATGCACGTGGAAGAGGACCTCGAACAAAACCTGGCGACGGCGCTTCGTTTGACTCGGGACGCGGCCGCGGCGGGCGCGGACGTGGTGGTGCTGCCGGAAATGGTTGACTATCACGGCGGCGACGAGGGCGTGCCCGCGATCAAGTCGAGCATCCCGGGACCAGTGTCGGACCGGTTCGCGGCGGCGGCGCGGGAACATGGCGTGTGGCTGCTGGCCGGGTCGATCCATGAGGCGATCGACGGCGACGATCGAACCTACAACACCAGCGTGCTGTTTGACCGCAACGGCGAGGAACGGGCCCGCTACCGCAAGATCCACCTCTACGACGTACAGATTCCGGGCCAGGTGGACGCGCTGGAGTCGGCGACGATCGCGCCGGGCTCGGACGTGGTGACGGCGGATATCGAGGGCCACACGGCGGGGCTGGCGATCTGCTACGACCTGCGGTTCCCGGAGCTGTTCCGGGGGCTGATGGAGCAGGGCGCGGAGTTCATGTTCCTGCCCGCCGCGTTCACACTCTTCACGGGTAAGGACCACTGGGAAGTGCTGATCCGGGCGCGGGCGATCGAGAACCAGGCCTACATGCTGGCTTCCGGACAGCAGGGCAAGGACAAGCGGGGCCGGACGACCTACGGTCGCAGCATGATCGTCGATCCGTGGGGAACGGTGCTGGCGGTCGCGCCAGACGGGGAAGGGTTCGCGATGGCGAATCTCGACTTCGAGCGGCTGCGAACGATTCGCCAGGAACTGCCGTCCATCGCCAACCGCCGCCTGAATCGTGAGGTTTCCATCATCTAGTCTTGGGGAGGACTGGACGGTTGCTACACTGTGGGGAGCAGGAGGTGCGCTTATGGTTGCCGTTGCCCAGTTCATTCCCGATGACCCGCGCGAAAAGGATTCAGTGCTGGCCGTCCTCGCCGAGCATCCGGAACTGGAGGGCTTTATCGCCGAGGTGAGTAACGAGGCGCACCAGCGGTTCCCGGAGGTGAGAATTGAGCTCGATACGGTCGGATACGATGACTGGGATCCCCCATTGCGGATGTTGGTGCATGTCACCCAACCCTGGCCAGGCTATTGGGAGACCGTAGACGATTTCACGAAAGCTGTACGCGAGAACCCGAAATATGATCGGGACCTGATCTTCGTGATGCCGATGTGGGCCGGTCCGATCGAGACATATGCCCGATGAAGGGACGTGCTTTCCTGGACGTACTCCCCCTCCTGACCCCCGTGGAGACAGAGGCCAGTATTCGTACCCAGATTGGTCGGACGTACTACGCTGCCTATCTGGAAGCACGCGAGTGGTGTGAGGTAAATCTGGGATACAAACGGGAGCGTCTGGGCCGCGAACATGGCGAGGTTGCCAGAATGCTGTCGCCGTTAGATCCCACCCTTGAGGAGGACCTTGCCTTTCTCCGCACATTTCGCAACACGGCCGACTACGACCTCCATATTTCCATTGAGACTCTGTTGCTTCAACGTGACGAGTCGATGAAACGAGCGGAGCGTGTCCTTCTCGGATTGGGGGATCTGACTATTCCTCAACCTGAAGAGGATGACGATACAGACGAAGATCAACCATAGTGACCAGTTAGAGACAAGAGCATGTCTCCGCGTCCGCATCGATCCTAATCGTTGACACCGACGTGCCTGAGCGATTCCGTCTCGGCTACAGGCCCATCAGGCTCCGGTATTGCCAGACGGACATGACCGCCGACGCGCCTTCCCCGACGGCGGTGGCCACGCGCTTGCCGGAGCCATGACGCACATCGCCGGCGGCGAACACGCCCGGCAGGCTCGTCTCCAGCATGAGTGGGTCGCGTTCGAGCGGCCACTTGCCCTTGCCGGCCGCCAGGATGTCGGTGCCGGTCAGGATGAAGCCGCGATCGTCGAGCTGGAGGTCGGGCGCCAGCCAGGTCGTGGGCGGAACCGCGCCGATGAAGATGAAGAGGGCTCCGGCGGGAACGGTTTCCTGCGTGTTGGTGGTCCAGTCGCAGAGTTGGATGGCTTCCAGGTGGTCGTCTCCGGAGGCGGAAACGACGGCGCTGTGGTATCGCACCGAGATATTCGGCGTGTGCTCGATCCGCTCGATCAGGTAGTGCGACATGCTCGACGAGAGCGATTCCCCGCGCACGATCATGGTGACGGAATTGGCGATGCCGGAGAAGTACACCACGGCTTGGCCCGCGGAATTCGCTCCCCCCACGACAAACACGTCCGCGCCCTTCAGGTCCTGGGCGGGAACCCCCGCCGGACCGTAATAGACGCCGCTGCCGGTGAGTTCGGCGATGCCAGGGGCATCGAGCAGGCGGTAGGTGACACCCGTGGCGATGACCATCGATTCGCCGCGCAACTCGGTTCCGTCCTGGAGTTCGACCCCAATGGAGCCGGGTGTCGCGGTGAGGCGGACGGCCTCATGGGTGAGGAGGCTTTCCGCGCCGAAGCGCTGCGCCTGGGTGGCGGCGCGGCGAGCGAGGTCCTCGCCGGAGAGGCCGGACGGGAAGCCGAGATAATTCTCGATGCGCGAGCTGGTACCAGCCTGCCCACCGGCGGCGTGACGCTCGACGATGCACGTTTTCAGCCCCTCGGAGGCGCCGTAGACCGCCGCCGCGAGACCGGCCGGGCCACCACCGAGAATGATCAGGTCGTACAGCGGCGTGTGGGAAGTTTGGCGCAGCCCAATCTTGCCGGCGAGTTCCTGCAAGGTCGGGTTGGGAACGGCGACGCCGTTGGGAAGGATGACGACGGGAAGATCGGCGGCGGTATGACCGGACAGCGCCAGGATCTGTTCCGCTTCGGGATCCGAGGCGATATCGGCCCATTCGAAGGGCACCTGGTTGCGGGCGAGGAAGTCTCGCATGGCGTGGGAATCGGCGGACCAGCGGTGGCCGACGAGGCGGATGCCGCTGAACGCGGGGCGGTATCCGGCCGACCAGTCTTCCAGCAGGTCGCTGAGGACCGGGTAGAGATGGTGCTCGGGCGGGTCCCACGGCTTCATCAGGTAGTAGTCGACGTGAACGTCGTTAATGGCCTTGATCGCGGCATCGGTGTCGGCGTAGGCGGTGAGGAGGGCGCGCTTCGCGTCCGGGTAGAGGTCTTTCACCTGTTGGAGGAACTCGACGCCGGACATGCCAGGCATTCGCTGGTCGGCCAGAAAGAGCGCGATCACTTCGTTGGCGAGTCGCGCCGAGCGGCTGATTTCGAGCGCCTGCGCGCCGGAATCAGCGCGAATCACACGATACTGGCTCCCATATTCGCTACGAAGATCCCGGGAAATGGCCTGCAGGACTTCGGGATCATCGTCGATGGCAAGAATGATCGGGGTTTTCGTGGGCATATGGACTTCCTGCGGCTCGGGCGTACACTGGGAGACAGGGGCCAACTGCGCGAAAACTGGCGAGATCCAGGCATGAATATCCGGTGGTCGCGTGCTTTTCCCACAGTGGTCCCATCGACAGGATATCCCACGAGGGTGGCATAGGGAAACAACCACATGACCGATAGCGCGACCAAATCATCCGAATCGCTCCTGCGGGAAAGCGAAGAGCGCTACCGCGCGCTGTTCGAGAGCGCGTCGGACCTGATCCAGAGCGTCCGGCCCGATGGGTCCTTCGAGTTCGTGAACCAGGCGTGGCACGACACCCTCGGCTATACCCAAGAGGAACTCGAGAACCTGGTGATCTGGGACGTGATCCATCCGGAATCGGTTGGCGAGTGCCAGGTTCATTTCATGACGGTGATGGGCGGCACCCCACTGAAGAACATCCGGACGACGTTCATGAACAAGGCCGGCGAGCCGATCCCGGTCGAGGGCAGCGCCCACTCGCGGTTCGTGGGCGACGAACTGGTGGCGACCCACGCCTTCTTTCACGACATCTCCGAGCGGCTGCGGTCGGAGGAACTCCAGGCCCGCAACGCCCAACTCGAACTCGAAAAGCAGGCGCGCTTCCTGGAAAAGATGGCGGCGCTGGGCAAGCTTTCGGCCGGGCTGTCGCATGAGTTGAACAACCCGGCGGCGGCGGCGCAGCGCTCGGCCAGCAGGATGGGCGCGAGCGTGGCGAAGCGGGATGCCGCCATGCGCCAGTTGCTCGCGGCTGGGATCACCCTTGAGGGGTTCGAGCAGCTGGAGCGGTTGGTGACGCAGTGCGCCGACAATCCACCCCCGCCGGCGGATCGCTCGGCGCTGGAAACGAGCTATCTGGAAAGCGAACTCCAGGACTGGCTTGAGGACCATGGCGTGCGGGAGGCGTGGAACCACACGCAATCCCTGGTTCAGGGGCGAGTCACGACCGACAATCTGGAGGCGCTGGCCCAATCGCTGCCGGACGAACAGTCGATTTCCCCGGCCGTGACCTGGGTCGGGGAATCGCTGGCGCTCCAGGACATGTCCGACGTCATCTCCCAGAGCACCAGCCGGATATCCGAACTCGTCGGCGCGGTGAAGTCCTACTCGTTCCGGGACCAGGCGCTTGTGCAGGACGTGGACATTCACGAGGGGCTGGAGAGCACGCTGACGATCCTGGCCTACCGGTTGAAGACGATGTCCGTGAATCGCGACTACGACCGGGCCATTCCCCTGGTGCGCACATTCGGCAGCGGACTCAACCAGGTGTGGACGAACATGCTGGATAACGCGGCGGACGCGACCGGCGACTCGGGCACGGTGACGCTCCGGACGCGGATGGAGGGTGACCGTGCCGTGGTCGAGATCGAGGACGATGGGCTAGGCATCCCTCCGGACCAGGTCTCGCGGATTTTCGATCCCTTCTACACCACCAAGCCACAGGGCGAGGGAACCGGTCTGGGACTCGACATTGCCTGGCGGATCGTGACCGAGGAGCACGGCGGACGGATCGAGGTTGAGTCCGAGCCGGGCAGGACGGTGTTCCGCGTGTCGATTCCCACCTCGGCGAGCCTGGAATCACGCGGTTGATGGCCTGAGTTGGCGGTCTCCATTAAAGGTGTGCAGTCCGTTCCGGCCCGGCAATGGCGAAAGTTGTTTCGCGATGCCGGGCCGGTCCCTTTCCGGATGCAGGTGAATAGGGCACACTGCGCTGGCCCCTTGCGGAAATCCGGAGGGGGTTATGAAGCTGTGTGTCGCTGCCCGCCCATGCCATGAGCTGGCGGCGAAGAAGCATCTGGACCGCATTGAGTTTCTGTTTCCGGAGGACACTGGGTTGAGCGAGAGCAAAGGCGCCGCGGGGGCACGCGTTCCGGCGGATTGGGGCAAGGGATACGGTCGGCTGGCGGGGAAAAACGCGCTGGTGACCGGTAGCACGCGTGGGTTGGGCCGAACCATCGCCGAGTGGCTCGCGCGCGAGGGGGCGAACATCATCGTTTCCGGGCGGGACCAGGCGGACGTGGACGCATCGGTCGAGGCGATGCGGGCGATTGGCGTGGAGTCCTGGGGCATTCCGGCCGATCTCTCCAGGATCGAGGATGCCCACGCGCTGGCGAAGGCGGCGCTGGAGACGGTGGAAACGCTCGATATCGTGGTCAACAACGCCGGCATGAGCATCGCCCAGAACTTCTGGGAGGTGTCCGACGCTGACTGGGACTACGAGGTGAACGTCAACGTGCGGTCGCCGTTCATCATTTGCCAGCATGCGGCGCGGTCGTGGATCGACCATGGCGTCCGGGGGCGGATCGTCAACATCAGCACGATCGGCGTGTTCAAGGGCCACCGCGACAAGATGGTCTACAACATCGCGAAATCCGGCGTGCAAACGATGACGAGGAACATGTCGTTCGAGCTTGGGCACCACGGGATCACGGTGAACTGCGTGGCGCCGGGGGCCGTGCCGGACAAGCCCGGGACGGAACATGAAGTGAGCCCGGAAAGCCGCGAGCGGATCAAGCAGATCATCCCGACCGGTCGGTATGGCCGGGCGGAGGATATCGCCTCGGCGGTGGTGTTCTTCTGCCTTCCGGAAACCGAGTGGACCACGGGCCAGACACTGCTGGTGGATGGCGCGCACATTTCATCGCTGAAGGAGTAGGCGCGTCCTCCGCGCCCGGCTCGAAGCAACAAGGGGAACGGACTCAGATGAAGGCTGGACTGTATACCTACGCGTGGGACCTGGAAGCGGAGGGCTACGACCGCGCCGCGGGACGGATCGCCGAGGCGGGCTTCACGGCGATCAACCTGGCGACGTCGTATCACGCTGGCAAGTTCATCCTGCCGCACAACCCGAGCAGGAAGTTGTATGTGGCGGAAGACGGCTCGCTGTACTTCCAGCCCGACCTCACCGCGTACGGGAGGATCCAGCCACGGGTGAATTCGCTGGTGACGGCGGACCACAGCCCCGTCACCAGGTTGCTGGACGTGGCCAAAACCCACGGGCTGGAGTACGTGGCGTGGGTGGTGTGCCTTCACAACAGCTGGATCGGCGAGCAGTATCCGGACGTGACGGCCCACACCGCCTTTGGCGATCCGCTGTTCCATTCCCTCTCGCCAGCCCACCCCGATGTGCGGGCGTACATGCTGGCGATGGTCGGGGACCTAGTCTCCCGGCACGAGGTGCCGGCCATCGAACTCGAATCTCCCGGGTACATGGGATTCCACCACGACCATCACCACATCATGTACGGGGTGGTGGTGGATTCCGTGCAGGCCGAATTGCTTGGCGTGTCATTCAACCCAGCCGAGGTGGAGGGAGCGACCGCCGCCGGAATCGATGTCGAGGGCCTTCGTGGGCGAATCGCCGGCTTGGTCGACGCCTGCTGGAACGAGGGCAAGGCGGTCGAGGTCGATGGCGCGCCATCTGCGGAAGCCAAAGCGGTTCTGGAGGATCCGGAACTCGCGGCCTACCGCGCCTGGCAGCACGACCAGGTGGTGTCGCTGAGCGCAGAGATCGCCGGGGTGATCCGGGAGCGAAGCGCGGCCACGGAAATCCGCCATTTCGCGGCGATGGCCGCCGGGGAAGGCGGCGAGATCGATACCCCGCTCATGTCGACCGGCGACTCGGTGCTGGCGGGATACGCGGCGACGCCCGACGACGTCTCGCCCAGGATGGCGGCGTTGGAGTCGCTCGATATGGCGAAGTGGGGCATGATCCGGGCGATCCAGCCGGAGGTGACCGATCCGGCCGAGATCCAACCGCTGGTGTCCGCCTGGAAGGACGCCGGCGTGACCGGGGTGGATGTCTACAATTACGGGCTCATGCCGGAGCGGACCTTCCGGGCACTGGGCGAATCGCTTAACCGGTAGCTGGACGGGGGCCCGGTCATGGACGAAGTGATATCGCGCCCGCTTGATCACGTGAGGTATGTGACGTCAGCGGTGCCCGCCACCATGCTTCCTCGACACGAGGTGGTTTGCGCCAAAAGATGGCCAGAATCTACGGGCCTACGGCCCGCGCCAGCGGGTCTGTGGGTCCTGCCCCATTCGTCGTGCAACCCAAGACCGACCTCCATGATGCATCCCTGAGCCATGTCACGCTCCGAACGATTGCTCCAGTTAATGCAGGTCCTTCGCCGTCACCGGTTCCCGGTATCAGGAGAGCGGCTGGCGGAAGAACTCGGCGTAAGTCAGCGCACGCTGTACCGCGACATCGCGACGTTGCGGCGGCAGGGGGCGGAGATCGACGGTACGCCGGGTCGTGGGTACGCGCTCAAGCCGGGATTCATGCTGCCGCCGCTGATGTTCACCGAGGAAGAGATCGAGGCGCTGGTGCTGGGCGTCCGCTGGGTGGCGTCGCGGCCGGACCCCGCCCTGTCCCGCGCTGGTCAAAGCGCGCTCGCCCGGATCGGGGCGGTGCTGCCGGGCGACCTGCGGGAGCAACTGGACCAGACCACGCTGTTCGCGCCCGCCGGTCCCAGGCGGGATGATCTGTCGCCGCCTGATGGCCCTCCCTTGCTCCCCCGGCTGCGTGAGGCGGTACGCGGCGAACTCAAGATCCGGATCGGCTACCGCAATGCATCGGGCCATGACACCGAGCGGGTCGTCTGGCCGATCGCCATCGCGTTCTTCGACCAGGTGCAGGTGGTTTCCGGGTGGTGCGAACTGCGGGAGGACTTCCGCAACTTCCGGATCGACCGGATCACCAGCCTGGCGCTGACCACCGAACGCTACCCTCGTGGCCGCGATGAGCTGCTGCCAGGCTGGCGAAAGGCCAACGGCATTCCTGCCCCGGAATACCGCGAGCGGCGGTCCTGACGCGACATGGTTCCTCGTGCGTCCACAATCCGCGGAAATTGGCCTTGAGATCCTGCCAGAAGCTGTCACAACCGCCCCTGAAACTGGCATTGACGCGATGGGAATCGACCCGTCGCGAAGGCGATCAGTTCAGGAGTGTTTCATGGAACCGACCTATACGATCCTCTATGTGGCCGATGTCGAGCGCAGTGTTGCGTTTTACCGCGAGGTGTTTGGAGCCGAACCGGTGGAGCAGCAGCCCGGGTTCAGCATGTTCGTGCTCTCGCCGGGGCGGGCATGGGGTCTTTGGCAACGGGACGCGGTGAAACCGGCGACCACCGATGTGGTGGGTGGCGCCGAGTACTGCCTGCCGATCGGCTCGCGCGAGGAACTCGACGCGCTGGCGGCGACTTGGCGAGAGCGCGGCTATCCCATCGCGCAGGAGCCCACCGAGATGGACTTCGGCTACACGTTCGTCGCCCTCGATCCCGATGGTCACCGACTGCGGCCGATGGCCCCGGCGATCCACACCGAGGCCGCTCGCGCCCAGCATGCGATCGACTGAGGTCACGGCGAACGGGCTGGGTGCCCGGCGGGCGCCGAACGGCGCAAAATTCAATACGGCATCTTTTGACAACCGGCCACCATCGTGGCCGGTTGTCTTTTGCCCTATCGTCCCCTAGGATGGGGAAGTCTCCATAAAATAGGGCTCGCACGCCCTCATAGCCGGTAAAGCCACACGCTGAGCATTTCCTTCGCATCACGAAGAGGAGAACGCCAGATGTCCGCAAACGGAATGAGTCGCCGCCGGTTCTTCCTTACCTCCAGCGCCGGAATCGCCACCGCCGGAGCGATCGGAGGTTCCGCCGCCGTGCTCGGCGCACCGTCCAGCCGGTACGCCATGCCGGCCGTGCTTGGCCAGGAGAAAATCTCGCTGACCTGGGCGGTACCAGGCAACACCGAAGAGGTGGCGGTGTACCAAAGCCTTGCCGACGAGTACGTGGCAAGCCACGAAAACATCGAGATCAGCCTCGACCAGGATGCCGCGAGCCTCGACAAGTTCGTGACGATGATCGCCGCCGGCACCCCGCCCGACATCGGCTTCGCCACCCTTTACAACTGGCCGTCGTTCGCCGAGCGAGGCATCTTCCTGTCGCTCGATGACTACATCGAGCAGGACTCCTTCGATCTGGAAGATTTTTACGAGCAGATCGTTACGCCCTACCGGTATGATGGCGACACATTCGGCGCGGGGGCCCTGTATGGTCTGCCGAAGGAGATCGCGATCCGGGCGATGTACTTCAACCAGGACATCTTCGAGGAAGCCGGGATCACCGAGAAGCCGACGCCCGACGACGTCTGGGACTGGGACCGGTTCATCGAGATGACCCAGGCGGCGACGAAGGAAGAGGGCGGCCGGGTTCGGCAATACGGGTACATTCAGGATGTGCGCTGGACCTTCTGGCAAATCTGGGCGTGGTCGGCCGGCGGCGATCCGGTCGACGATCTGTACAAGCCAACGATGTCGACGCTGGATAACCCCGCCGTCCTGGAGGGCTACCAGGTCTTCACCGACTTCGTGACGAAGCTTGGCACGGCGCCCTCGGTGGCGGTGACGGCCGATCAGGGCCATTCCGAACTGTTCGCGGCGGGCCGCGGAGCCGCCTACAACAATGGCCGGTGGATGGTGCCGCTGTTCCGCGAGTCCGATTTCCGCTGGGATGTAATGCCTCACCCGATGAAGACCCAACGGGCGCAAACGTTGAGCGGCTCGATGTTCGGCATCTGCGACGGGACGGATCACCCCGACGAGGCGTGGGAGTTCCTCCAGTTCATCGTGGGCGCCGACGGCCAGACCAGGATGACCGAGCTTGGCCTGTTGCTGCCATCACGGAAGTCGGTCGCCGAGTCCGACCTGTTCCTTAAGAGCACGCCACCGGAGAACAACCAGATCTTCCTGGACGAACTCGAATTCGCGAAGCCGTTGCCGCTGACTCCGGTCTACCCGGAACTGGAAAAGGTAATCAACGACCAGACCGACCTGGTGTTGATCGGGGAAAAGTCGGCCGCCGACGCCATCACCGAGATGCACACCCAGTTCAACAGCCTGCTGGGCGCGTCGTAGGGTTGCGGGCTTCCTCGCTGGGAAGCGATCGAAACGAGACCACCGGCCGACCACCGGTGGTCTCGTTGTCTGGATGGGACCATGACCGAAACGAGCGTGAAACCGGCGGCGGCACGAGGGGCGCTCGCCCGCCGGGAGACGATAGCCGGCTACCTGTTCCTGCTGCCGAACATGATCGGGTTCGTGATCTTCACCGCGCTGGCGGTGGTTGCCTCGGCGGCGATTTCGCTGACGAGTTGGGATCTGCTCTCCGACCCGGAGTTCGTCGGGCTCCAGAACTACGCTGAGCTGCTGACGGACGATCCGCTGTTCCG
>JAEWEG010000069.1 GCA_023389575.1 Chloroflexota bacterium | reverse complement strand
GGTGCCGCGTCTCGGAGACGCCCTTGCCCGGTCCGGGTTCGCGGCCCTGCTGTACTGGTCGCCGTCAATGCGCGACCAGCGACTGGACCCCGATGACACCCGGAACATCGCCCTCGCCTACGA
Organism: Chloroflexota bacterium; assembly: GCA_023389575.1. Lineage (GTDB taxonomy): Bacteria > Chloroflexota > Chloroflexia > Thermomicrobiales > UBA6265 > JACCYX01. Next base: position 51,526 of record JAEWEG010000069.1, on the reverse strand, counting down.
CTGGCTGGTATCGCGGCCGACCATCGACGCCAGCCGGAGCGGCCTGCTCGGAACCTGCGTCGGAGGCTCGTTCGCGCTGCTGGCCGCCGCGGAGGCATCCATTCGTGACCGGGTGTCGTTCGTCGTGGCCTGGGCGCCCTTTTCCTCGATGTGGACAATGACCCGCGACATCGCCAGCGCCTCAACCACAACCTACGGAACGCGCCATCCCTGGCGCGTGGACCAACTGACGCGCGCGGTCTTCGTCCGGTCGCTCACCGGGGACCTGGAGGCGGACGAGGCGGAACGGCTGCGAACGATCTGTGCCCAGCGCGGGGAGTTCCGGGACATCCCTGACCTCTCACCCCATGCCAGGGCGATCCACCCCCTCCTCACCGCGCTCGATGTCGTTGAAGCGGATGCGGCGTTGAACCGGCTGCCGAATCCGCTGAAGCACCGGCTGGATGCGATGTCGCCGGTGAACGTGCTGGCCGATATCCAGGCGCCACTCGTCATCCTCGCCCACGACCGGGATGACGAGGTCGTGCCAATCGGCGAGTCCCGCCGCCTGCGCGCAGCGCTGGAAGGCCGACCGGGCGTCCTCTACACCGAATTCACCATGTTCCGTCACCTCGATCCGGCGAAGGTGAGCCTGCCCAAATTGGCCCTGGCCCGGGAGCTGGTGTCCTTCCTCCGCACCGTCTACCCCCTGTTCAGGGCAACGGAGAGACACTTCCCCCGGCGGCTGGCCACGCCCAGGAATCGGGAACGATAACGTCGTCTCTCCCATGCTCGCCTCGGAAGGCGAGGAACCCGTCCCGCACCTATCGACCGGCGCCGGTTTCCGCGCTACCCTGCGCGAAACGACCTCACGCAAGGGAGAAATCGACGTGGACAAGGTGCAACTCGCGATCGTCGGCTGCGGCGGCATGGGCCGGCGGCACCTCGCCGGACTGGCGGAACTGGCCACCACCGGCCACAACAACGTGCGCCTCGCCGCCGTCTGCGACCTCGACCAGGGCCGGGCCGAGGCGCTGGCCGGCGAAGCGCTGAGCCTGCTCGGCGAGCGCCCCCAGGTGTTCGACGACGCGGCCCGCATGGCGGCGGAAGTCGATGGCCTCGAAGCGGCCGATTGCACGGTCGACACCGGCGTGCATCACCGGGTCGCCACCGATCTGCTCAATCTCGGCCTGCACACCATGTGCGAAAAACCCCTTGCACTCACCATCCGTGGCTGTAACCAGGTCATCGACGCGGCCACCCGCAACGACAGGGTCCTCTCCATCGCCGAGAACTTCCGCCGCGACCCGATCAACCGCCTCGTGCGGGCCTTGCTCGACGACGGCGCCATCGGCCAGCGCCAGTCCATCATGGAAACCTCGGTCGGCGGCCGCAACCACCTCACCATCACCCCCTGGCGGCACATGAAACTGCGCGGAGCCCTCACCCTCGACGCGGGTGTCCACAACGCCGACATCCTCCAGTACTACTTCGGCCCCGCGACGCAGGCTTACGGTCAAACCCGCCTCTTCGAAAAGACCCGCTACAAGACCGATTCCACCGGCCCCGGCGGCTTTTACGAGCGGTGGGTCGGCGACTTCCCAGACGAAATCACCCCCACCGGGGAAGACGCCATGTTCGGCGTCGTCTCCTTCGCCAACGACACCGTGGGCCAGTGGACCTTCAACAACGCGGGCCACGGCCAGCCCTTCAACCATCGGATGGTGTTCGGCACCACGGGATCGATCGCGGCGCCGGGCGACCGCAACGGCAATCCCATCCGCCTGGTGCTGGACGATGGCACCGACATCAGCGACGAGCGGGTGCTGGACCACGCGCCAAGCTACCGCCTCTCGCCGGTCGCGGCCGACCTGTTCGGCGGCGAGCGGGTCTGGACCTACGATTTCGACTTCGTGACCACCGACCGGAAGATCGTGGCGCTGGAATACCATGAGTTCGCGGCATGCATCCGTACCGGCGCCCAGCCTGAAGTCGATGGCGCGGTCGCCAGGCGAGCGGTCGCCCTCGTCTACGCCCTGTTCGAATCGGCCGTGGCGGGACGTCCCGTCACCATCGACGAAGTGGAATCCAGCGCGGTCGACGGTTATCAGCGCGAGATCGACGAGCATCTCGGACTCGTCTGACCCGCCCACGGAGGAACCCGCCCCATGCGAATCGTCAGCATCACGCCCCACCTGGTCGATCGCTGCCTGCTGGTCCAGGTTCGCACCGACGACGGCATCGTTGGTATTGGCGAAGCCGGACTCTGGGCCCATCACCGGGTCGTCCACCAGATGATCGAGGACCTCGACGAATCATTCGTGGGACAGGCTCCCACGCGCATGGACCATCTCTTCCAGGCAATCACCCGCAACGCCCACTTCCCCAGCCCCGTGCTGTCCGCCGCCCTGAGCGCGATCGACATCGCCCTGTGGGACATCCTCGGCAAATCGCTCGGCAGGCCAGTTCACGAGTTGCTGGGCGGGAAGCAGCGGGACAAGGTTCGCGTGTTCGCCAGCATTGGCGGAAACAGCGTCGAGGAGCACGTCGCGAACGCGCGGCGGGCGGTCGACGAGGGCTACACCTCCCTGCGCTCGATGCCGTTCCTGCCCGGCTGGGAGGAGCAAACGCCTTCAAAGTACATCGGCGCGGCGACGGAGATCGTGCAGGCGATCCGCGATGAGGTTGGGTATGACATCGACCTCGGCGTGGAACTGCACCGCAACTTCGGGCCAGATGAATCGGTCATCCTCGCGCGGGAAATCGCCCCGCTCCGCATCCTCTACTACGAAGACCCGGTCGCCCCGGAAAGCGTGACCGCGCTCAAGTACGTCGCCGATCGGGTGGATATCCCGATCGCCGCCGGGGAACGCTGCCACAGCCTGTTCCAGTTCCGCGAGCTGATGGATGCCGTGCCACTGGCGATGATCCGGCCCGACCTCTCGCTGTCGGGCGGGTTCACCCAGTGCCGCAAGATCGCGGCGGTCGCCGAATCCGCCTTCGTCAACGTGTTCCCCCACCTGATGGGCAGCCAGGTCAATCTCGCGGCCTTCGTCCAGTTCGGCGCGTCGATTCCCAACTACGCGCTGATGGAGGGCCAGGCCACCGTGCTGAACGACATCGTCGAGCACCCGCTGGTGGTCGACGATGGCTACGTGACGGTGCCCGACCGGCCAGGCATCGGCGTGGAGCTACGGGAAGAGATGCTGGCCCGGTATCCGTATCGCCCCCACCTGAACCTCGCCGCCCGTCGCGCCGACGGCTCGATCGCCCACTGAAACCAGTTCCTGGACACCAGGAGCGCAGCGACCCGGTAGCGGTCGAGCCTGTCTCGACCTGGTAGAGACTCTCCCAGAGGCGTCCATCCACGTCCCGGCGTGCTCCCTGACCTGGCGCTTGCGGGCCGCTGCCAGGCGAAGATGAACTTCGCCGCTACCTGATTCCAATAGAATTGACCGAGCGCGGTATACCCATCCAGAAGGTGATCCCCATGAATATCGTCGTGGATCAGGCACCGATCGAGGAGAAGTCAATCATCCGCAACATGCTGGAGTTGTACGTCTACGACTTCAGCGAGTTCGAGGGCTACGACCTCAACCGGCACGGTCTGTATGGCTACCGGTATCTCGACCACTACTGGGCCGAGCCGGGCCGCTTTCCGTTCATCGTGCGGGTGGATGGCAAGCTGGCCGGCTTCGCGCTGGTACGGCAATTCGACCGAGGCGATCACATCGAAACCCGGTTCGGCGAATTCTTCATCATGCGGAAGTACCGGGGCCGTGGCGTTGGAGAGGACGTTGCCCGGCAGGTATTCGAGCGTTTCCCCGGCCCCTGGGCCCTCTCCGAAATCACCTCCAACACCGGCGCCCAGCGGTTCTGGAGGACGATCCTCGGCCGCCAGGTGAACGGCGAATTCACCGAGCACGTGGAGCTAGACTCCGGCAAGGTCGTCCAGGAGTTCGTCGTCAAACCGGCAGCTGTCCAGCCGGGCGAGTGAGACCGGGCCCCAAAGCGCGCAACCCGAAGTAGGGGCGGATCCCCGTGCATGACGAACCGTTCCATACCCGCGCGGAGGGTGTCCGCCCTGGCCGAATCATGCGAGGCGCCCGGTTGCTGGAGGATGAGCGGCGAGGAGGTGAAATGGTGGAACTGAACACACTGTCCGTTGAAGAACGCCGGGCGAAGAGCGCGCTCCTCCTGTTGGTGCCCGGGTTGATGGACCTGATTGAAGGATACCGTCGGGAGTTCACGGCGGATGGCGCCACCGTGCCACCTCACTTCACCCTCATGTTCCCGTTCCTCGCTCCATCCGAGATCACTCCGGAAGCCCTCCAGCGAATCGCCGATGTGGCCACCGCTGTCCCCTGCTTCGACTACACGCTGTCACGGGTCGATCGCTTTCCGGGCGCCGTGATGTTCCTGGCTCCCGATGCACCGGCCCCCTTCATCGACCTCATCGAGCGCTTTCGACACGCCTTTCCGGGGGTCTCGCCCTACTGGGACAAGGTCGACCAGATCGTTCCCCACCTCACGCTGGCGGACGAGTCGCTGGTCGACTCGACCGAACGCCTGGACGACATCGAGCGCGCCGTGACGGCTCACCTGCCCATCCACCGCGAGGCGCGGGAGGTCGTACTCCTGCAGGAGCTCCGTCCCTCGCCAGCCCCATGGGAGGTGCGTAGCCGCTTCTCCCTCGCGCCCAGTTCCGCGCGTGGGTCAAATGGTATGTAACACCCCGGCTCTATGACGGGCGGGCGGCTTCGCGCTTCATCCGATTGACAGCCGCATCCAACGCCGAGGCGAACTTCGAGCGGTCCTTCGCCGAATAGGCGGACGGCCCGCCGGTGGTAAGCCCCATCTGGCGGAGCGTGGCCTTGAACTCGCGCGAGGCCAGCGCGTCCCCGATCCGGTTCGGGTTGAACTCTCCTCCCCGGAAATCGAGGCAGCGTACGTTGTTGGCCAGCACCCGCGCCGCCAGCGGGATATCCGTGGTCAGCACCAGGTCACCCTTCTCCGCCCGCTCGGCGATCCAGTCGTCGGCGGCGTCGGGCGTGCCAGGCACCGCGACGGACTCCGCGTCGAGACCGGGAATGTCGTCGATCCGCATGGTCGTGTTCGCGACCACCTTCAGCGGCAGGCCGTAGCGAGCCGCGACCTTGTAGATGAGTTCCTTGGCCGGACAGGCATCGGCGTCAAGATAGATGACGGGAACAGAGGTCATTACACAATCCAGTATGTTGGGCGATCCATCAACTCGAATCGATAAATGGCTATCATTGGCCAACGAATTGGCTCACGTGGATAGGGACAGCAGATCTGATATCTGTTCCCTCGACAGGGTGCCAATCTCAATAAGCCCTCGCCACGATCGCCTTGGCGGTCGATGTCCCTCCACAGGCAATGCATTCCCCCTCGCCGCCTGGCTGGTCGAACGGGATGCACCGAATGGTCGCCTTCGTCTCGTTCTTGATCCGCGTCTCGCAGGCCGCGTCGCCACACCACCACACCCGATTCCAGCCGGCATTGGTCGCCACGCGTTCGGCCAGCGCGTCCCACTCCGTGACATCGAGCGTCAGCGCATCCAGCCGGTCACGGGCGGCGGCGAAGAGGCGATCCTGAATGGTCTCCAGAAGCTCCGGCAGCACCGTGGCGAGGTCCGCCATCGGCACCGTCAGCTTTTCGCCAGTATCACGAATGGCCAGCACCACCTGGTTCGCCTCCAGGTCACGCGGGCCCAGTTCGATCCGCACCGGCACGCCGCGCAGCTCCCAGTGGTTGAACTTGAAGCCCGGTGAGCGATCGTCCCGCTCATCCACGCGCACCCGTACGATCTCCTCCAGGTCGTCGCGCAGCGTGCGAGCCGCCGCCAGCACGGTTTCCGCCGTGCCCTTCCGGCCCAGGATCGGCACGATGATCGCCTGGATCGGCGCCACGCGCGGCGGCAGCCTGAGGCCGCGCTCGTCACCATGCACCATCACCACCGCGCCGATTGTGCGGTGACTCAGCCCCCACGAGGTGTTGAAGGCATACCGGCGAGTGCCGTCCTGATCGAGGAACTGGATGTCGAACACCTTGCCGAAGTGGTCAGCCAGGTCGTGCGATGTGCCCGACTGCAACGCCCAGTTCCTGCCACCCATCATCGCTTCCACGGTGTAGGTGCGATGGGCCCCGGCGAACTTCTCCGATTCAGATTTGACGCCCGGAACCACCGGAATCGCCAGTTCACGCTCGATGAAGTCGCGGTACACCTCCAGCATCTGGAGCGCCCTGGCTTCCGCGTCCTCGGCCGTGGCGTGACAGGTATGCCCTTCCTGCCAGAGGAACTCGCTGGTGCGCAGGAACGCGCGGGGCCGGTCTTCCCAGCGCACGACGGTTGCCCACTGGTTCAGCAGCAGCGGCAAATCCCGCCAGCTCTGGATCCAGGAGGCATAGATTGGACAGATGATCGATTCGGACGTCGGCCGCACGGCGAGCGGTTCCTCAAGCTCCTTGTCGCCACCCCGCGTGACCCAGGCCACCTCCGGCGTGAACCCCTCGATGTGCTCGGCTTCCTTCTCCAGCATCGATTTGGGGATCAGGAGCGGGAAGTAGGCATTCTCGACACCGGTGCGCTTGAACCGGGCATCGAGCGACTGCTGGATCAGTTCCCAGATCCGGTAGCCATAGGGCCGAACCACCTTCATGCCCCGCACGGGTGCGTCGTCGGCCAGTTCCGCCTGCCGCACGACGTCGACATACCACTGGTCGAAGTTCTCGGCCGGGTTTACAAGATGCTCCACGAATGCCTGCTGTGCCATGCTGCCCGTTTCCGTTCCATCGTGATACCCAGCTCGGAATGCCGGGCACGCCTGTCACTAACGATAGCAAATGCCACGCACCCTCCAGCCGGGCCGGACGCGTGACAGGGTATTGACGTGTCACCTCGCGATCGGTAATATGCAACCGAATGGTTGTACTAACAGCAATCGTCATCACCCGCATTAAAGGAGAGTCCGGACCATGGGCAGGATCGTTGGCAATTTCTTCATCGCGCTCGACGGCGTCGTCGAGGCGCCCGACCAGTGGCACTTTCCCTACTTCAACGACGAAATGGGCGCCGCGGTCAGTTCCGGCATGGAGTCGAACAAGGCGTTCCTCATGGGTCGCCGGCTCTACGACGAATGGGCCGCCTACTGGCCGACCAGCGAAGACGACATCGCCGGGTACTTCAACAACATCCCGAAGTACGTCATTTCAAACTCGCTCACGAATCCCTCGTGGAACAACACCACGGTCCTGCCCGGCGATGCCAACGCGGTGCGCGCGTTCAAGGACGGCATCGACGGAGATATCGGCATGTCAGGCAGCGCGACCACGGTCCGCTGGCTTCTCGCCAACGGCCTGCTCGACGAGTTGCGGCTCCTGGTCCACCCCATCGCCGTCGGCAAGGGGCTGCGCCTGTTCGAGGACACCCGCACCCACCCGCTCAAGCTTGCCAACAGCGTCACCTTCACCAACGGCGTCCTCGACCTGACCTACGTTCCGGCGGAGTAACCACCGGCCTCGTCCGCTTTCCACACATCGCTACATGAAGCGGAAACGTCCCCACCCCATCCGGTGGGGACGTTTTGTCCACATCCGATCGCTGGAAATGGGTGTTTATGGGTGTCGATATGGGTGAGGGAACCACAAGGGTATCGTTCAGCACTGCCCCTGAATGGAAAGCAATGCGCAACCATCCGTCCGTACACTCCCATCGCCCCAGATTGACATGTCGTGCCAGCGTGCCCTAGGGTATGCCGCAACGAGATGGTCGGCCAGACATCCGTGGCTGGAGGATTGGCCAGAGCGTCTCGGGTAGCACCTTCCGTTCCGCATCCGCGCGCTCGCCCCGGTCCCATCTGGAGATCGCCACGGCGAGATGCGTCGAACCCCTGGGCACTGTTTGAGGGACGCTGCCCCGGAGAAAAAGTCGGCTTCCACAACGCGTAATCCATCCGGATTTCGGATGCGATGACAGGCAACTGGTTTTCGTTCTCCGCGGCACGGTGTGCCGCGTGGTTTCGCCGATGCCGGTTTCGCCTGGTCGCTCGGGAGTGGCCCGGTCGCGCGTCGACCGTGCTGGCCCGGTGGCGCACACGCCGTGTGCCGTCCAAAACCGGATGCGAGGAGAGACCCATGACAGCTCACTCCGGAGCGGATGCTCCCGGATTCCTTTCCGTTCCGCTGAAATCCATGCGGCACGGCTTCCGCACGCTCGTCACCATCGTCACGGTCACCCTGATGCTGGTGGGTGGCCTCGCGTTCATGCCCACCGTCGCCTCGGCCGAAGGCGGCGGTGGCGAGACATCGCAAACCACCGATGCGCTCAAGCTCCGCGAAGGCCCGTCGCTCAATTCCGGGATTCTCACCGTGATTCCCGCCGGTGGAACCGTTTCCATCACGGGCGGCCCAGACAACGGCTTCTACCCGGTCGTCTGGGAGGGTCAGTCCGGCTACGCCTACGGCGCCTATCTCTCGGGATTGGGCTCGGATGCCGGCCCGGTCACCACTGGTGGCCAGCAGGGCGAGGTCTACGTGGCCGATGGCCCGGTGAACTTCCGCACCGGCCCCAGCACCTCCGATTCCGTGATCTCCGTGATCCCGGATGGCGCCCTCGTCGCCCTCAACGGTGACAGCGCCAACGGATTCGTCGCCATTGTCTACACCGACCGCAGCGGCTGGGCCCACGCGGCCTCCATCTTCGGCACCGGCGAAGAGCCTCCGGTGGAAGAGCCCACCGTGCCGGAAGAGCCGGTGGATGAGGAGCCAGCTCCGGAAGAACCGGTTCCGACCGAAGAGCCCTCCACCGTTCCGGTGGGCGACACCGTGACCGGCTCGGCGACGGTGGTCGATGGCCGCCTGAACCTGCGCACCGGTCCGAGCACCGACTACGCGGTCGTCACCGTGATGCCGGATGGTGCCACGGTGGAACTTCGCGGCGATTCGCAGGGCGGTTTCTACCCGCTGAGCTTCGGCGGCACGACCGGCTGGGCGTCCGGCGAATGGCTCCAGCTTGCCGGTGAGGAACCGGTCGATCCCGCCCCGACGGAAGAGCCCGCGCCAACCGAGGAGCCCGCTCCGGAAGAGCCGGCACCCACGGAAGAACCGGCTCCGACCGAAGAGCCAACCGAGCCCGAACCGACCGAGCCGGTTGAGACCGAGGAACCCACCACTCCCCCGGTTGATGGCGGCGATGGCTACACCGAGGATGAGATCATCCAGATCATCAACAACGCCGCCGCCCAGTACGATCAGCCGGCCGATGACATGCTGCGCGTCGCGCGCTGCGAGTCGGTCCTCGATCCGAACGCGGTGAACTCGTCGAGCAACGCCAGCGGTCTGTTCCAGTTCCTGCCGAGCACGTGGGCAACCACGCCGTACGCGGACCAGGACATCTTCGACCCGGTGGCGAACGCCGAAGCCGCGGCCTGGATGTGGGCCAACGGGCGGCGCAACGAGTGGGTCTGCCAATAAGACTCCCGGTTCCCTGACAACTCAAGTTGCATCCACAGGCCCCCGGTACTCATGAGCACCGGGGGCCTGTGGCATTCAGCGATGGCTAGACGTGAAGTTGGGCGCTTCGCATGTATCCACCCTGCTCGTGTAATAATCGTTGCGGGTCATTTCTAAAGTAAGTTGAGCAGTAGTCGTAATCCAGGGACCACCTCCGGACCAGCCAACCACTGGCACACTGCCGACTGCGATCTGGATGGCAGCACCTGGATAGACGCCAGTCATTTTGTCTGGGAATCATCATGTGCTTGGATACCTTTTATATGTAGTTGACGTCATACCCAGGGTGATTCACAATGGTCGAATGGTTGGTTGAATTTCACGATGACTTCTGGATTGAGTTCAACTTGGAATCCGTGGAGGTTCAGAACGAGGTCTATGCACTGGCAACACTGTTGACGGTTCAGGGGCCTCAACTGAAGCGCCCACACTGCGATACCCTGAACGGTTCCCAGTTCTCCAATATGAAGGAATTGCGATTCTCCTTACCCGATGGCGAATGGAGAGTCGCCTTCGCGTTTGATCCCCGGCGCCATGCAATTTTGTTGGTAGGCGGGAGCAAATCGGGGACAAGCAGCAAGCGATTCTACCGTGACCTCATCCGAATCGCAGACCAAAGATTCTCTAGTCATTTGAACTCGCTGAAGGAAGGACGGCAATGATGACCGTTTCACTTGAAGAGGCCATGGCTCGGCTATCGCCAGAACGTCAAGCGACGATTCACGCCCGAGCATTGGAATTACTGGCGGAGGAGGAGGAACTCTCGCTGCGTGATCTGCGCGTGTTGCAGCGCCTTACCCAACAGAAAGTTGCCGAAGCCCTCGGTGTCGAGCAGGACAGCGTGTCGAGAATGGAGCACCGCTCCGACATGCTCCTATCGACCATGACCAGATATGTCGAGGCTGTTGGCGGAAAGTTGACCATCCTGGCTGAGTTGCCAGACCGCCGCCCTTATCAGATCGTCTTGAACAATCACGATAGCGACCAGATCGAAAACGCAGGTTAGCGAACCGGCACTCCAGCGGTGACGGCCGGAAGGTCGCGCACGTCCACATCCTCGTCCAGCGGCAGGTCGCCAAGCCGAATAGAGAGCACCTGCGACACCCCATCGCCGCCCATCGTCACGCCATAGAGCGTGTCGGCGATCTCCACGGTACCCCGGTTGTGGGTGATCACGATCGCCTGGGTCTCGCTCGCCAGCTTCCGCAACTCGTCGCGGAACCGCACCACGTTGGCCTCGTCCAGCGCGGCGTCCACCTCATCGAGCAGCACGAACGGGGTCGGATTCACCCGCAGGATCGCGAACAGCAGCGCCACGGCCGTCAGCGACCGTTCGCCACCGGAGAGCAGCGCCAGGCTCTGGAGTCGCTTGCCTGGTGGTTGGGCCACAATGTCAATGCCGCCCGGCGCGCCGGTCTCGTCGTCGCTGGTGAGCACCAGGCGCGCGGTGCCGCCACCGAACAGCACCGTGAAGGCCTCGGTGAACGCCAGCGACACCTTCTCGAACGTCTCCTCGAACCGCGCCTGCATCGTCTCGTTGAGTTCCGCCAGCAGCTGGCGAATGGATGCCGCCGCCTGCAACACATCGTCCAGTTGCGTGGTCAGGTGTTCGTAGTGGGCCGATTCGCGCTCGAACTCCTCCACCACATCGTCACCGGCATAGCCCACGCGCCGCAGCCGGTCGCGCAAGCGGGTGATCTCGCGCTCAACCGCCTCATGGTCGTCGCTGAGTTCCCAGTCCTCGGGATAGGGTGGATCCTCAGCCGTGAGCAGGTCTTCCGGACGCTCGAACCCGAGATCGTCCACGATCCGTTGCTGGATGGTGGACATCTCCGACCGCGCCCGCTCAACTTCGAGGCTGCCCTGGTTCATGCCGCGCTCGCGCTCCACCAAATGCTGCCGCGCCCGCTCGATGGCCGTCTCCAGTTGAGCCGCGGCCGCCTCCGCCGTGGACAGGGCGGTCACCAGCGGCGCCCTCCCGGCGCTGGCCGTGGTATCCGACGCGGAGAGGCTGGCCACCTCCCGCTCCAGGCGCTCGAGTTGCCCGCCCAGCGCGGTGCGCTCTCCATCGAGTTCCGCCAGCCGGCTCGCCCGCAGGCTCATCTCCTCGGCCAGGCCCGCCCGCTGCGAGGTCAGGGACGTCACCCGGCGCTGCTCGGCGCGATGCCGCTCTTCGAGCGCCGCCAGTTCCTGCTGGGCCGTGGCGAGACCCGCCTCGGCCTCGCTGGCCGCCTCCCGCATGCCGGAAAGACGGGCCAGGATCGATTCATGACGTTCGCGCAGGTCGGCGAGAGTGGCGGCGACCGCTTCCCGCTTCTCGGCCGCCTCCGTGAGATCGTCGCCCCACTGGTCCCGCTGTTGTCCCGCCGCCTGGGTCCGCCGATCGGCGACCTCCTGCTGCTGGCGCAGGTCCCGCAACCAGTTTCGCAGCCGGTCCCGCTGGCCGCCCCGCTCCCGCCCCTGCGCCACGAGCCCGGCCCGCTCCGACTGCACCTGTGTTCGCTCATCCTGCAACGCCTGGGCGCCAGAGGCGATCGTTGCCTGCCGGGTCTGGGCTTCGGCGCGTTGCTTCTCGAACCGGCGAATCTCGTCTGGAAGTTCTCGCAGGTCTCGCTCCCGGCCAAGCACGCCGCTCTCACGCACGGCCGACCCACCGGTGACCGATCCGCCCGAGCGAGCGATTTCACCCCCCAGCGTGACGGCGTTCCAGCCCGAGGGCAGCTCCCGCATCACCTGCCGGGCCGCCGGAAGGTCGTCCACCACCACGAACCGCCCCAGCAGCGCGCGCACCACCACGGCGATGTCGTCGTCGCTTTGCACGAGATCGCTGGCGATGCCATGCACCCCACCCAGGCGGTCGAGTTCGCGGGGCGCTGGGCGCTCGCCGCGCCGAGCCAGGGTGTCCAGCGGCTGGAACGTCGCGCGGCCGGCCTTCGCCTGCTTGAGCAGGGCAATCGCGGCCTCGGCGTCGGCCCAACGTTCCACCACCACATCCTGGAGGTGCCCTCCCAGGGCCACCTCGATCGCGGTGTCATATCGCGCCTCCACCGCGATCAGTTCGGCCACGGTTCCCCGAATGCCGGTGAGTCCCCCTTCACGATGCGCCTGCATGACACGGCGCACGCCGGCGTGCAGACCGGTTCCTTCCTCCTGCACGCGCTGAAGCACCGCCAGGCGATTGGACGCCTGCCCAAGCCGGCGCTCGGCATCGGCGACGGCGGTCGTGGCGGCGGTCATCGCCTCCTTCTGGCCGTCGATCTCACTGGCGATGGCCGCCAGCCGCTCATCCAACCCGGCGATCGCGGCCGTGATCCGCTCGTCCTCGGCCTGGAACGCCGCCATCTCCGCCTCGAGTTGCGTAATCCGGCCGGCGCGCTCTTCGGCCTCGCGGGCAACCCGCTCCGCCTCGGTCGATGCCGTTTCCCGCTTCTGTTCGATCAGGGCCAGTTTCTGGGCGAGGTCGGTGGCGATGCGCTCCTGCTGGCCAATCTCCCGGGCCAATCCCGCCGCTTCCTGCTCGAGGTCGGTTCGCGCCCGGCGATCCGCCTGCGACGCCGATTGCAGGCTGGAGACCGCTTCCCGCGCCTCGTCGACGCTGGCCACCAGTCCCAGCAACCCGGCGTTGACCAGCTCGAGTTCGCGCTCGACCTTCAGCACCTGCTCGTCGAGTCCCGCCTGGGTATCCAGCATGTCCTCCCGGCGGCGATCGAGCGCGGCCTGGCGCTCGACCACGAGATCGCGCTCGTGTCCCACGCGCCGCGCCCCTTCGCGAATCGTGGCGAGCCGGGCATCATGGTTGGCCAGGGCCTCCCGGGCGGTGGAAAGCTGTTCCTGGGCGGCCACCCGATCGGCGATCAGCCCATCGAGCGTGGCTTGCAGTTCCTCCAGGGCGGCCCTGTCTCCCGCGATCAGGCTTTCGGCCGTCGTCAACCGGGCGCTGGAGGCCTCCAGCAGGCGCCGGTAATGGCCACGCTGGAGAAACGCCTGTCGGTCACGCAATCCCTGGTATTCGCGAGCCTGCCGGGCCGATCGCTCCAGCGACTTTAGGCGCGGGCCCAGTTCCAGCAGCAGGTCTTTCAGCCGGTTGGAGTTGGCGTCGGCCTCGTTGAGGTTGCGCTCGGCCTCGGCCACGCGAATCCGCAGGCCCGCCAGGTCGGCCGCGTGCTCGAACAGGCCACGCCGCTCCTCTGCCTTCTGGCTCAGCGCGACGTCGACCAGGCCCTGCCCAACCACCGTGTAGCTCTGGCCCAGCGACGCCGTGAGGTGGGACACATCCTTCAGGCGCACCCGCCGCCCGTTCAGGAAATACTGGTTCTCGCCGCCGCGGAACGCCCTCCGCGTCACCGTCACCTCGGTGAACTCGCTGTCCAGCCAGCGATCCTCGTTGTTGAAGGTCACGGTGACCTCGGCCATCCCGGCCGGCGACTTGCCGCGGCCACCGGCGAAGATCACGTCCTCGGTCTTCTTCGAGCGCAGGGCGTTGTGGCTCGTTTCGCCGAGCACCCAGCGAATGGCGTCGGAGATGTTCGACTTGCCGGAGCCGTTCGGCCCGACCACGGCGGTGATGCCAGGCTCGAACACGAACACGGTCCGGTTGGCAAAGCTCTTGAAGCCATGCAGGTCAAGCCGGGCAAGCCGTGGAACAGGTTGTTCGGCGTGATTGGCCTGAGACGCCATCGGGAAATCCAGGGTGGAACGCATGAAAGAGCACGCGACCAGCCTCGCGCGCGGACCGCTAAGCCTACCATCCGGGCACGAAGGGGAGCCTGTCATGAGGAATCCGTGTCGACCAGAGTCAGACGTAGAGGATGACCTCGTGACATCCATGTACGGACATCACACCCATCCACCTTTTTCGCTGGCGCGGACATCGTCCATAACATTGAAACGCCCCGGCGAGACGTTCCCGCCGGGGCGTTCCGGATTGTCAGCAGTGCGTGGGGTGCGGTCGATACCTAGCTGGCGCGCTGGCTTCGCTTGGTCCAGGCAAAGGTCGCGATCACGGCGAGCGCGACGCCCCCCAGGATCATGATCTCCATGCCGTTCCCGTCCTGGGCCGTAGAGCCCTGGCCAGTACTTGGGAGTTCCGCGACGCCATCGTCGCCGGAGCCATCATCAACCGCTCCATCGTCAGTCGCGTCGTCCGCCGTATCGGCGGTGTCGTCAGTTTCGTCATCAGCATCAACGGCATCGGCCGCGTCGTCGGTTGCATCGACATCGTCAGCGGCGTCATCCGTCGCGTCAGCCGTGTCGTCCGCCGCATCGGCGGTGTCATCGGCATCCACCGCGTCGGCGGTGTCATCGGCGTCCACGGCATCGGCGGTGTCGTCGGCGTCCACGGCGTCGGCCGTGTCATCGGCATCAACCGCATCCACCGCGTCGGCTCCATCGGGCTCCTGTGCGTACGCGCCCGAGGCACCGATTGAGAATGCAAACCCCATGATCAGGGTCAGGAGGGCCAAACGTTTGAGGGATACGCGGAACAGGTCAGTCATGGACGGTTCTCTCTTTCCAGTATCGTGAGGCACCTTTCACGGATGCTGACCCGGCCAATCTTAAGCATGCGGCCACGAATATCAATGTTCATGACCAATGACCCATGCGGCACCTGGGCCGCTCCATCACCGGACCGGGCCGGGCCGCCTCCTCAGGTGCAGGTGTGCGTGGAACGCTCGATTCGCCGCTGGGGATCGTCGCCGTCCTCCAGATCGGTTGGTTCCAGGACGGAATACAGCGACACCGTATCCAGCGCCATCGGCCCATCATGCTCGGCGTTCCAGTTCCGGCACAGGTACCCGGCCAGACTCCGGCGTGGCCCCGAGCGGGAATCCTCATCCAGCGCCGAGAAATACTTTCGCCAGTACTTGTTGCCGTAATAATCGCCACCGATGTACTCCGGCCGATCCCAACTGAGTGGAACGGCCCGGGCGATGTCCCCTTCCACCAGTCCCGGCAGGAGATTGACCTGCTGACCGCCTTCCAGGGTGCCAACAATCACCGACCACTGGGTCGAGCGGGGAGGGCGCGGCGCGAACATCGACCACTTCTGGTACACCGCCAGGCCGTACACCACCGGCCGCGATTCGCGAGGCATGGTGTAGGACGACACGCTCGCGACGTTCCACCCCAGCACGATCACCAGCAGCAACGCCGCCGACAGGTTGGTGAACAGGCTGGCCCGCACCACCCGCGACGATTCGCCCGAGGTGGCCGCTCCTCGTCCCCAGATTCCTCGCCACCGGTCTCGCGGCCCTGGCAGTCGCCCGCGCGCCACGCGGTTCGTCCAACCCACCACGCGGTCCCACACCACGGTCGGCAGGAAGCAGACCATGCACAGCGTGCTGATCCACGGGAAGATGCCGATGTTCATGGTGAGCATGATGCCGATCTGCAGGCCCACGATCATCACGATTCCGGCGCAACGCATCCGAGCGTTCTTCCAGGGAACGAAGACGATGATCGGCATCGCCACCTCAATCACCATCGTGGAGGCGGTAAGCACGCGCATCACGTCCGGAAACTGGTGAACCCAGTCACCAAACGGTGTGGTGAGCTGCTTGGCGCCCAGCGCGTAATGCAGCGCGGTGAAATCACTTCGCCACTGGTCCCCGGTTTTCAGCAGCGCCGTAAAGAAGTAGACGAAGGCGATCTGCAGCAACAGCGCGGCCGACGCGACCGAGACGTACCAGGGTTGGGGAGCGGGCGTGTTCCGCCCCAGGCGCTGGTCCAACGACCACACCGCCCCCACCGGCAGGAACATGGCCCAGAACATGAGCAACCGCAGGAAGGAGTCGGCCCCGCTCAGCACCAGCGGATTGCGCACCTGCAGCGACACCAGCAGGATCCAGAGCACCGCCATCGCCAGCCGCGTGCGATACCCCACGATCACGGCCAGGCAGGTCACCAGCGAGACCGCGAACATGAGATAGGCGAATTCCGTCGTGCCATTCACGAAATAGAGCGACCAGCGCCAGACGTTGAGCGTATCCAGCACCTGTTCGCGGGAAAGCAGGCCCCGGTCGCTGTAGTGCAGCGCCACGTCCGACCAGCGACCAAGCAGGTCGAACAGCATCACCAGCCCCAGCACGATCCGGAACACCGCCAAAGATCGTAGGTCGACGCCGAACATCGTGGATAGCATGGCCAGGATGCTCGCCCACCATGCGGTGGCCCGGGTCCGCTCCCGGGCGGTCGGCTCATCCCTCGCGAACGGTTCGTCCAGCACGAGGGGTTGGGTTTCCTGCTGCGTCAGCGTCATGATCCCGTTCCTCCACGCCGTCCTGGCGGTAAGGACCGGCGGTGGCGCACATTCTGCCCCAGCCACGCGGAAACCATCAACGCAAACGGCCGTGGAGACATCTCGCGATGTCGTCCACGGCCGCTCCAGCCTGGCTCAAACATGGGACCCGCTCCCACTAAAAGCCCCATTGGCCTACTGGTAGATCACCAGGTCGGGCGAAGGATCCAGGGCGATCACTTCCTCCGGCGTCATCAACGGATCGTCGAGCGGGTAGAACAGCTTGATGCCGTGATACTCGATCGGCTCCTGGGTGATCACGAAGTTGTAGGTCTCCGCCTTCAGCTCCGGCGAGCCCCAGCCGTCCATGTCGATCACCAGGTCAACACCGGCAACCGGCTCGATCTGGTCCTTCTCCTCGATCATCGAATGGTGGAACTGGTGGACGATGAGGGTCTTCGGCGGCACGTTGTACTTGGCCGCGATCTCCACCAGCCAGTTCTGGGCCTCGGTCACTTCCTCGGCCGTCACCTGTCCGATGTGTTGGCCTGGTAGCTCGCCCTCGCGCATGTGGAACTCGGGATCGATGCCAAGGTGCACATGCGGCTTGGCCAGCCACTCCTCGAGCCCTTCGTAGTCTTCCTTCGGCTCGCGGAAGCCCATCTGCACGTCGAAGAACAGCAGGATATCGTTCTGCTCGGTGAAATCGGTGTACTTGTCGAGCAATTCGCGGCTGGCATCGGCAATGTACTTGCCGTCCTCGCCTTCCCAGCTCTGCGCTACCGAGGCGATCATCTCGAACCCGATTTTCAGTGGCCGGTCGGGATCGGCCGCCCGGTAGTTCTCGGCCTCTTCCTGGAGCCATTCCAGCACCTGCTCGGGCTCGGCCTCGCCCAGGATGCCCTTGTTCTCGTTGCCGGGGAACCCGTAGTACAGCAGCACGCGGTTCTCGGGAAAGAGCGCTCCCGACGACTGGGCCACGGACGGCATCGCCCGCAGGCCCATGGGCGCGGCCAGCGCGGCGCCACCCATGGCCATGGCCTGGCGTCGGGTAAACCGGCGGGTACGATTCAGCGGGGAAGAAGCCGGTTTCGGCATACGGGCCATATGGTCTGGTCCTCTCGGGTCGAATTTCGTGTGCACCACCATGTGTGCGCAACAAACGCGGCTTTCGCAAGCCGCTCATCCATTCCAGCGCTCGGCTGGATCAATCGGTTTCCTTAAGTGTACGTCGCCGCGGGAAATCCGGTTCAATGCACTGTATCGGGTCGATCATGCCCTCCCATAGGCGGAGAGCGACAAAGATCCCAAGTTCCTGGTTTTTGCGCCACAACTCCCAATCGCATTACGTGACAGTGGGGAACATCTGATATTGCCCAAAAGGTTGATGGTAGGATCATGCTTCCCGCCGGGGAACAGCGCCAGGCCATCACGCCCGCGCCCCCTCCCCGCCGCGGCTATTCCATGGAGGAAGGCCCATTCGTGACGACCCCGCAGGAACCCACCGCTTCGCGCATCTTGCCCTTCCGGCCCCGCACGGCCCGGCCAGCTCGCCAGCGACAGGCGGAATCCCCAGTCACCACCGCTCCCGGTGGCATTGACGACACCATCGACCGGCTCCTCAACGTCAGCCCGATCAACGAGCCGCTCCCCGGCGAGGGTGACGGTGTCACCCATCTCCGCGCCGTGCGACTCGGCGCGTCGACCGGGGCGTTCTACCCACACACCCTCACCGAGAACGTGCCGTTCGCCGCCCAGCAACTCGGCATCTCCACCATGGAGGTCATGCTCCAGACCCAGGGCGAATACGATCCCGCGTTCCTCCGCCAGGTGGCGTCCAATGCCCGCGCGGCCGGGGTCAGCGTCCACTCGCTGCACCTGCTGTCACGGGTGCATCCCTTCTTCGACCGCTACAGCCGCCGCGTGGAAGAAGCCCACACGCTCTTCCGCCAGGCCGTGGAGGGCGCGGTCGAACTCGGAGCCGGTGTCATCGTCTGGCACGGCCCGGATAGTCACCAGGTCGCCACCGAAGAGGGCTGGGAACGCTTCATCGAGCTCGCCCGGATGCTCGCCATCACCTGTGGCGAGGCGGGCATCACTCTGGGCATCGAGAACGTCTCGTACGGGGCCATCTCGCAGGTGCGCAACGTGGTCAATCTCGCGCTGCGCCTGGAGGAAATCGGCACCCGCGACCAGGTCGGCTTCGTCTTCGATCCCTTCCAGGCTGCGGAAGCGGGAGCCAACCCGTTCATGGTGCTGGCGGCCATGGGCAACCGGCTCGTGAACGTGCACATCAGCGACTACCGCAACCACGACACCACCGTGCGCCACCTGCTCCCGGGCGATGGCGACCTTCCGTGGTCCGCCCTTATCCGCGCCATCGCGGGCAGCGGCTATCGCGGCCCAATCATGATCGAGGGCCCGCTCGGCGGCGGCTCCGATGGCATGGAGCGCGTGCGAAAGGTCATCGAACCGCTCATCCGCTCGGTGTTCCCATTCTCGCCCGACGGCGTGCCCGCCGACGATGGCGACCAGGCCACCACGCTCGTTTCACCACCCGCCGGGATCCTGAAGGGCATCGCCCTCTTCAACCAGGGGGAATTCCACGCCCAGCACGAGGAGATCGAGGCCGAATGGCACGCCGAGCGCGGGCCGATTCGTCGCCTCTACCAGGGCATCCTCCAGATCGGGGTCGGGTTCCACCACGCCCTGAACGGCAACCAGCGAGGCGCCGTGGCCCTGCTGCGCGACGGCATCGAGAAGACATCGGAGTTCCTGCCCCAGGCCCTTGGCATCGACACCGGCAGGCTGGTACGCGAAAGCCAGGCCTGTCTCGACCAGATCGAATGGCTTGGACCGGATGGCATCGACCAGTTCGATCCAGACACCATTCCCACCATCGTGTTCGCCACGGACTGACCGTACAGGCCCCCGTTTCGTGCCTGCCTGGCACCATCCCCGGTCCCTTGACGCTTGATACGGCTACCCTCGCTGCCGTATGCTGACGAAACCATTGCCGCAATGTTATTGCGGGAGTTGGTGTGCCCGGCAACAGGGCTGTTCATTATCCACGGCACCCACTTCCGGCCAATGTGCGACATGGCCATCACGATCCGGTGCGGCCGCATCCCTCCAGACCGGCAACGCACGGCCACCTCGAACGAATCGCGTCACGTACGGGATTGCGGGGCGCCAGTGCGCACCGGCACACAGCAAGGCGGAGCATGCGCAGCTTTTTCCACAGGCAAGGAAAATTCCGGCCCCGATCGTCCGAAGAGGCGACCGGCGATTCCGCGATCCCCGAGGATCTCTGGGTCAAATGCCCCAAATGCGGCGAACTCATCTACTCGAAGGAACTCGCTCACAACGCCCAGGTCTGCCCCAAGTGCAGCCATCATTTCCGCCTTGGCGCGCGCGAACGCATCACCCTGCTGGCCGATGAGGGCACGTTCGTCGAGTGGGACTGCGGCGTGTCCCCCGAGGATCCCCTCCAGTTCGAGGATCCCAAGGGTTCCTACGCCGACAAGCTGGTCCAGACCCAGTCCAAGACCGGCGAGACCGAATCGCTCATCACCGGCCTGAGCCAGATCGAGGGCCGGCCTGTCGTCACCATCGTCACCGAATTCGCCTTCATGGGCGCCAGCATGGGCTCGGTGTGGGGCGAGAAGCTCGCTCGCGCCGTCGAACGCGCCGCCGCCGACGGCCTGCCGGTGCTCACCGTGAACGCCTCCGGCGGGGCCCGCATGCACGAGGGCCTCTTTTCGCTGATGCAGATGGCGAAAACCGTCGCCGCGTTCGACCGCCTCGGCCGCGCCCGCCTCCCGCATTTCTCTCTCCTCGTCGATCCCTGCTACGGTGGCGTTACCGCCTCCTACGCGACCGTCGCCGACGTGATCCTGGCCGAGCCGGGCGCCTTGATCGGGTTCGCCGGCCAGCGCGTGATCGAACAGGTCACCAAGCAGAAGCTGCCCGAGGGGTTCCAGACGGCGGAATTCCTGCTCGACCACGGCATGATCGACCTCATCGTCGAACGCGCCGCGCTCCGGAGCACCATCGCCCGCCTGATCGACCACCACGGCGCCAGCGCGGTAACACCCAGCAACGCCGGTATCGCCAAACTGAACGGCGCGCCAGAGGGCGAATCGCTCGACGCCACCGCCCCGCTCGCCAGCACCCCGGATTCCGCCCGCCAGGAAGAGGATGCTCCCCACCATGTCGATGCCTGAACCCTCAACCGGGCAGGACCTGTCCCAGACCACCACCCTGCGGGCGATTGACCGGGTTCGGATTGCCCGCGATCCCCAGCGCCCCTCCACGCTCGACTACATCAACGACCTGTTTTCCGATTTCGTGGAACTGCATGGAGACAGGGTCTTCGGTGACGACCAGGCGCTCATTGGCGGGCTCGCCCGCTTCCAGGACCGGAGCGTGATGGTCCTTGGCCACCAGGGCGGCGCGAACACTCGCGAGAACCTGGCCCGCAACTTCGGGATGCCGCGCCCGGAAGGCTTCCGCAAGGCCCGCCGGCTCATGCGGCACGCGGAGAAGTTCGGCCTGCCGATCATTACCTTTATCGACACGTCGGGCGCCGATCCGGGCATTAGCTCGGAAGAGCGCGGGCAGGGCACGGCCATCGCCGAGAGCCTGCTGGAGATGGTCGGGATCAAGGTCCCGGTCGTCTGCGTGGTCATTGGCGAAGGCGGCAGCGGAGGTGCCCTGGCGATCAGCCTGGGTGACCGGCTGCTGATGCTGGAGAACGCGGTGTACGCGGTCGCCTCGCCCGAGGCCTGTGCCGCCATCCTCTGGAAGGACGCCTCCTTCGCTGGCGAGGCCGCCGAAACGATGCGGGTCACCGCCGCCGATCTCCAGCGGTTCGGCATCATCGACGAGTTGATCGCCGAGCCGGTTCCCGCCCACGAGGCCCCGGGCGCGACAATCAGGGCGGTGGGCGAGCGGATCGAGGCTCATCTTTCCGACCTGGTCTCCGCCTTCGATTCCAATGATCCCGCCAGCATCGATTCGCTGCTGAACGCCCGCTACGAGAAGTTCCGGGTCATCGGCGCCTGGCACGAGGTCTAGCACCAGGACCAGTCCTCCCTGGGTGAGTCCCGGCCAAGACATGCGCAATTTCCAACTCACGGGTAGCGGAGGAGCTTGTCTCCTCCTGGCAGACAGCGCCGCGCCATCGCCCGAAATATGACACCTTCTCGTAGGGGTCGATCCCCGGATCAGTGCGACCCTTTTTATACCCGCGAGCAGGGTGTCGACCCGTCAAGCGCACGTCACCGAGAACGCAAGACCATTCCCGGATGCGAGAGGAAGCGGAGAACTAGATGGGTATCGGAGCTGACATCTTCATAGGGGCCAAAACGCCACCGGACACGCTCCGGGCGGCGGCTGCCCGTGTGTTCGATGTCCCGGTCGATCGCGTCGCCTTCCGGAACCTCGGCGAGCCATGGCCACAAGCCGCCGTGATCTTCGAGACCGTGGACGACGATCTCGCACCAGGCGACTTCCCGCTACAATACCTGCCCTGGTTCCCGGATGACCGGGTGGATGACCCGGCCACCATTTCGGCGCTGGCTCAGGAACTCGGCGTCCCGATCCTGACCGCGGCGGACAGTTACGACCCCGCGGACCAGGAACTTCACCTGCCGGACGGCACGATGCACTGCGTCAGCGTGTGGCAAGACGACGATGGCGGTATCCGCAACACGCCGGAGATGCGCCGGCTGATCGCCGCGCATGTACCGGCAACCGCGATCACGAGCTAACCAGCACGCTTACGCCTGCCTGAACGCTTCACCAGTAGTGCCGGGTCTCGTGCCTGGCCAGGCGAACCACACCATCATCCACCACCGGACATCCGGGCTACGGCTGGCCGCGTTCGGCCTCCCACAACTGCCGCTGAACCTGCATATGCCCTACATGCAGCGCGGTGTGGTCCAGCGCGTGCAGCAGCACCTCGGCGGCGGGCCAACCGCGTTCGATGTACCGTGGTTCGGTGGTCGGGGCGTTGAGATCGTCCTCGGTGAGGCGTTCGAGCAGGGTGTGCAGCCCGTCCAGCCAGGCGTCGTATCGGGCACGGATATCGGCCAACGTCCCCGTCGCCAGGAACTCGCCCTCCCGGTTGCGATTCGACGGCGCGCCTCCCACCGCGTGCAACGTCATGAACTCACCCGCCGAGGCGACATGAATCGCCATCGCGGCGAAGGTGTTCATCTCATGACCGCCCTCGCGTGCCGCGACCGGCTTCCAGCTATTGAGGTCCTCCTCTGGAATGCCGTCCATCGCCGCGAAGAGATCGGCGATCACCGACCGCAACTGGAACTCCAGTGCCCGCCCAAAAGCGTTCATGCCCGCTCCCTGCCTGAACTAAAACAGTGCGCTACGATCTGGTCGTATCTTTATCCCCTCGCCATCTGGGTCATCCAGGCTCGCTCGGAGCCGATGGTCGTCTCGCTGCCGTGTCCCGAATAGACCACCAGGCTGTCCGGCAGATCGAGCAGGCGGGCGATGGACTTCACCATCGTGGCCTGGTCCGAGCCAGGGATGTCGGTACGGCCGTGACCGCCCGGGAACAGCACGTCGCCACCGAGGAAGACATCGTCCGCTTCGCTGACCAGCACGATGTGTCCCTCGTCGTGGCCCGGAAGATGCATCACCGTGAAGACATGCTCGCCAAGGGCGACCGTGTCGCCATCGTCCACGGTGGAATCCACGGTGGCGGGCGGAATCGGCACGGGAGCGCCGGTGTCGGGAACCGTGATCCGGTCGACCACGCCGGTATGCGTGATCACCGGGACCTCGAAGGCCTTCGCGACCGCGGCGGTGTCGCCGATATGATCCCAGTGACCGTGGGTGATCACCAGCGACTGCACCTTCGCGCCCTGCTCGGCGACGGCTGACTGGATCAAGCCGAGACTTTCGGGCGGCGCATCGATGATGAGCGCGGCCTTCGACGCGTCCTCGACGACCAGGTAGGTGTTGGTTTCAAGCGGTCCCGCGGGAATGCGGGTAATGGTGATGCTCATTGGATGCTCCTGTGAGACGAAAGCCGGATACGATCTGCCGCAATGATAGGTGACCCACGGCATTCGAACCCGGTCAGTCGCCCAGGCTCACCGCCTCGAACCGGATCCTGTCGCCTGGACGAAGCTGCCCAAGCGCGTCGAGGTCGGCGGCGATCACCACCGCGATCTTCGGGTAGCCGCCAATAGTCGCCCGCGCCGGAAGCATCACGATCGGTTGCCCCTCGCCCGTCACCTGGATCGCCCCGGTCACCATCCCCTCCGAGATGATATCTGCTCCACCCGACGGAGGAACGCGTGGACCATCCAGCCGGATGCCCATCCGATTGGACGACGAAGACACCGTAAACTCCTGATGCACGAACGTCTGCCAGGTATCGTCGTCAAAGCGCTCCCGTTGCGGGCCCTCGACCACGCGGAAGACCTTCGTCATCGAAGCGGTCGCGCCAGTCGTCAGGGTGGCCAGCCGTGGGAGTGTGCCCGTTCGCAGGCGGTCCCCCGTCAGCAGCGCTCGACCATCGAACCCGCCGAACCTGGCGTTGAGATCGGTGGACCTGCTGCCCATCCGCTCCGGCACATCAATGCCGCCCGCCACGCACAGGTACGCTCGCGCCCCGTTCGAGAAGTGGATCGGACCGAACCGCAACTCATCCCCGGGTCCCACCACCCGGGTCGATCCGGCTGGCATCCTGAATTCGTTCAGGGTCGCGCCAAGCTCTGCACCCGTCAGCGAAATCCTCCCCGGTTTCAGGAACCGCAAGCTGGGTCCAACCAACGTGATCTCCAGCGCGGCGGCGTTGTCCGGATTCCCCAGTAGGCGGTTTCCCGCGACCAGCGCCGTGCGATCGACCGCGCCAACGGGCGCGACACCCATTTGTCCGTATCCCGACCGACCCAGGTCCTGGATCGTCGTTTGCAACCCTGGCGTCACTACTTCGATCGCATCGTGAAACGACGGTCCGCTGGTAACGCGTGGCGAGGGCGCCGATTTCTCGAGGGCCGGCGTTTCCGAAACCTGCTCGAACCGCACCCGGTCTCCCGCCATCAGCAGCGACGGCGGATCGCGGTCCGGGTCGAACATCTTCAGCGAGGTCTTCCCGATCAAGGACCATCCGCCCGGCGTTGGCAGCGAGTAGATCCCGGTCTGGCTCCCACCGATGCCGACCGACCCCGCCGGCACCAGCGTGCGCGGCGTTGACCGACGCGGAACGGCCAGCTCCGGCGGCAATCCGATCAGGAAAGCGAATCCCGGCGCGAACCCTATCGCGCCCACCTGGTAGATGCCGTTCCGGTGCCGCTCGATTACCTCGTCCTGGCTCATCCCGGTCACCTGGGCCACATCGTCCAGATCTGGACCATGCTCGCCGCCATACACAACCGGGATCACAACGTCCCTTGCCGCGGCATCACCGGTGTCGCGAGCCGCGATCATCACCCATGCTCCCAGAACCGTGGCGCGCAACGCCTCCCGATCCGCGACCGCTGGGTCGATGATCAGGAGCAACGTGGTATACGACGGAACCGCGTCGACCACGCTCGGCAACGCGCGGTCCTCAATCTCACCGGCAAGGCGCACGATCCGGCGACTGAGTTCGGCATCGATGCGGTCACCAAAGGTGAAGAGCAGGCCATGATCGGCGAGTGGCTGGACATTGGGAGCGGGAGAGGCTGGGGAAGACCGGCGGCGACGGAAGAATCTCACGCGCGGTCCCCGAGATGGCGAATTTCGATCCCCTCGGCCGCGAACCGGCTGGCAATCGCCTGGGCAAGCTCAACCGCCGAAGGAGTATCCGAATGGATACAGATCGTGTCGGCTTCCATGGCGAGGGTTTGGCCGTCAATCGTTTCGATCACGCCCTCGTTCACCAGGCGAGCCATGCGGTCAGCCACCAGGGCGACATCCTCGATCACCGATCCCGGTTTCGAGCGCGACACCAGCGATCCATCCGCCTCGTATGCCCGATCGGCGAATGCCTCCCGCGTCACCCTCAGCCCGGCCTCGTCTCCGGCCGCCTGCAAGGCGCTGCCTGGAATGGCGAAGAACCGCAGTCCGGGATCGAAGTCCCGCACTGCCCTCGCGATAGCCTCGGCGATCCTGGGGTCACCAACCGCCATGTTGTACAGCGCTCCGTGGGCCTTCACGTGCTGCATTTCCACTCCAGCCGCCCGGCAGAACGCCCCCATCGCCCCGAGCTGGTACAGCACATCCGCGCGAATCTCGGCCGGGGAGGCCGACATCGGTCTCCGTCCAAACCCCATCCGGTCCGGGAACCCCGGGTGCGCTCCAACCGCCACGCCGTGCTCCTTCGCCCTGAAAACGGTCAGTTCCATCATGCTGGCGTCGCCGCCGTGGAAGCCGCAGGCAACATTGGCGCTGGAAATCAGCGGGAATAGCGCCTCGTCGGCTCCCACCCGGAATGGGCCGAACCCTTCGCCCAGGTCGCTGTTCAGGTCTATCGATCTCGGCTGGCTGGTCACATCCATCCCTTCATATCTGGTGTCAGGCTTTCGACTTCATGTACCCCGCGGCTTCCGCCGCCTCGACGGTGCGGAAGTGCAGGTCGGCGATGGTTCGGTCATACGCCAGGCCGCCGGGAACGTGATACAGGCCAGAGCGCTTCTTGGCCTTGACCGGATAGCCGTCCGGGGCGTCATGCGTGCTGTCGCCCGGGAGCGAATCAGGAAGGCCATCCTCCAGGTCAACGATTCCCGGCGCGACCTTCCCCTCCTCCACCGCCTCCGCCGATTGTTCGGCCTCCGCGTCGATGTGCCCCGAGGACTCCGGCTCACCGCCGTTCGCGGTCATGCCAGGATCGGAATCGTCGGATGGCGGAGCCGGCGCCAGAGCCACGCGCGGCCGCAACCTCGGCCCAATCGCCCCAAACACAATGCCGAGGACAAACGCGGCCAGCAGCGACACGACGATGAGCTTTCGGGAAACCGGATCTTCCTTCATTGCCGATCCTTCCTTTGGAACAGTATGCATCGCTTGTGGCCACGGTGGGTGGAGTATCGCCAGAAGCGATAATGGTAAACTTCCCGCAACCACACGTCTGCCCCGGCCGGCGCCCCGTGACCACTTCTTCCCCTTTCGACCGCGTCTCCCCACTCATCCAGGAAGCATCCTTTCACGCCCATGAACCAGCCCAACCCCGCCCTGCCCATCGCCCAGACCGACGAGAGCGTCACCCCGAAGCCGGCATCCCGCCGTAATCGCCCGGTGTCCCTCTACGACCTCACCTTCAGCCAGCTGGGGGAGCGACTGGCCAGCCTGAACGCACCCGCCTGGCGTGCCCAGCAGATTTACGACTGGACCTACGGCAAAAAGGTAACGTCGTGGGATGACATGACGAACGTTCCCGGCGCGCTCCGCTCCGGACTTCAGGAGACACTTCCCTTCGCCACCATGAAGCTCGTTCGCGAACTGGTCACCGACAACGGCGATACGTACAAGCTGCTCTACGAGACCTTCGACGGCCAGTTCGTCGAAACCGTGCTGATGCTCTATCACGACCGCGCCACCGTCTGCGTGTCCTGTCAGGTGGGCTGTGCTGTCGGCTGCGCCTTCTGCGCCACCGGCATCGGTGGTCTCATGCGCAACCTGACCGCCGGCGAAATCGTGCAGCAGACCGTCGACGCCGCCCGCCGCGCCACCGACCTCGGCCGGTCGCTCACCAATCTGGTGATGATGGGCATGGGCGAACCGCTCCAGAACTATGTCGACACCATGCGGTTCATCGAGATCATTCACGATCCGCGTGGGCTCAACTTCGGCGCCCGCCGCATTACCATCTCCACCTCGGGCATCGTGCCCCGCATCGACGCCCTGGCCGAGGAACCGCTCCAGGTCAACCTCGCCGTCTCGCTCCACGCCCCCAATGACGAACTGCGCTCGAAGCTGGTGCCGATCAACAATCGCTACCCAATCGGTGAACTGATGGCCGCCTGCGATCGCTACACGGCCAAAACCGGCCGCCGGATCTCGTTCGAGTACGCGCTGATGAACGGCGTGAACAGCAGCGACGAGATCGCCCGCGAACTGGGCCAGCTCCTCAAGGGGCGGCTCTGCCATGTGAACGTGATCCCGTTCAACCCGGTCGAGATGCTGGAATTCGAGCGCCCCGATCCCGAGGGTATCGAGCGCTTCGCCGACGTCCTTCGCTCCACAGGCATTCCCACCACCGTCCGCTACTCGCGGGGCGTCGAAATCGCCGCGGCCTGCGGCCAGCTCCGGGCCCAGCATCAGCGCGCGACCGCCCCTGGCACGGTCATCCCCCTCCAGGCCGCGTCGTAAGGCCAGCCTTACCCAGACTTCTCAACACATCCTCGAGCGCCAAGGAGCCAACCCCAGTGGGGTTGGCTCTCGCGTTGCATCCTTCACTTGAGGCGTTGGTGCGCCACCTGGCCGTAACCCGCGATTCTGGCACGATTCCGCAACCTTTCGTCCCCGAATGGTTAACGCCGTTGAAATCCTTCCTTCATATACTCGCAGGCGATGACAGCAGGCCGCGACCCGTTCATTACCTCGATGGTTTCTCGGGATGTACCTCACCAGTGAAGGAAGGTACGGCATGACTGTAAGCACCCACGATCTCAATCACCCCAATCTGGGACCCTTCGTCCAGAATTCGTTCGCCAACGCCATGAACCGGGTCTGGGCTACGCCATGGATCGCCGCAGCCATCGCCATCGGCACCAGCGCCGTCGCGGCGCTGCTGGTCGCCGGAGCCATGCCGCGCGGACCGGTTACCACGTCCCAGGCGCTCATCCTCATGGCGACGGGCATCGTCGTCGGGTTCATCGCCGGGCTGGCGACGCGCTCCCGCTGGGCGATGCTCACCATCCCACTCGCGTTTGTCGCCGTCCTTGAAATCGTGCTCCGCTCCGGCGACAGCATCATGTTCGATGCCCCACGGTTCGATATGACCTATGGCATCGTGGCGTTCATCCTCGGGCGCGGGTTCATCTTCCTCGTGGGCATCGTGCCCATGTTGGTTGGCATCGCCTACGGCCGGTCGCTGGCTCGGACCATCCAGCACGGATATGGGAATCGGCATGGCCACGTCCGCCGCGCGATAGGCTACCTGCCCACCATCGCGGTGATCGGCCTGGCCGTCCTTATCGTCTGGCCCGCCAGCATCCCGGCGTTGACGAACGCCGAGGGCGACGAGATCGCCGGCGGCCTGACGGAACTCACCACCGTCCCGCTTGGCGGGCACGACCAGTGGATTGCCATCCGCGCCGTGAATCCGGACGCTCCGGTTCTCCTCTGGCTCAGTGGCGGCCCGGGCCAATCCGACATGGCCTTCACCCGGGCCGTGTTCGACACCGTCGCCCAGGACATGGTCGTCGTCAATTGGGACCAACGCGGCGCGGGAAAATCGCGACCGGCGCTCGATCCCGCCTCAACCTGGACCCTGGACCAGGCGGTCGCCGACACCATCGAGCTCACCAACTACCTGCGTGACCGGTTCGATGAAGAGAAGATCTACCTGGTGGGCGAATCGTGGGGCACCACGCTCGGCGTGCTCGCGGTCCAACAGCGGCCGGATCTCTTTTACGCCTTCATTGGTAGCGGTCAGATGGTCAGCCAGCGCGAAACCGACCGGTTGATCTACCACGACCTGTTGAACCATGCCGAGCGCAACGGCGACGACGGGATGATCGCCACGTTGTTGGACTTCGGCGAACCTCCCTACGCCGACATCTGGGCCTACACCTGGGTTCTGGAGCATTACGCCCTGATCGAGCCCGACTACGACCCACCCCAGTCGTATCTGGACGCCGGCGAACGTGCGGGCATCGGCCCATGGGGAGTGCTCGCCAGCGAGTACACCTTCGTCGAGAAGGTCAATCTCCTGGCCGGGGCGCTGGAAATGTTCTCGGTGATGTACCCCCAACTCCAGGAGGTCGACTTCCGGGTCGATGTCCCGGCGCTTGAGGTGCCGATCTACATCATGCTGGGCGAAGCCGAACTCGAAGGCCGGGCCAGCCTGGTCCGGGAATGGTTCGCCATCCTCCAGGCGCCCCACAAGGAACTGCTGGTCATCGAGAACGCCGGTCACTCGACGGCGCTGGAGGGCCGCGACGAGTTCCATCGCCTCCTGGTGGAGGAGATCATTCCCACCACCTATCCGGAGCCGTAAGGCAAGGGCACGCTATCTCACACGCAAACCGGCCCGGAGGGAATCCCTCCGGGCCGGTTCGCTACGATCATTCCGTAGAAGATCCTAGGAGATGGTGAACGGCTTTCGCTGCTGGCGAGCCGCGTCGTAGACCTCCTGGTGGGCGGCCACGAACTGCGAGAGGCCCATCGATTCGAGCGAGGCCTTGTAGTTTTCCCACTCCGCCTCGATATCGATCTGGCCGGTGACGGCCCGGGCAAACGTCTCGTCGACGTAGGCCTCAATCGTCGGCGTGACCTCTGCCACGAACTGCGCCTGGTCTTCGGAGAAGTACAGCGGCGGCAGCGTCATGTCTTCCGGTTGCGCAAATGGCAGGTAATCCTCGTTGGTCTTGTTGAACAGAATCACTTCGATATCGAACTCGGCCATTTCAGCAGGCACGTACTGGCCCAGCCGGTAGGCATTCGAGCGATACGACGGTCCGTCCTGAGACCAGTGGGCATTCTGCGACGGCACGTTGGCGATGTCGGTGATACTCTTCCAGATCGCCTGCTCGCCATTGATGCCAATGTCGCCCTCGTTGGCCCAGTCCCAGTCTCGCCCCTTCACGCCATGGATGGAGCGGGTCGTCGCTTCGATTTCTCCCAGTGCGTCGCCCCACTTCAGCGCCAGTTCCGGGTTCTCGCACTTGTCGGTGATGATGAACTCACCAAGGCCATAGGAGGAGTAGGGGTTGAACCCGGCGTACTGCACGCCGCCCGGTCCCTGCAGCGGTGGCTGGGTGGTGTACTGCGCCCACAGGCCAACGCCCTCAGGATCGTACGACGTGAACTCGCCGAACCAGCCAGCCGGCACGCTGCCAATGCGAGCGGTATTGTCGCCGCCGCCGTCGCCAATCGAGCGCAACTGGTCGCGATCGCGAGTGAAGAGTTCCGCGTCGAGCAGGCTCTCGCTGCTCAAGCTCGCCAGATACTTGATCCCTTCCTTCCACGCGTCCTGCGTGTAGATCGGGGTGACCTGACCGTCCTGCACGATCAACCGCAGCTTGTTGCCTGGGTGATAGATAAACGAGTTCATGAAGTAATCGTCGAGGAATCCGTGCCAGACCAGCGTCGAGCCGGTGAGCGGCAGTTCATCGGCTTGTCCGTTGCCATTGGGGTCGCCCGCCAGGAATTGGCGCAGCACCTCGGCATAGTCGTCGGTGGTCGTCGGCTTCTCCAGCCCGGCGGCGGTAAGGAATTCCTGGTTGATCCACAGCTTCTGCGACATCGTGCAGTGGAAGCAGTCGTTGACGTATGGCAGCGCGTAGATGTTGCCGTCCGAGGCGGTCGCCGCGATCTGGGCGGTTGGGTAGTCGGCGAAGGCGCGCTTGATGTACACGCCGTGCTGCTCGATCAGGTCGTTGAGGGCCAGGAACACGCCCTGCTGACCGTAAATCTGCATCACGGTCGGGGTTGGGTTGAAGCCCATGATGACATCGGGGTACTCGCCGCTGGCCAGCCGCAGGTTCAGCGCCGCGTCGCGCTCGGCCGGCGTCGCGGAGGGCACCACTTCCCATTCCACATGCACGCCGGTTCGCTCTTCGTACCAGGCGGTGAACTCGTTTGTCGCGTAGTCCTCAACCGTGGGATTCCCCGCCACCAGCACGCGCAGCGTGGTCGGCTCGCTCACCAGCGGATAGGTCTGGGCGGGCTCGTTCACGGTCGGATCGACCATCACGCCACTGGACGCCGCTGGACTCGCGTCCTGCGCGCCGGCCATCGCCGCTCCGCCAAGACCGGCGGCCAGTCCAACCGCGGCCGCGCCCTGGAGCGCCTGCCGCCGGGAGAACCGCACGCGGGCTTCCGTGGCGATCTTATTCACGTCGTCACAATCCACACAGACAAACGATTCGTTCTCGTAGGTATCGGCCATTGCGTCACTCCTGCCTGAACACGAACACGTTAACGACGAAGAGCCCCCAGCGAATCCCGCGGCCTGAACGCCCGCTTCAAGGCACCCTTTCATTGAACGGCTTCGGACTTGTGGCGCCAGGAATCATGCGACCATGAAACCTGCTCAGCCTGGGTCCCGAAACACACCGCGTATCCGATCCGCTCAACGAGATCGGATACTGTATACAGTTGAATTCGCTGACCACAAGGTAGAATGTGCGGCACTGAGTGTCAAGATTGCGCGCGCCTCCGGTTCAGATTGGCATTCGTCAGCCGGGCGCGACCCCGGAGCGCCGATCCATGAGCCCGTTTCTCCAGCCAGCGATGCGGCGACAATCCGGACCCGATCCTCTCGGCATCCTCGCCTCCTGCGCGCCGGTCATCGACCAGATGACCCACGTCGCCATCGATCTCCAGGCCATCGACAGGCTGGCCGGCCGCCTCGCCACCGACGAGGTTCCCCCACCGGAATGGGACGCCGGCACCCACTTCCACGGAACCGGGCCCAACTGTCTCGAACAAACCATTGGCTGGATCTTCGCGCTCGATGCCCTCAACTTCTGCTTCTGGGCCCAGGGACCAGATCCCACGTTTCGCTGGAGAATACGATCTGGCAATAAGGTCTACGACGGCTACATGGCGCTCGCCATCGCCCTGCGGGACGCTGCCCTTGCCGGTACCCCAATCTGGGATCCGGCCTGGCTGGCATCCGTCGACGAACGGGAGGCGCGGCGCATCCTGCGCCCTGAACCCGGCTCGGACGACATTCCACTTCTCGCCGATCGGGTCAACAACCTGCGTGAGGTGGGAAACGCGCTCCGCGCCCACGGTGGCTCGGCCCACCCATTCACCGACTTCATCGAGGAATGCGGCCGGTCGGCGCCAGTCATCGTCCAGCGCGTGGTCGAGCTCATGCCCTCGTTCAACGATGTCGCCCTGTGGCCGCCAGGCGAGAAACGCACCGCCAGGGTGGTCCGCTTCCACAAACGCGCGCAAATCCTCGCCTCGGACCTCGCGGGGGCCCTGGAGGGCACATCCATGCCCATTGCCCACCGCGACCAGCTCACCGCCTTCGCCGACTACAAGGTGCCCCAGGTCATGCGTGAGCTCGGCATCCTTCGCTATGGCGAAGGCCTCGCCGCCCATATCCGCTCCCGCGCGCTCCTGGAGCCGCGTGGCGCGGAGGAGATCGAGATCAGGGCGGCCACCATCTGGGGCTGCGAATTGCTGCGCCAGGCGTTGTCCGGCCACGGCCGCCACTTCACCGCGGCCGATGTGGACTGGCTGCTCTGGAATCAGGGCCAGCACCTGCCTTCGACCTCCGAGCCCTATCACCGAACGGTCACGATGTTCTATTGACCTGTGTCCGTGTCACAGGGTTGCCGGTGGTTCGTGACTGTGCCCTTAGTTAATAGGATTTAAAAGAGAGAGAAAACCGTCTTAACCGTAGTGGTGTGGAAAGTGGGGATAACTCCCGAAATCGTGATTCCCACGCACGAGCTTTCGCCCTTTCCCATTGTGGACAACCAGGCCAAAACTCCCCGGTTGTTCTGTGCCAGTGCTGGGCCACCTGTGCCAATCCACGAAGGCTCCCAGCGTTGTCCACCAGCAATAATCCCCATTCTCCAGACAATTCCCCCACCCACGGGGCCAGTTGTCCACAATCCACGAAAGTTATCCACAGTCGCCCCAGGTTTATCCACAGGTGATCGTTCACTCGTGACAACCTGGCACAGTGGTGTCGTTGGCGCTGTCACAACCTGTGCCAGGCTGGATCGGTCGTTGTGGAAAGGGCTTCGGACGGTGTGGATGGAGCCTCTGGCGAGGGCGGTTCCTGCACGAATAGCCGATGGGTGGCGAGGCCTGGAGGCGTCATACTGGAAGTAGCATTTCCGCATCGCAGCACGGGAGCATCACGCACATGAGCCAGCCAGTACCCATTTCCGACGCCGTCACCGACAAGGATTGCTGTACCCCCACCTCGCCCATCGACGCCGGCGAGTTCCAGGGGCACTCATACCATCAGGACAAGGCCAAGATCCTCGCCCGCCTCAAGCGCATCGAGGGGCAGGTCCGCGGGATTTCCCGGATGGTGGACGAGGAGAAGTACTGCATCGACATCCTCACCCAGATCTCGGCCGTCATGGCATCCACTCGCTCGGTGGGCATGATGGTGCTGGAAGACCACATTCGTGGCTGTGTGATGAACACCACCCCCGATCGCCGGGAGGAAACCCTCGACGAACTCAACCAGGCCATCGAGCGATTTGTCCGAAGCATTGGGAACTAGCCGCCACGACGGTGAAGCATCTTTGTATACCTGGTATGCACAGTGCACTTTATAGTGTGGTGTTGATTAAAAGCGGTTCAGCCCGTACCGTTTAATCCTGCAGCGTTGCGGTAACGCGTGCTGCCCGGGACAGAGTCGTTTCTGGGGTAAACGACGGGGTCGGCAATCCAGGCCAGAGCTTAGGGGTAAGTTTGGGCCACACGGGATTGCAAATGGGTCAGTAACGTACGAACCATGCGCTGCCAGGCGGCGAATGCGGCAAGCATCGCTCTGGATACACTCCTGGCTGACCCCCTTTCGAGGGGATGGATGGCTCCTGGCGCGGCTGCGTTCTCACTCGACAGATGACAAATGGTTGGCGCCTGCCATGCTGGGGATGCGAGGTGGTTATCGGAATACCGATACCGCTGTTTGGTCGTGTATTCCAACCAGATGAAGACGTGTTTGGGAAGGGATCAGGCACCATGCTATTTCCAGCCTACGTGAAACCGGTGGCTTACCACCGAGATTTCACCCACCGGTTACTTTTGAAAGACGAAGCGGGCAATTGGTTCCTCTGGCAGGGCGATGGCTCCAGCCTGGTCGAAATCGACCAGTCGCTCGCCGAATGGATGTACGTCCGCCCCGAGATCTATCCGATGGCTGGCCCAGCCATGTGGTTCGATGTCGCCTCGCTCCCGGTCGTGGCCGATCCCACGTCCATCTGGGGAGACTGAGCACCAGAACCCGCTGATCACGAACAGGCGCAACAGGCCGCGGCGAAAATGCCGCGGCCTGTTTTTGTTGTCCACGTTCCAATTCCGGGGTTGGCCACCGGAACCCTGGCCTACGTCCCCACGTTCCCTGCTGTAGAAGGTGTCACGAACCACCACATGCCGGAGGAGAACCCGTGGGGAACCTCGCGAGCCGTTGGCCGCGCCATGCAATCGACTGTCGAGCAGTACCTCGGGTAACCGCGGGGGTCGTCGTCTCACGCTCGTTGCCCAGCGCCGCGCGCCCATGCGATTCCCCACTCGATTTTCACAACCACGGGCCGGTCGGGAACCGGCGACGGGAACATCCATGACCATCACACGAACCTGGCGAAATCTCATCCGGCTCTGGGCGATCCTCGCGCTCTTCGGCCTGTCCGCGGCGCCCGCCCTGGCCTACCAGAACGGCCTCAAGGACGTACAGGACGAGGATGGGGAGGGAGCCTCCGCGTTGGAGTATCCCGGCCTGGTGGGCGATGGCGAATACCTCAGCCCGCAGTTCAACCTCGAGATCACCTGGTCGGCGGAATGGACCGTTGGGGAACCGGACGATCCGCTCGTCCAACACGCCATCGGCGGCTACTGGGATGGCCCGGTGGCCACCGAACCCAACGTGGGCGATATCGTGTTCCTGGTCGATAGCGATACCGGCACCGCCGTGCTGTCGCTCGGGTTCTCCTATCTCAGCCCAACCATCGCCATCGACGATGTCGTCGCCTACATGAAGACCCCCGAGTTCCTCGTCAACAACCTTTTCCTGTCGCCGGACGCGGAAATCCTCGCGCTGGATGCATCACGCGAATCGGTCGCCATCGTCGCGCGTGACGCCGCGCCAAACGAGGATCATGTCATCTACCAGATGATGGTGCTCGACCCCGACGACGAAGACTTTGGCTTCTGGGTTGGGCTGGACATGTACGATCCAGCCCACTACGAACCCATCATCCAGAGTGTCGAGAACGGGATCGAGGTGGAGGACAACGACATCTTCAACGTTCTCGATGCCGGCGAGGTGCTGGACGCCCTTCAGGGCGATTCCGTGGCCGGGGCGGTTCTCCCCGCCTCCTACGCGGTTCCCATTCGCAGTACCGAGGGCCGCAACACCGCCGTCACCAGCACGCCCACCAGCAGGGCCGAGATGATCGCCAGCAGGCCGTAGGATCCCAGCCCAACCACCAGGCCGGAAAGCAATCCGGCCGAGGCCCCCGCGATGCCCATCATCAGGTCGGTCGCGCCCTGGGCTTCCGGCCGGTCCTCGGTCGGGATCGATTCGGTCAGCAGGGTCGAACCCGCGATCAGCGTGCACGACCATCCCAACCCCAGCAGCGCCAGCCCAATCCCGAGCTGCACCGTCTCGTGACCGGTCGCGGTGCCGGCGAACGCGCAGGCGATCAGCAGGATCAGCGCGCCAACAAGCATCATCGGCCGTCGCCCGTACCGGTCCACCCCAATCCCCACCAGGGGCGAGGCCACGTACATGCCGGTGATGTGCGCGCTGATGATGATGCCGACGATTTCAAGCGACGCCCCATCGTGCTGCAGGTGAACGGGCGTCATGGACATCACCGCCACCATCACGGCGTGTCCAATCACCACCGAGCACAATCCCAGCAGCGCGGCCGGAATCGATCGGATCTGGGCAACGATCTCCATCACCGGTCGCCTCGTCCGTGGTCTGGCCGCGGCGAGGTCTCCTGACGCCACCCGTATATCCCGCGCCACCAGGAGCGGGTCGGGTCGCAGCGTGAACGTGATGAGCAACCCCGCCGCGACGAAGACCCCGCCAGTGAGCAGGTAGGGGCCGGCCAGTTCGGGCACCCCGATCCTGCCGGCCAGGTTGCCGGTTGGCGAGGCCAGGTTCGGACCCAGCACCGAGCCGACGGTGGTGGCCCACACCACGGTCGAAAGCGATCGGCCACGCCGCTGCGGAGTGGAGAGATCGGTGGCCGCGTAGCGGGACTGCAATCCCGCCGCCATGCCTCCACCGGTCAGGATGACGCCCACCATCGCCACCGCGAACAGGTCGATCTCCGCGCCCAGCACCACGATCAGCGTTCCGATGATCCCAGCGATGTAGGCCAGCTGGAGGCCCGCTCGCCGCCCCTTCTCCTGCATCACCCGGGCCACCGGAATGGCGATCAGCGCCGATCCCACCACCGACCCCGCCGACGATAGCCCGCTCAGCGACTCGGTCGCGAGATCGGCCGCCAGCAACGCGCCCACCGCGGCCACCGCCCCGGTGCCGATTCCGCCCAGTACCTGCGCGGCCGAGAGCACGGCCACGGTCTTGCGCTGGAGGGCGGCCACCGCCTCGGTATCCCAGGTCTGGGTGGGAGGGGCTCCGGCGGCTGGGTTGGCGACTGGTTCAACAATGACCAAGGAAGTGTCCGTTTACGTTGAAGGATGAACGTCCATTAGGGGCGATTGGCCAGGGGCTGATATCGCGAATCCGTAGCCATCCTACTTCACCGCGAGGCCCATGGGGAACGATCTCACGCCATGCGCGGTGGTGGCGAGTCCCGTACAGGTGGCCAATTCGGAAACTGGCACGAAGTTGCGACATCGCCGCCCGGACCATGGGCGCGCGTGGCACGGCGTCTTTCCTATGGTGATATGAGAAAGGGAAGCTGTCGCGCACAAGGAGGTGTCGTCATGCTACAGCCACTCACCAAGACCATCGCCGCCGGTGTTGTCCTGAGCCGGTTCTATCACATGCAGAACCGCAACTGGGGCGCGGACGCCAGGGAGCAATCGCGGTCCATGCCGGGAGACGAGTTGATACCTAACGCGTCCTCGGTAACGACCATGGCGATATCGATCGACGCGCCTCCCGAGGATGTCTGGCCATGGCTGGTCCAGATGGGCGTCGACCGGGCCGGATTCTACACGCACCTCTGGGTGGAGAACGCCCTGCTGCGCCTCGGGGTCCAGAACGCGTCGCGCATCGTACCGGAGTGGCAGGAGATCGCCGTGGGCGATCGCATTCGCTACGTCTCGCCCCGGCCGGGCAAGCCGGAGATGGGGCCGATCGTGACCGAGATCAGGCCGAACCGCGCGCTGATCATGGGGCAGGGCGCGGGCGGCAACTGGATTGGTACCTGGCAGTTCGTGCTGGAGCCCGAAGGACCCTCGGGTTGCCGCCTGCTGCTTCGCGCCCGTGGTTCGCGCACGCAACCATTTTGGCTCACGCTCATGAACCTCGTCCTCGAACCCGGCTATACCTACATGTCGATTGGGATGCTGAAGGGTATCGCCGCGCGGGCGGAACGGGCGCGCCGGCACCAGGAAGTCCAGGGAGAACAACCAGTCTCCATCATTACCCTCGCGGCCCGTCACGATGCCGATCCCCTGAACCTGGAGCGGAGGACCCATCATGAGCTTGTTCGCTGACCTGCATCCAGACGATATCGAGGACATGCTCTACCGGGGCCATACCGGCCACCTGGCCTGTATCGATGCAAACCGCCCGTACGTGGTTCCGATCACCTACGCCTACGACAGTGGCTTCATTTACGGGCATACCGGTATGGGGAGGAAGGTGAAGGCGTTGCGCCAGAACCCCGCCGTTTGCTTCGGGGTGGAGGACCGTCCCGATGCGCGTACCTGGCGAAGCGTGATTCTCGAAGGTACGTGGGAGGAGATCACCGATCTCCAGGGCCAGGTCGAGGCCCTGACCCTGCTGACGGGCGCCAAGCCCCACATCAATCCGGGAGATACCGGCAACGACGTTGTCTTCCGCCTGCGGATTTCGAACCGATCCGGACGACAACTCATTCGCGAGGACCTGGAATGAAGCGGACCAGGCCTACGCGCCGTCGGGACGAGCGTAGGTCCGGAACCAGTCGGTTGCCTGCTCGTACTGGCGCGCGATGCGGCTGATCCCGATCTCGTCGTCTGGCTTGCCCACGATCGAGAGGCCCACCGGCAACTCGTCCCGGTCGAAGCCGCACGGAACCGAGATGACCGGCTGACCCGTGGTGTTCCACGGCATCGTCAGCCTGGTCAGGGCCGTGCCCACGCCTTCCTCGCCGTCCGGATAGTCCACCATCAACGTGTCCGCTGGAGGCGCGGTCGCCCCGGTCGAAGGCGCGAGTATGGCGTCCAGCCTGTTGGTGGCGTACACCCTGGCGATGCTCGCCTTGATCACCTCACGCGCCTGAACGGCCCGCAGGTAGGCGCTCGCCGGTAGCAAATCCCCCGCCTCGAACCGAGAGCGAGTGGCGCTGTCGATCAGGTCCGCCTTGTCGCCGCGAATGTGATCGTGGTGAATGGCTCCGGCTTCCGCCCGGTTGATCACCGCCGAAATCGCTCGCGCCCTTGCCGCGTCGGCCCATTCGAACTCCACCAGCGTGGCGCCAAGCGACTCCATCTGCTTCGCCGCGACCTCGAACGCCGCCACCACGTCGGGCTGGATGTTATCCAGGAAGAAGTTCGCCGGCACACCCAGCCGCACGCCTCCCAGGGGCTGGGCGCCAAACGGCTCCAGCATGGTGTCTATCGCGGACACCTCGCTCGTCCGGTTCGCGATCACCAGGTACATCAGCACCGCGTCGTCAACCGAGCGGGTGATCGGGCCGGGTGTATCCAGCGATGGCGCCAGTGGGTAGATGCCGGCCATCGGCAACCGTCCCCAGGTTGGCTTCAGGCCCACCGTGCCGGTCACCGAGGCCGGGATACGAATGCTCCCGCCGGTGTCCGATCCGATCGCTCCCAGGCAGGTGCCGATCGCGACCGCCGCCGCCGAACCGCCCGAGCTTCCTCCCGGTATCCGGTCGAGGTCCCATGGGTTGCGGCAGGGATCGCTCACCACACCCGCGGCGAATTCCTGCGTTACGGTTTTTCCGGTAAAGATCGCTCCGTCTCGTCGAAGGCGATGCACCACCTCCGCGTCCCGGATCGCGACATCCACCTGATCCCTCAGAGCCGATCCACACCGGGTCCTGATGCCCGCGACATCGAAGATATCCTTGATACCGATCGGGATCCCCACCAGCGGTCGACGCGATCGTTGGACCTGCTGCGCCCGGTCGTGGAAGAGCGAGGTTTCCAGCGCCGCATCCTCGAACACCTCCACGTAGGCGTGCAGGTCCGGCTCGGTGGCCCGGGCTCGCAGCAGCGTCTCGCGAATCAGTTCGAACACGCTGAACTGGCGTGCTTCGAGGCCCGCGATGGCCTCCCGCATGGTGATGGCGCTCAGGTCGAGGCTCATTCGGCCTCGTCCTTGATCGTGACCGTCGGGAACGTGGGGTCGTACGGGGCGCCGGTTGGCGGCTCGTCGCCCTCCAGCACCTCGTCCACGATGCGTGTGTTGGCCAGTTGCACGTTGAGTTCGGCGAGGACCTCGGGAGCCCGTTCATCAGACACGTTCAACCCGGCCAGCTTCAACAATGCCTTGAATTCCTCCGGCGATACCGGGGTCGAGGGATCTGGTGTGGTGGGCACGATTGCCGCATCCTTTCGGGAAATCGAAACGGTCGGTTGCTCCGCATAGCTGCTGGGGAATCTACCGGACCCTATCATGGGATGCAAGGAACGGTTGTACGATCCCGTGGGAGAGGATGACGATGAGTGAGGAGTCGATCGCCATTACTGGCGCCCGGGTGGTCCTGCGGGATCCCATCCTGGCCGATCTCGATGTGCTGGCCTACTGGCTTCAGCCAGACCATCGTTGGCGGGAGCTGGATGGTCCCCTGACCGACATGCCCGGTCCGGAGCGACGGGAGGCCATCCTCCGCGAACGGCGCGAACTGGTGACCAGCCAGGGCTGGCCCGTTCCCCGCACCAACCTCAGCATTGCCTCGCTCGATACCGGAGAGATGCTCGGCCAGGTCACCTGGACCCCCGACCCCACGGAGGACGAGGTTGGCCAGGGTTTGAGCATCGTGATCTACAACCCGGACATGTGGGGATATGGACTTGGCTTCGAGGCGCTGGGTCTCTGGATGGAGTACCTGTTCGGGGCGGATCCGTCGATACCCACCCTGGACCTGCATGCCTGGTCGCGAAACCAGGGAATGATTCGACTGGCCCAGAAGCTGGGATTCGACGAGGTCACACCCCATCGGCGGCGGTTTGGCATCTTCACCCAGCGCCAGGATGTCGCGGGCTTCGCCATGAGCCGTGAACGGTGGACCGAGCGGTTTCCCCGTGGCTTCGCCGCCGAACTGGAGGTGTCCGAGGAATAACGATCGGGCTCACGCATTCCAGGCGTCCTCCGGCCACCAATGTCAAGAAATATTGACACAGTGTCGTGATTCCTGTACATTGCGAATGACAAGAATGTTTGACATCACGGAGTTGCGACATGCCATTTCACCAAAAGAGTGCTATCACCATGGCCGCGATACTCGTGATCGTGTACGGCTCCTACTTCGCCGCCATGGGGCGATGGCTCACCGTCAGCCCGCCAGAAGACATTCCCTATCAGCCATTCCTGATCGCCGCCACGATTCCGCTGGCGATCCTGGCGGCGTTCAGCCACGTCGTGCTCGCGCTGATCAACCCCGGAGAGGCGAATGTCTTCGACGAGCGTGACCGGCGGATCACCCTCCGGGGCGAGCAGGTTGGAGGCTACGTGCTCGCGACAGGCGTGTTTCTGGGTATCGTCCTTGCCATGGTCGAGGCGCCCTACTTCTTCGTCGCCAACTCCCTGCTCCTGGCCTGGGTACTGGCTCAGGTCAGCGAGTATCTCACCAGCACTGTCCTGTATCAGCGGGGAATTGGGGTGTGACGAAACCGACCCGGGTGACGAACCGGATCAGGACGCTTCGCTTCGAGACTGGCGAAATGACGCAAGCGGAATTGGCCGACCGCGTCGGGGTGACCCGGCAGACGATTAACGCCATCGAGCAGGGACGGTATTCACCGTCGCTGGAGGTGGCCTTCAAAATGGCCCGCGTGTTCGGGGTTCCGCTTGAAGATGTGTTCCAGTATCCGGAGTCGCCGGCGTAGTGACCCGTGCATGGTCAGGTCTCAGGCCGTTGTGTCCCGCCGGATTTCGAGCACCGTCTTGAGCAGGTAGCTGATGCGAATCGCATCGCCCACCTGGAGATCCCCGTCGAACTCGGACTCCGCGAGCTGGCACTGCAGGATCGTTTCGGGATCGTCGGCGTGCGAGTAATACACCCTGGTGTAGGGCTGCCCGTGCAGCAGGTATGGCTGCATGCCCTCGATCCGTCCCTGTACCTCCATGCTCAGCGCTCCTCCTGGGTGTCGACCGGTTCTGGCGTGCCGTCTGCGGCCTCCTCGCTCGCCCTTGCCCTCGCCGCTTCTTCTTCAAACCGCGCGTCCTCTTCCTCGGCGTCCAGGCGATCATCCCGGCTTCGCGCGTACAGGTAGAAGGCGATCGTCAGGATCAGCAACGGACCGAGCCCGAAGCATCCCAGGATCAGCATCGTCCCCTGGTCGTAGGTATCCGACTTCGCCAGCACCACGAAGAGCAGCGCCACCAGCACCAGCACCAGCGCGATGGCGGCGAGCGCGCCGGTTTGCGACACACAGCCCCGGGCGTTGGTATTGATGTCGGGAGCCGCGAATCCGCGTGGGTACATGCCCTGCGCTTCGGCCGCCATCGCCGAAACTTCCTGAAGCCGGATGTAGCCCAGCTTGCCCGATTCCAGGCGAACCCGCACGAAGTCCTCGTGCGGATCCTTTTCTTCAACGATATCCAGCTCGGTCCCGGAGGGAATCAGTTCAACCAGCCGCGAGGCCGAATCGGGCCGCTCGTAAACCCTCAATCCTTCGGTGGCGTGAAACGCATCGACCAGGGTGGTGCCACAGGCCGCGCAGTAGTGGTTGGAAGCGGGGTTGAGCGCGCCGCACATGCCGCAGAAAATCAGGGGACGGCCATCCCGTTGCAACGGCGCGCCGTCCTCCTTGAATGGCCTGGAATCGGATGGGGTGCTCACGTGGCGGGAACCTCCGGGCGCCTAAGACGGGAACCGCTCCCGCCATGAGTGGCGTTGTTAATGCAGATCGCTCTCGCGCGACCGCCTGGAACGGGCTCTCGCTCCGGCATTGGTGTATATCATAGCCACCGCTCCCATGCATGACATCGTGGGCATGAGGCGTGGCTACCATCCTCCAGTAAGGGAGCAGGAATGTCGACCATCGATCCCCAGTCCACCAGTTCGCCCTCCGCCGCGCCAAGCTGCGGCAATTGTGGCGCGGCTGTGGAGTCGTCCTCGATCACCTGCCCGGCCTGCGGCGTGCTGCTGGCCGCGTATCAGTCGGCCACCGGTTCTTCGAGCCAATCGTCGGCGTACTCCGGTGGGGATTCGTCGGCCACTCACCATACGCCCGGCGCGGAGAGCGGAACGGGCTTCGGATCATCCGCCACCGGACCATCGACCGTCACGCCTGGCAGTGCGTACGAGGCCACTCCGTCACCTCCGTACGATCCGACCCCTCCCGGTTCTCCGCCTCCGTACGCGACCCCGCCCACCCACCAGCCGCGCTCCAGCAGTCCGATTGGCGACGCCCTGCGCTCGTCGCAGGTGGACATGACCACACCCATCCAGCCTGACGCGTTGGTGGAGAGCGACGCGCCCGCCGAGGAACTCACCCGGATGGTGTCCTCCTACGACGGGCTAACCGGCATGGCGTCTGGTGAAGACGAACTTGCGGAGATGGCCTCCGGCGAGGATGAACTCGCCAGGATGGCCTCTGGCGGCAAGTCCACGCTCGCCGAACAGGTGGAAGCCGAACTGACCGGGGCGAAGGTGGTCTTCGACGGGGCCGATCCAGTGATCGAGGCGCCGGACGTAACCGTCTCCAATCCCGGCGAAGGCGAACCCGACGTGGTGGAGCATCACCCACCGTCGGATTCCGGCGATCCCCCGGAATCTGGTGTGCCCACCGCGTTCAGTTCGCTGTTTCCGTCCGATACCCCCGCGGAAGCCCCACGAACGGCGGCCAACCCCGCGGGCCGGGGTACGGAGCGACCATCCGGAAACGCGGCCAGACCGTCCACGCCATCAGCCTCTCCCCGGAGCAAGCCCGCGGCGCCCGCCACGGACACCACACGCCAGAAGTACCAGGCGCCGGCCATCGACTGGGTCGACTCCGGCCATCCGCGCACGACCGGGCCCACCACCGCCTCCACGGGTGCTCCACCCGCCTTTCCGGATCCAGCCGAGAAGCAGGTCGTCATGACCAAGGCCGCGTTGATGGGGTGCCTGCCATTCATCCTGGTCCTCAGCCTGTCCACCTTCGTCCTGCGTGGTGGCAACGCGGGATCCACGTTCTTCGGAATCCTGGCTATCGCGGGGCTCTTCTATCTGTTGCTCAAGGCGGCGGGAGGCACCAGCCGGCGGACAACCGATATGCCGCTGGACAACACGTTCGGAACCAAGCGCAAGCGCTAAAGGGCTCGCCAGGCACGGGTATTCGTGCAAATCCTGATTCACTCGTTACACAGCGACAATCCGACACCGATGTAACGAACTAAATCGTTTTAGCGATGAACTGATGTTCGCCCACGAGTTGCCTGACATGCTGGTGACGACATGGACCTCGCTCCGGGTCAATCCGTGATCCCACGCAACCCGCTCATGTGCGTGGGTGTCAGGCGGCAGGTCACCTCGCCCTCGATCCCGTTTCGGGCCCCGAACTCCTCCGCCCGGTCCGCCCCCATGTACTTGCCGCCCAGTACCGCCGCCCAGCGCCGCACCAGTTGGGGATCGGGATCGATCGTCACCGTTCCCTCGATCGCCACGTACGAACCGTCCGACATGTCATCGATCGAGATCGCCGCCTGCCCCGTTCTCGCCAGGTTCCGGGCCTTGACCGAGGTGTGCCAGGTGGTGAAGACGATCTCGTCGCCATCGCGCACCACCCAGATCACCGATACATGCGGACGGCCATCTTCGCGTACAGTCGCGATGTGGGCCGTACGGGGCTTCTCCTCGATATAGTCCAGAATCTCGGCCTGGCTGAGCTTCGTCGCCATGTCTCTCCATCCCTCCCTGTCCTTGGGTCATCCCCGCGTCGAGCACGTTGGCGAACCGTAGCACGCGGCCGCATCGT
Source organism: Chloroflexota bacterium (assembly GCA_023389575.1). Classification (GTDB taxonomy): domain Bacteria; phylum Chloroflexota; class Chloroflexia; order Thermomicrobiales; family UBA6265; genus JACCYX01. The sequence continues at coordinate 6,618 of JAEWEG010000069.1, read as the reverse complement.
TCGACGCATTCGGCACGACACGGGTACAGTCATCCCGGAGCGACCGGCCCCTGTGACCCGGCGCCCATCCGAAATACAGACACGATTCACTCGCACGCGGAAACAGTACTCATGATAGACAGCGCCACCATTGCAGCCATCGCAACGCCCGCCGGAGAAGGCGGAATCGGGGTCGTCCGTGTCAGTGGCGCCGACGCCGCGACCATCGCCGCCCGCGTCTTCCGCAAACCTGGCAAATCCAGCAAACCAGTCGACCTGACCAGCACCGAGAGCCATCGGCTCATCTACGGCAAGATCGTAGACCCTGAGACCAGCGACCTGATCGATGAAGTCCTGCTGGGCTGGATGGCCGGACCGCACACCTATACGAAGGAAGACACGGTCGAGATTTCCTGCCATGGTGGTCCGGTCCCGCTGCAGGAAACACTGCGCCTCCTGCTCGCCGCCGGGGCCCGCCAGGCCGAACCGGGCGAGTTCACGCTCCGCGCCTTTCTCAACGGCCGCCTCGACCTCACCCAAGCCGAAGCGGTGCTCAACGTGATCGGCGCCCGCACCTCCGAGAGCCTCCGCCTCGCCGTCTCCGATCTCGCCGGCGACCTTACCCGGCGGCTCGCGCCCGCCAACGCCGCGCTGGTCAGCCTGCTGGCGTATCTCGATGCCTCCGCCGATTTCCCCGATGACGAAATCGACACCTCCGACATCGATCACGGCCTGCTTGCCGCCGAGGAAGCCCTGGCCGATGTCGTGGCCGGGTCGAAGGCGGGCATGCTCCTGCGCGATGGCGCCCAGATCGCCCTTGTCGGACGCCCCAACGTGGGCAAGAGCAGCCTGCTCAACGCGCTGCTCCGGGCCGAACGCGCCATCGTCACCCCGATCGCGGGCACCACCCGCGACGTCATCGCCGAGACGGTCAACGTCGAGGGCATTCCCGTCACCCTGCTCGACACCGCTGGCATCGTCGAGACCGAGGACCTTGTCGAGAAGATCGGCGTCGAACGCAGCCGCAAGGTGCTCTCCACCGCCGCCGCGATCGCGTTCGTGGTCGATGGCTCCGCCCCGCTCCAGGAAGGCGACCTCGCGGTGGCGAACCTGCTCGCGGGCCGCCCCTCCGGCGAGCAGACCCCGGTCGTCATCGTCTGGAACAAGCACGACCTGGGGGAATCCGCCGACCGCGAGGCACTGACCCGCCTCCTGCCCAATGCTGCCCAGGTCACCATTTCGGCGACCACGGGCGAGGGCCTGTCGGACCTGGAAGCGGCCCTCGCCACCACCCTTCGTGGCGGAACGTCGTCCGAAGCCCGGCCGGCCCTGATCTCCGCGCGCCAGCGCGCCGCCGTCGAGCGTGCCCTCCAGCACATCCGAGACGCCCAGGAAGCCCGTGCCGCTGGCTATCCCCAGGACCTGCTCGCGACACCGGTCCGCGCCGCCCTCCACGCCGTCGGCGAAGTGACGGGCGAGGATGTCGACGAGTCAGTCATCCAGGAAATCTTCAGCCGCTTCTGCATCGGCAAGTAAGAGCCGCTCCCGTTGATAGCGAAACGTGGCGGGTGATGGCGTAGTTCGTCGTTGCCCAGTATCGACACTGGCTATCGTGTCTTGTCATGTCATGCATTTGTCCAGTAAAATACGACAAATGCATGACATGATCGAACGACAACCGGATTTTGCAGATCTTTACCAGGTCGCCGTGGGGCAGATGGGCTACTTCACAACGGCCCAGGCGGAAGAACACGCCATTTCACGGAAACTGCTCCATCATCACGTCCAGACTGGAAAGCTCGAACGTGTCTACCGTGGCGTCTACCGGTTTCGCGACTATCCTTCCGCTCCCCGGGAGGAAGTGGCCGCCGCATGGCTGGCGGTGGGGAAGGACTTCGCGGTGGTCTCTCACGAGAGTGCGCTCGATCTCCATCAACTCAGTGATGTCACTCCCAACGCCATCGACATCACCATTCCCCGGGAGAAGCGCTATCTGAGGCCGCCCAGGGGCATTACCGTGCACACGTCGAAGCGACCGATCGAGCCTCGTGACGTGCGACGTATCGAAGGCGTTCCCGTGACCTCACCGGCGCGGACGATTGTGGATGTCGCGGAGGCCGGTACGTCGGAAGAACACGTTCATTCCGCGGCGATGGAGGCTATTGATAGGGGTATCATGTCGATTCATACGCTGAGAAAAGCCGCTCAATCAAGAAGCACAAGAGTGCGCGAGGCCATCGAGCGCGCCATTGATGCGGCAGCCTCGTGAAGTACGAGACGGCTGGCGGGTTTCGAGCCGCGATCGATGCGCGTCTGAAAATCTATGCACGTGACCATGGGGAAGCAGCGCTGGCCCGGTTGCGCCGGCATATCGCGTTCGATCGTTTTCTCTCCCGGCTCATTGCCACCGATCCTCATGGTTGGACGTTAAAAGGTGGACTGGCGCTCGACTATCGCCTCGGTCAGCGGGCGCGGGCGACCAGGGATATCGATCTGTTGCACGATCATGACCTCGATCAGATCCAGATGGTATTCGATAGTCTTCAGGCTGCGGATTCTGAAGACTTCTTCGACTTCTCAATCAACAGAACCAACAGGCTCGACGCGCTGGTTGACGGCACCGCCATCCGTTACCACGTCACGGCAAATTTGAACGGCAAGAGGTTTGAGAGCTTCAGCGTTGACATTGGCTTCGATCAAACCGTGGGTATGCGCACCGAGCTGGTGCAAAGATCGGGATTTCTTGAGTTTGCGGGGCTGGATGCCATTGAGCTTCCAGCCCTGGCTATTGAATATCACCTGGCGGAAAAGCTGCACGCCTACTCGAAAATCTATCCTGAAAACCGCATAAACACCCGGGTGAAGGATCTGGTCGACATGGTGCTGATCGGCTCGTCGTTTGATCCCAGGGCGTCCGATTGTATCGAAGCGATCCAGCAAACGTTCGCCGCCCGAGCTATTCAGGATGTGCCACCCGCCCTCGCCGCCCCTCCCGAGCAGTGGAAGGCCAGCTATCCGGTCATGGCCGCATCCGTTTCGATCGATCCGGATATGACGGCGGGACACGCCTTCGCCGCAGCGCTGTTCGACCCCCTTCTCTCCGGCACGGCGGCACCCGAAGCCGTGTGGAACGCAGCGTCCATGAAGTGGTTGCCGTAAGGCGGAGCCGAGATGTTCGCCTCATGAAGGCGGAACATTTGTGCTACATCCGGTATGATGTGTCCATGAGCTTTCTCTCCAGAACCCCTACCTCCACCGAACCCGCGCCGGCTCCCGATCCCGCCCAGCACCAGCACGCCCTCGACCTGCTCCGGGCCGGCACCGGCGACCCCGCCGCCACCTTTCGCGGCGACCAATGGTCGGTGATCGACGCCCTGGTCAACCGTCGCGAAAAGGTGCTGCTCGTCCAGCGCACGGGCTGGGGTAAATCGGCCGTCTACTTCATCACCGCCAAGCTGCTGCGGGAACAGGGCGGCGGTCCCACCCTCATCGTTTCGCCGCTCATCGCCCTCATGCGCAACCAGGTCATGGCCGGACGCCGCATGGGGCTTCGCATCGGCGCGCTGCACGCCGGCACCAACGACCGGTTCGATACCTTCGTCCAAATGATCGAGGCGGATGCCGTCGATGTGCTCCTCGTCTCCCCCGAACGTTTCGCCAATGCCCAGTTCCTCGACGAACTGCTCCCTCTCGTGCTCGAGAAAACCGGCCTGCTCGTGGTCGACGAGGCCCACTGCATCTCCGACTGGGGGCACGACTTCCGGCCCGACTACCAGCGCCTCGCCAGCCTCATGCGGCAACTCCCGCCGAACAACCCGCTTCTGGCCACCACCGCCACCGCCAACGACCGCGTGGTGCAGGATATCCACGATCAACTGGGAAACATCCGCATCTCCCGTGGCGACCTCATCCGCGAGAACCTCGCGCTCCAGGCGCTTCCCCGGATGAGCGCCATCGAGCGCTTCGCCTGGCTCGCCCAAACCGTCCCCGATCTCCCCGGCAAGGGCATCGTCTATACCCTCACCAAGCACGACGCCGAACGCGTGGCCGACTGGCTGCGCTCGCAGGGCGTCAGCGCCCACGCCTACCACTCCGATGTCGTCACCGCCGACCATGCGGACGCTTCCGAGGCGAAGAAGGCGCTCGAGGAAGAGTTCACCACCGGCGATCTCCGCGTGCTCGTCGCCACCACCGCCCTTGGCATGGGGTACGACAACCCGGATATCCGCTTCGTCATCCACTACCAGACCCCGGCCTCGATCATCGCCTACTACCAGCAGGTCGGGCGCGCCGGACGCGGTCGCCACGGTGCCGTCGGTGTGCTGATGAGCGGTCCCGAGGACGCGGGCATCCACGAGAACTTCCGGACCTCCTCGTTGCCAACCGCCGCCGATGTCATGAACATCCTGAACACCCTCAGCGAACTCGACGGCGCCACCGCCACCCAGCTCATGGGCCGCGTCAACATTCCGAAATCACGCCTCGATGGCGCGCTCCGGTACCTCTCGGTTCAGGACCCCGCCCCCATCGCCAGGGAGAAAACGCTCTGGAAGCGCACCCCGGCGCCCTGGAAAACCGATTATGTCGAACGTCGTGACGCCCTGATCGCCATGCGCGAGGCCGAATGGGACGAGATGGAGCGCTATCGCCGCCTGGACGACGGCTGTCGCATGAGCTTCCTGCTCGCCGCGCTGGACGACCCCTCCCCGCCCGCGAACTGCGGTATCTGCGAGAACTGCCGCGACGAGCCGATTCTCGCGGTCGAGCGCGATCCGGACATGATGCGGGCCGCCAACCACTTCCTGAACCACTCCCGCGATGAGGTGATCGCCCCTCGCCTCCAGATCCCGAAGGGCGCCATGCCGGTCTACGGGTTCCCGTTCCGGATTCCCGCCGAGCTCCGCGCCGAGCCAGGTCTCTACATGGGGCGCTATGGTGACGGCGCCTTCGGCGACGAAGTGCGGATGAGCAAGAGCCGCAACCAGCTTGATGACCACTATGTCGAGGTTGCCGCCAGGTTCCTGCGCGAGCGCTGGACGCCCGCCAGCAGACCCGCCTGGATCACCTGGGTGCCATCGCGGCGGCATGCCGATCTGGTCCCGGAGTTCGCCCGCAGGCTGGCCGCCGCCCTCGCCCTTCCCGCTCACGATATCATCGTAAAGACCCGGGATACAGAGCCCCAGAAGGACATGACGAATAGCTTCCACCAGTGCCGGAATCTCGATGGGGCGTTCGAGATCCACGGTGAACCGCCGGCCGGCCGGGTGCTGCTTGTCGACGACTTCGTCGATTCCGGCTGGACCTTCACCATCCTCGCCATGCTCCTGCGCCAGGCTGGAAGTGGTCCCGTCGTCCCCTTCGCCCTCGCCTCCACGCGCTCGGGAGGCTGAGGGTGAAGCCGGAGGACCTGCGCGTGGTGCTGGCGATGACCGCCCGCCTCGCCGCTGGTGAGAAGGGGCCACCGACGCTGACCCCGGTCGAATGGTCGATGGTGGCCACGTACCTCAACGATCAGGGCCGGTACCCGCGCGACTTGCTGAACGGTCATGGGGATGACCTGCTCGCGGGGATCGAGGGCCTTCAGCGAAAATTGACACGCGACCGCCTGGCCGGACTTCTTCAGCGCCACGGGCACGCCGATTTGAGGCTCAACGACTGGACCCGGCGCGATATCTGGGTGCTGGGGCGCGGCGACACCGACTATCCCAGGCGATTTCGCCCGGAGCTTGGCTCATCGCGTCCACCGCTGCTGTATGGAAGCGGGAACTCGAACCTGCTCAACACCACGGCCGTCGCCATCGTTGGATCGCGCGACGCCGAATACCGCCTCCTTCGCCGGGCCACCGACCTCGGCGCGGCGGTGGCCGCCCAGGGCTTCACGGTTGTCAGCGGCGGGGCACGTGGCATCGACGAGCGGTCAGTGGAAGGCGCGTTGATGGAGGGTGGAACGGCGGTGGTTGTCCTGCCTGACTCCCTCGCCACCCAGGCCGCGAAGGTGCAGTTCCGGGAGTTCCTCGATTCCGGCAGGCTGGCCCTGATCTCGCCCTACTCGCCCGACGCCGGGTACCAGACCGGAACGGCCATGGGCCGCAACCGGCTCATCTACTGCCTTTCCAGGGCGGCCGTCGTGGTTCGCTCCAACCGCCACGCCGGCGGCACGTTCGCCGGAGCCCAGCAGGCCCTCAAGAATGGCTGGACCAGGGTATGGGTCGAGCGGACCAGCGACGAGACCTCGGGAAATCACGTGCTCCACGAGCGAGATGGAGCGGCGTGGCTGCCAGCCGATGACCTCGCTCCCGTTTGGGCCTCCATCCGTGAGGATGCCTCCGAAGGCGCCCGAACGCTCCGCGAGGATGCCGCCTCCTGGACGCCGTACGAATAGGTCCGCCGGCTACTGCCATGAGATTAGGGCGTGTCTGACAAATCATGAGCCGAGCCAGATCATGAGCGAGGCGACGACGACCATGGCGCGATAATTGACGCCCCGCTTATCGAACCGCGTCGCGATCCCCCGCCACTGCTTGAGCCGGTTGATGCAGCGTTCCACGACGTTGCGGCGCCGGTACACCGCCTTGTCGAATCCGAGCCCGCGGCCTGGCTGCTTCCCGCGACGCGCACGCTGGTCCGCCCGTTCCGGAA
>JAEWEG010000066.1 GCA_023389575.1 Chloroflexota bacterium | reverse complement strand
GGCGAACGGAGAAGTTCTCCGTTCTCAGGCTCGGGATCACGCCGCGAAGCGGTGAATCACGGAGGAAGTAGTTCATGTCAGACCCGCGTTTTGAAACACTCGTCGAGCAGGTTAAGTCCGGTTCGATCGACCGGCGCACATTCATGGTGCGCGCCTTCGCGCTCGGAGTCTCCGCGGCGGCCGCTGGCTCGGTGCTGGCGAGCACGGTCGCGGCTCAGGAGGGTTCTCCGGTGGCGAGCGGCGGTCTCACCCCCGAGAATCTCGGCGTGGCCGGAGTCGCGCACAGCACCGACACCAGCAAGGGAACGATCAACATCTACTCCTCGTGGCCGATGAGCGGCGCCTCGGAGCAGATCGGTGGCGACTCGCAGGCGGCCGTGCAGATGGCCGTCGACATCTGGGGTGGGGCCGCTGGCGGATACGCCATCAACTACACCGCGCTCGATGACGGCATCGCCGCGAACCAGGGCTCCTGGGACGCCACCACCGAAGCCAACAACGCGACCCAGGTCGTGAATGACCCGGACGCGATGGTCTACATCGCCACCTACAACACCGGCGCCGCCCAGGTGTCGATCCCGATCACCAGCGAGGCTGGCCTGGCCATGATCTCGCCGGCGAACACCGGCGTGCTCTTGACGAAGGAGAGCGAATTCAACCCGGAAGGTTACCCGGACGTTCTGTACGAGAACGGCGTTCGCAACTACATGCGCGTGGTGCCGGCCGACGACCTGCAGGGCGGTACTTCCGCCAACTTCGCCTACAACGGGCTTGGCGCGACGAGCGCCTACATCCTTCACGATAACCAGACCTACGGACAGGGCCTGGCGAGCGTGTTCCGCAATACCTACGAGGGCCTCGGTGGCGAAGTCGCCGGGTTCGAGGCATTCAACCCGGAAGCCCCGGAATACCAGGCTCTGGCGACCAAGATCGCCGCCTCTGGCGCGCAATTCGTCTACATCAGCGCGATCGTGAACCTGAACGCGAGCAAGCTGCTGCAGGACCTCCGTGACCTGATGGCGCCGGAGGACGTGGCGATCATGGGCCCGGACGGCCTCATCAACCAGGCGTTCATCGACGGCGCCGGTGACGCGGCTGAAGGCATGTACCTCACGTTCGGCGGACTCCCCGCCAACGAGTTGGAGGGTGTCGGCGCCGAGTGGTACGAGGCGATCAAGGCGATCGTCGGTCACGAGCCGGACGCCTACGCGACGTACTCCTTCGAATGTGCGGTGGTCGCGCTCCAGGCGATCGACCAGGTCGGCGTGAACGATCGCGCCGCCATTCTCGAAGCCATGATGGGCACCTCCGAGTTCCGCGGCCTGATCGGTACGTGGAGCTTCACGGAGACGGGCGACACCACGGCGGACACCATTTCGCTGAATGTGGTGACCGACGGGGCCATTACCTTCCAGGAAGTCATCGGACTGGCAGAGTAGGCTGGATGTGACACGAACCGGGCCGGGCACCATGCTCGGCCCGGTTCGTGTCGCCCGGCTGAATCACCCCGCGTGCCTGGAGTTGAACCGCTTATCCAAGGCGTGGGCAAACCGGATTCGAGGGAGATCAGGACGTAACCCATGGATTTCAGTTGGACGCTGTTTTTCCAGTTCCTCATTATTGGATTGGCCACTGGATCGTTGGTGGCGCTGATCGCATTGGGATACACGCTGGTCTACGGCATTATTGAGCTCATTAATTTCGCCCACGGTGAAGTGTTCATGATGGGCGCGTTTTTCGCGGCGACGGTCGTGGCGCTCACCGGCGTGACATCGGATTCGTCAACAACGTTGATCGTACTTGTGTTGATTGGCGTCCTTATCGCGTCGATGGCGTTCTCTGGGCTACTGAACGCGGCAATCGACAACGTGGCGTACCGCAGGCTGCGCAACGCGCCTCGCCTGGCGCCGCTGATCGCCGCGATCGGCATGAGTTTCATCCTCCAGAACCTTGCCATCTACTGGAAGGGGCCAAACCCCTTCACCGCCCCAGACCTGATTCCGAGAAGGTTCAGAACGTACAACGTGCTGCAGGAGTGGCCCATCCTTCGGGACTGGTTCGCCGACTCCACGTTGCGCCTGCGTCTGATCGACCTGTTCGTGATCGGCGTGACCATTCCCCTATTGATCCTTCTGTCGTGGTTCGTGTACCGGACAAGGATCGGAACGGCCATGCGGGCCACCGCGCAAGACCGCGAGGCGGCGGCGCTGATGGGTATCGACATCAACCGGACAATTGGCGTGGCGTTCCTGCTCGGTGGGTCGCTGGCTGGCGCGGCGGGCATGGTGGCGTTGTTCTACAACAACTCCGGCCGGTTCCAGATGGGATTCCATTACGGTCTGTTCGCGTTCACGGCGGCGGTGCTTGGCGGCATCGGCAACCTGGCGGGAGCGGTGGTTGGCGGCTTCCTGATCGGCATCATCTGGGCCTACAGCGATGGCTTCATGTCGACCTTCTTTTCCGGCTGGGGTAGCCAGTGGACCAACTCGGTCATTTTCAGCATCCTGATCCTGGTTCTCGTGTTCCGGCCCTCAGGTCTGCTTGGTGAATCGGTACCTGACAAGGTCTAGGCTGGGGACGCGAGGAGATACAGCATGGCGACAGCATATGCAACGCGGGCCGAGCAGTGGTTCGCCGAGCAAAGACAGGAAGAGCGGAGTCGACAACTCAAGGTGCTGGCGGCGGCGGCCGTCGTGGCCCTGTACCCGTTCGTCGACAAGTTGTTTGGCTTTGACCTGCTGGGTCAGTGGATCCCGATTTTCGTATTCGTGATCCTGGCGCTCGGCCTCAACATCGTGGTCGGGTACGCCGGACTGCTCGACCTCGGATACGTTGCCTTCTTCGTGATCGGCGCCTACGGCAACGCGTTCATGACCTCCCCCAACAGTTGGTTCGTGATCAACGGCTGGGTGCCGGAATTCATGCAGAGCTTCTGGCCGGCCATGGCGGTGTCGTGGATCCTGGCCGCGATCGCGGGGGTGATCCTCGGGGCACCGACCTTGAGGCTGCGCGGCGACTATCTCGCGATCGTGACCCTTGGGTTCGGCGAGATCGTGCCAGACTTCTTCACCAACGCGGCGACGGTTACCAATGGACCGCAAGGCATCGGCCAGATCGCCAAACCGCCCAGCATTCCGCTTGGTGGGGGCCGGGAGATATCGTTCGACAGCGGAAGTCAGATGAACTGGTTCTGGCTGGTGCTCGGCGTGCTCCTGCTTACCCTGTTCATGGGGAACAGACTCTACAACTCGCGTCTGGGTCGGTCGTGGGCCGCCATTCGGGAGGACGAGATAGCGGCCGCGAGCATGGGGATCAACACCGTCTCCACCAAGTTGTGGGCGTTCGCGCTGGGAGCGTCGTTCTCCGGGTTCGCGGGATCGGTTTACGCGGGGTACGTCCGGGTTGTCTATCCCGACCAGTTCCAGTTCTCGATCTCCATCATCATCCTCGCGATGGTGATCCTCGGCGGTATCGGTAACTCGTACGGCGTCGTCATCGGGGCACTCATCATTGGGGTCTTCGACCGGATTCTGGCGACGGAGCTCACGAAGCCATTGAACCGGCTCGGCGAGCAGATCACCTGGGAGCCACTGGCCTGGCTAGGCGACTTCCTGGCCGGGCACAACCTCAATTCCGACAGGTTCCTCATCTTCGGGCTCGCGCTCGTGCTCCTCATGCTCCTGCGGCCCGGCGGGCTGTTCCCGTCCAAGGAACGCGCGGCGGAGTTGGAAGGTGACGTGGATGGCGACGATCCGAACCTCGACGAGAACGACAACCTGTTCGAGGTTCGCCGTGACGACGCTCCATTCATGGGAAGGCAGAATCAGGCATGAGCAGTGATTCGACATCGGCCGCGCCAATTCTGCAGGCCCGAGGCATCACCAAGCAGTTCGGCGGTCTGGTGGCGGTCGACTCGGTGGATCTCGACATCGCCACCGGGAGCATCACCAGCGTGATCGGCCCGAACGGCGCGGGAAAGACCACGTTCTTCAACATGGTGGCCGGCATCTACAAGCCGACGAGGGGAACGATCACGTTCAAGGGGAAGCCGATTTTCGGCGGGAGCGGGTTCAGCGGAACCGCGCTCCGGCCCGACCAGGTGACTTCGCTGGGTATCGCGCGAACCTTCCAGAATATCCGGTTGTTCAGCAACATGACGACCATCGAGAACGTGCTGGTTGGCATGCATAGTCGGATGAAAACAGGAGCACTCGGCGCGTTCCTGCGCACACCCGGGGTCATGCAGGAAGAGCGTGAGGCTCGCGAAACGGCCTATGGCCTGCTGGACTATGTGGGACTGAGCCGGGCCGCGAATGTAACATCCAAAAACCTCTCCTATGGCGACCAACGCCGGCTCGAGGTGGCGCGCGCGCTGGCGAGCGGCCCAAGCCTGTTGCTGCTGGACGAGCCGACCGCCGGCATGAACCCGCAGGAAACGGCGGGCATGACGACCTTCATCGATCGGATCAGGCGGGAACTCAACGTGACCGTGCTGTTGATCGAGCACGACATGAAGGTGGTGATGGGCATTTCCGACCAGGTCGCGGTACTCGACCATGGCGTGAAGATCGCCGATGGCACGGGGTCCGAGGTGCGGAGCAATCCGCAGGTGGTCGAGGCGTACCTGGGCAAGGGCGCGGCGGAACTGGCGCGCCAGTTCGATTCACCGGCGCCAGAAGCGGGACACGAGATGCCGGCGGGACAGGCGGAGCCACCGACCGGCGCGGGAGCCACCCCATGACGCGGCGCGAACGGGGAACGCCCGTGAGCGGACAAGGCTGGATCGACTATGGGATGGTAGAGGAATGACCCAGACCGCGAACGATACGATGATGCTGGAATTGCGGGATGTGCATTCGTACTACGGGCATATCCACGCACTCAAGGGGATCACCATCGACGTGAAGGTCGGTGAGATCGTGACCCTGATTGGATCGAATGGAGCGGGCAAGAGCACCACGCTCAAGACGATCTCCGGGCTCCTGAGCCCCCGCGAAGGCGAAGTGCTGCTGAAGGGAAGCCGCATCAGCGGGCTTCCCGCCCACCAGGTGGCCAAGCTACGGGTGGCGCAGTCTCCTGAAGGCAGGCGGGTATTCCCCCGCATGTCGGTCATGGAGAATCTGCAGATGGGGGCGTTCATCCACGGCAAGATCGACGAGAACGACCTGGCCCGGGTGTTCGACCTCTTTCCTCGCCTGAAGGAGCGCGTCAACCAGCCCGCGGGAACCATGTCTGGCGGTGAGCAGCAGATGTTGGCAATCGGGCGGGCGCTAATGGCGCATCCTGAGTTGCTCCTGCTCGACGAGCCTTCGATGGGACTGGCCCCCATCTTGGTGGAGCAAATCTTCTCGATCGTCCAGGACATCAACAAGCAGGGCACGACCGTGCTGCTGGTTGAGCAGAACGCGCTGATGGCGCTCGCGATCGCCCAGCGAGGGTACGTGATGCAGACAGGCACGATCCTGCTATCCGACGATGCGCAGTCGTTGCTCCGAAACGAGATGGTGCGGAAGGCCTACCTCGGCGAGGTTTGAGATCGCTGGCGAGCCGTGGGCGCCGGCGGCTCGCCACCCTCACCAAGCTTGTTCCGAGCGAACCGCGCCAGTTCCCAGATGGTGATGGCGAAAACCGGCAGGAAGACGATGCCGACGATGGTCAGCGCGTAGCCGTAGTAGCCGCGGGTTTGAATATCCCAGACATACCAGAGCCAGATCGTGCAGCCGTGGCCGAGCAGCGATGTCACGCTCCAGACGGCTGTTCGACGCCATGGGTTCTCCGGTATCAGCAGCGCGGCCATTGGGATCAGCCACAGCACATACCATGCCCGCTGGTTGGTGGACCCGATGAGCATAAACGCGAACAGTACTTCGAACGTGGCCCGTGGCATCCGCGATGGGTTTCGCCAGCAGGCGACCATCCAGCCCGCGATGTAGAGCGACACGATGGCATAGGCGACGCGGATGATGGACTCGTTTTCAAGCCGGACCACGTCCCATTCGATCAGCGTGGACTTGATGGCCCAGGCCGGAGACACCGCGACCTTCGAGCCCTGTGCGGCGGCGCTCTCGCGGATGGCGCCCAGGTCGTAGAACGGGAAGAGGCTAACCGCGAGCAGGAACAGCCCCGCCGAGATCGCGAACAGCACGCCCGAGATTCGCTCGCGCCGGTCCGGGTTGCGACGCCAGACCGCCACCACCGCGACCGGCAGCAGGATGAGCGTGACGTACTTGATCAGGACCGAGATGAGCAGCAGCGGGATGACCCAGCGGTCGTAACCCTTTCGCCAGGCCCAGATCGCGGCCACCACCGGCAGCATGAGCAAGACGTCGTTGTGGGCGTTGGCGATACCGTCCCACATCACGAGGGGATTCAGCAGCCAGAACATGACCGCGGTGATTTCCCAGCCAGGATGGGATTCGCGCACGATCTGGTACACCAGCCAGGCGATGAGGAAGACGGCCGCCACGGCGATGACCTTGAACCCGAGGATGGCGATCCCGATGTTGTCTCCGCCTATCCAGGTGACCGGATAGGCGATCAGGTTCCACAAGGGGCCGTACGGCGAAAGGTCATCGGCCCATTCCTTCGAGGCGTAGGCCATGTATGGGTCGGCGTCCCAGTGGTTCAGCGGCTGGACCGCGTTGGGGTTCTCGCCGTAGTGGGAAAAGAGCCGGGATCGCGCGGCGTAGATGTAGACGTCGATCGCACTCACGGGGTACATCGCGAAGAACGCGACGTGGGAAACCGCGGTGGTCGCGAGGAAGATCGGCTTGATCGTGACGAAGTCAAGTTGCCTCGACCGTCGCAGGAGATGCTCGAGGCAGACGATCCAGATCAGCAGGCCGAAGATCCAGGGAAGGAATGACGACCAGCCGTAGCCGATGATCTTGCCCATGTCCAGCAATTGCGTTCGGTGAGGCCAGAACGGCATGGCGAGCGACGCGGTGATCGCCACGATCATCAGTCCGGCGGCGGCGACCCAGTCGGTCGACTCACGTAGTCTGGTGGCCGCCGTTCTGGCGTCGCGTGTCGTCACTCGTTTCCTCCACCGTGGGCCTGTGCACTCGCCCGCAACAGGATAGCGCAGCGAGCGATCGCGTGGGAGTTGGCGCGTCGTTCGCGCTCGTGATCATCGCTTCGAGAGGTCTATTGGCCGCACCACGACCGTGGTTCGGTCCAACCCCGCGGGCGGCGATGGAATTAAGGGAAGCGGCGAGTTTGAAGCGTTCGCGGGGGTGATGGATACTTTGCTGTCGAGGAAAACCAACCTGACACCAAGGCCGCGCTTAAATGGCCAACCTCATATTGCTTAACTGGAGAGATTCGGAACATGACGCCCCAACCCACGATCGAACAAATACCGTTGCCCGAACGTATCGAGCGACTCAGTGAACTGGCCTACAACGTTTGGTGGACCTGGAGCCGCCCGGCACGGAAGTTGTTCGAGGGGATGCATCCGGTCCTGTGGCGGATCGTGGAGCAAAATCCGGTGCTGTTCCTCCACCGGATCGACCGGGAGCGGCTGGCAGCGGCCGCGACCAATCCCGAGTTTCTCGCCCTGTACGACGACGCGGTGGCCGCCTACGACGCGATGCTGAACGCCAGCGGTTCCGACACCTGGATCGGCAAGAACCGGCCGGAACTCCTGGACAAGACGGTCGCCTACTTCGCGGCGGAGTTCGGCCTGCACCGGGCGCTCCCGATTTATTCGGGCGGCCTCGGGGTGCTTGCCGGCGATCACATCAAGGAGGCCAGCGATATTGGCGTTCCGCTGGTCGGTGTTTCGCTCCTCTATCGTCAGGGCTACCTGCGGCAGCGGATCGACCACGAGGGCTGGCAGCACGACGTCCCGGCTCATCTCGATCCCCGGGCGGAGCCGACGACGAGGGTGACGCACGACGACGGGACGCCCGTGTTCGTGGACGTCGACCTCCAGGATGGCTTCCCGCTTCAGCTTGCGGTCTGGAAGGTCCAGGTGGGCCGGGTTCCGTTGTACCTGCTCGACTCGGACGTCGAGGGGAATCCGGAATGGACCCGGCAGATTTCGCATCGCCTCTATGGCGGCGACACCGAGCACCGGCTTCGCCAGGAGATCGTGCTGGGCATCGGTGGAGTTCGGCTGCTGCGGCAGCTGGGCATCGAGCCGGCGTACTGGCACGCGAACGAGGGGCATGCGGCACTGCACATGCTCGAACGAGCGCGCGAGCACGTCCAGGCCGGGATGACCTTCGAGGAGGCCACCGAGGCGGTCCGGTCATGCACGATCTTCACCACGCATACCCCCGTTCCGGCGGGACATGACATCTTCCCGGACGACATGATGGATCGTCACTTCGAGCACTACTGGCCGGAGCTGGGACTCGACCGCGAGACATTCCTGGCGCTTGGCCTGCATGGCGACAAGCCGGGATTCAACTTCACGGCGCTGTCGCTGCGCCTGGCGGCCTTCGTGAACGGCGTGAGCGAGAAGCACGGCGAGGTCTCCCGCGAGATGTGGCATGACATGTGGCCGGGTACCGTCGCCGAGGATGCCCCGATCGTGCATATCACGAATGGCGTGCACCTCCGAACCTGGATTTCGCCGATCATGCGTGACCTCTACCACCGGTACCTGCCGCGTCACTGGTATTCGCGACAGGAACAGGAGCACACCTGGGACACAATCCTGAACATTCCCGACGAGGAGTTCTGGAAGGCACACCAGGCGGCCAAGCAGGAACTCATCGACGAGATGGACGAGCGGGCACGACGCCGATATGCCGAGGGGCAGTTCGACGCCTGGCAGGTGTTGTCATCCGGACCGTTCCAGAACGCGAACGTGCTGACGCTCGGCTTCGCTCGCCGGTTCGCGACGTACAAGCGGGCCACCCTGCTGTTCCGTGACATGGACCGGTTGGCGGCGATCCTGAACAACCCGGACAATCCGGTGCAGATCGTGTTCGCGGGCAAGGCGCATCCGGCCGATGAGGGCGGCAAGGGCCTGATCCGCGAGATCTACCTGAAGGCACGCGACCCGAAGCTCGGTGGACGGATCGCTTTCGTCGAGGACTACGAGATGGGGCTGGCGAGCCTGCTGGTCTCGGGTGTCGATGTCTGGATGAACAACCCACGCTTCCCGCTAGAGGCGAGCGGCACGAGCGGCATGAAGGCCGGCGCGAACGGTGTACCAAATTGCAGCATCCTCGACGGATGGTGGATCGAGGGCTGGGACGGCAACAACACCAACGGCTGGGGGATCGAGCCATCCGACCTGGAGGGAGATGCCCAGGACGAGGCCGAGGCGAACGCGATCTACGAGATGCTTGAGCAGCAGATCGTGCCCATGTACTACAACCAGGGATCGAATGGCCTGCCTCACGAGTGGATCTCGCTCTGCAAGGAGGCGATTCGCACCGTGGCCCCACAGTTCAGCGCGCGGCGCATGGTCATCGACTACGTGAACAAGCTCTACGGTCCGGCCGCGGGCGTTTCCGAGCCTGTGGTGGTTGAAAAGCGACCTGTCCTGGCGGACTGATCCCGCCGACAACACCGCTACAAGAGCAAGAGCAACGACCCAGCCATCGCGGCTGGGTCGTTGTGTTGTGAGGCGCTTGTCGTTCCCTATGTCGTCGCGTCTGATGATGCCGGGACGGGCCAGGCCGCGACCGAGGCGTCCTCAGTATCATCCGTGGCCGGGCGGTTCGGGCGGAAGACGTCTCGAACCAGGTCGAGGACTTCACCGAACACGATGCCCACCAGCACGCTGTTCACGAGCAGAACGGGCAGGTAGTAGCGGTAGAAGTCGACGCCGAGCCCGACCGTGACCGCGCCAACCTCCGCGGCCAACAGTGTCGCGACCAGCGCATGCGGGCTCCAGATCCCCCGCTGGATCACGATGCGGGTGAGCAGGATCGCGCCGATGGCGACCAGGATGAGGTCGAAGCTAACCGGACTGTCGATGGTGAACCCCATGCGGTCCGCGATGGATACCTGGGCGTCGCGGGTGCTGGAGTAGGCCCCGTGGAGTTGCTCTCCGTACCGCTTGAACGCCCCCACCGGGCCATCAACGCTGGCGTGCGTCCAGATTCGCGCCTGGCTTGCCATCTCCTGGCGACGGAAGTCCAGCAGGTTGAGTGAATTGCGGATGGGCGAAACCCACAGGTAGGGGTACATAGCTACGAACGTAATTCCGGAAATGATCGGTTGGAGGATGAGCAGCCAGGCGAACCGGGACGACGTCCAGGAGAGGTATGACCGGCCATGGCGCCGGAGCATCCAGACGAGCCAGACCAGGCCGTATCCGGCGAGGACGAAACTCAGGGCCATTGGCGCGAGTTTTGTCCCGGCGCCGATGCCGATGGAGATACCCAGGAGCAGGGCCCAGCCGATGCCCGGCCGCCGCGCGTACTGAAACGCCGCCACAAATGCCACGCCCAGCATGAGCGCGAGCAGCTCATCGGAGAGGGCCTGCGTGCTGAGGGTGATGTGGAGCGGATGATAGGCGAGGAAGAGGCCGGCCACGATTCCGCCGAGCCGGTTGGTAAGCATGCTCGTCACCGCGAAGGTAAGCACCCCAACCAACGCTCCGACGACCGCGTTCGTCCGGCGCCCAGCCAGGAGCACATCATCCGATGGCGTGGCTCCGGCGAGCTGGTTCCAGGTCGTGTCGACATCCCTTGTCCAACTCACGCCGAAGTTGAAATCCCAGACGCCGACGGAGTCCGTTGGCTGTCCCTGGAGGATGAGGCCGAGTCCCATGAGGTAGCTTCCGCCCGGCGGTTGACCGCGCGTGAGGTAGTAGTCCTGCCATGTCGGGCCGAACGGGTCGAGGAAGTCTTCCAGGTAGTAGGCGCGGTTGAGCCAGCGGGTTTCGTCGGGGTGCAGTTCGGTGGTTTCGACATGGTCGTTGTTGACCATGAACGAGAACGTGAACAGCACGAGGGCGATGACGATGTTCACGGTCCATTGCACACGCCTTGAGCGATCTTGGTTCGGCGTGTCGATGGTTTGCGAAACCGATTCCGTGCCCGTGGCCTCAGTTGGCTGGAGCGACATCGTGCCCTCCCCGAGGTGGCGTGGTCATGGTTGCGGTAGCCGATGCGGCGGGATGTGAGCGACGGCTGACGATCTGGTGCAGGACGGGGATACCGCAGCTCGCCCAGACGAAGACGCCGAGCCCAGCCAGGGTGCTGGCGGGATTCCGGGCCAGGATGCCCGCCGCGCCGACCAGCACCGCGAGCAGGGCGATGATCACTCCATACTCGACCAGCGAGCGATGTCCAGGCAGGAGCGTGATGCGCCGCTCGCGGACGACCGGCGCCAGAAGATAGCCAATAACCGTCACCTGAACCAGCAGCGCGGCGGCGATGTTGAGCGGTGTCTGGAACGACTCCTGGTTCGAAGTAAGCGCGGGAGGGCTCGGCGGGGAGTATTCCGCCAGGTTGATCGTGCGACGAATAGCGAACGCGAGTCCCAGGTACACGTCGCCGTTGTGGACGTTGGGCAGGACATCGTCCGCGATGATCTGGTCCATTCGCTGAGCATCGAGTTGACGGATGGGATAGGTATTCTCACCGCTGGAGACCTCGAAGGTGCTTGCCTCTGGGTCCTGGGGATCAATGGTGAGCAGGAACAGCAGGCCATCATCGGCGCCGGGGGATGATTCGACTCCCCAGTTGACGCGCATGTCGTCGGCGCTCGCCTGGTCGGATTCATCGAACGCCGAGCGGATGTAGACCACCGTGGGAACGCCAAGCGCGTTCAGTCGTTGCAGGTCGCCATGGAGCGTCGTCGCCTGTCGCTCGGTGAGGATGCCAGCCTGGTCGTAGATGGTATTGGTCAGCCGGTGGGCGGCGAACGAGAGGCCGTCGACGTAGCCGTTCAGCGTGGCTGGCGTGCCCTGGTCGACCGCGAGGATGCCGTCCAGTTCCTCGGCGGTCACCGTGCCCTTTGGCAGGGTGTTCGCGCCTGCGGAGTAATCGATCCGCGCGACCGTATCCTGGCCTGGGTCCACGGTGAGCACGAAAACGATGCCATCGTCCGCGCCCGGCGCCGACTCGACCGCCCATCGGGCGCGGAGGTCCGCGGCGAACGACTCCGATGCCGTGGCGGGGTCCGAACCGTCTCGCACGAAGATCACGCTCTCGGTTCCAGTCAACCGCAATCGCTCGAGGTCGGCGTTGAGTTGTTCTTCCTGGGTTTCGCTCAGGAAATCGTCGGGGTCATGGACGCGAATCGCGGGATCGCTGTTGCGTTCGGGGAAGTCCGCATCCTGCGAATGAGCTGATAGGTCTTGATAGGAGGCGGGAGGGGCGGCGAAGGCCGGAAACGCCACGGTGAGCGTTATCAGGACGACCAGGATGGCCACCATGCTCTGACGCCGCGCGATTCTTGCGTTGTCAGCCTGGATGGACGATCCGGTCATCGAGTCGCATTGTCCCGTGGTTACGTCGTCGACGTGAGGCAGCGGGCCAGGCCGGCCAACTACCGGGCAGATTGTACTCCGAACCGGCGCGGGAGGCTGGCCGTCCCCGCTTGCCGGAGTCGGTGGACTCGCTCGCGGGCCAGGTCGAAGGCGGCGCCCATCGCCACCCCGAAGCACACCGCCAGAACGATCAGGAGCGGCAGGAAGTATCGGTAGAAGTCCACTCCCATGCCGACGATGATTGCGGCGGACGACGCGGCCATCAGGAACGCCGAGAGCGCGGTTGGGCTCCAGAGCCCGCGCTTGACCACCAGGGCAATCAGAACGATGACCCCGGCGACCATGACGATCACGTCGAGGCTAACCGTCGTCGGGACCGATGACGTGGTGTTGGCGAACCAGTCCTGGACGCGGAGCGACGACGAGTAGTCGAGGTTGAATCGACGGCCCGTCCGCTGGAAGGCGACGAGCGGGTTTTCGACCGCGGCGATCGGCCAGGCGGATGACTGCCCATCCATTTCCGAGCGCCGGAAGTTGACGAGTTCCATGGTGCGGCCGATGGGATTCGGCCATAGGTAAGGATTTGCCAGCACGAACACCGCGAAGGCGATGGCGGGTTGGGCGACCAGGAGCCAGCCATACCGAGCCCGCTCCCAGGCGATGCCCAATCGACCCGATGTCCGAAGCGCGATCGCGAGCCAGAGAACGCCGAAGGCGGCCAGCGGGATGCTCAGCAGCAATGGAGAGAGCTTCGCGGCGCCGCCCAGCCCGAGCAGGCCGCCAAGGAGCAGGGCGTTCGATATGGACGATACGCGCGCGAAGCGCCAGGCCATGAGGAACGACAGCATCAGGGTGAGGGCGAGCAACTCGTCGGAGAGTGCCTGGGAGCTCAGCCGGAGATGCAACGGGTGGAGGCTGAGCAGGAGCCCCGCGGCGAATCCTCCGAACCGGTTCGTCAGGCGGCTCGCCATGGCGTAGACGCAGACCACAACCAGCGCCCCGACGACAGCGTTGGTTCGACGACCCGCGATCAGGTCCGCGTCTTCCGGCATCGCTCCATTGATGATGTTCCACTCCTCGTCGTAGTGGAAATCCCAGACGCGGTTGGTGTCGAGATCGCGGCCCTGAAGCAGCAATCCGAGCCCCATCAGGTAGTTGCCGAGAGGAGGTTGGCCGCGGGTGGTGTAGTAGTCGGACCAGGTATCGCTGAATGGGTGGGCGAGGTCCTCAAGGAAGTAGGCGCGGTTGATCCAACGGGCCTCGTCTCGATGGAAATCGACGGTGTCCATGTTGGACAGGTTCTGGTAGAGCGAGAATCCAAACAGCAGGATCGGTAGCAGCACGGCGAGGCGGATGGTCAGGAGAGGCGTACGCGAGCGCCACGAGTTGCCAATCGAAAGCCTGGAGCCACGAGAAACCCGCTTCGCCCGCGAAGTTTCGTCATGTCCGTTGATTCGGACCGGCGTGTTGGCCGGAGGCGCGGTTCGGCGCGGTGTCCTGGTGTCCGCCGCTTTCGCCGGGCGTTGCACAGTGAGTGTCATCGGGGCGTCATCCGGGAGAGCGGTCGCATTTGGCCGGGCGGTCGCGGCGTGACGGTCAGGACGCGGCCGCCGGCTGAAGAGCGAGGTTGGTCCAACCAGATGGCGAAGCCGATCACCCCCGCCGCGAGAAGCAGCGCGCTCAGGATGCCCAGCGGCGCGCGGGCGATCAGTGACGTAATGGCGAGGATCAGGGCAACGATCGATGCAAGCGCGAGAGGGACGATGGCCGTCCGGAGGTTCGTCATCCCCCGCGTCTGGACAAACAGCCACGCGGCGGTCATCGCGGACACGACCGGGCCCGCGAACGGCACGATCGAGTGCAGCGTGGATCGCCAACCCTCCAGTGGCTCCACGGGGGGCGGGGCGAAGATCTGGAGGTAATGCATTTCGCGAAGTGAGTAAACGACGGCCCGCGCCGGGTGCTCGGCGAGCAGTTGCGGCGCGACGATGCCCGTCCGGATGCCCACGACCGACTCCGCGGTAAGGCCACCGCGAGGAACGGCGTTCACCCCGGTTGAGATGGCGACTTCGACAATCGACCTGTCGGCGGGATTGACCGCGGCGTAGACCAGGATTCCGTCGTCGGCTCCGGGCGATGTCTCGATGGCGTTGGCGAGCCGCAGTTCGCTCGCTCGCTGGCCGGCCAGCTCTGGTGTGGATTGCGCGAGTTCGGTCACCACCTGGGTTGGCGTGCCAATCATGTTGAGTCGCCAGGCGTTATCGATCGCCGAGCGCTCCTGGCCCTCGTCGAGCAGGTTGGCGCGGTCCACAACCATGTACCACGACGGGGTGAACGGCACGTCCTGTCCAGTCGCCGGTGTGGGGGGCGTTCCCACGCACACCGCGATGAGCACGAGCATCAGGAAGCATGCTGACGCCCTTGGCAGGGTTCGCCAGCGCTGATGTGAATC
Organism: Chloroflexota bacterium; assembly: GCA_023389575.1. Lineage (GTDB taxonomy): Bacteria > Chloroflexota > Chloroflexia > Thermomicrobiales > UBA6265 > JACCYX01. The sequence continues at coordinate 144,609 of JAEWEG010000066.1, read as the reverse complement.
GTTCAGGGGGAAACTGCCAGGCAATGGAATCGATCTCCTGCCGGTGTGACTTTCCAGCCAGCACGGGGCCGACCGATGGGCACGGCCTGTTGCTCATGCATGTATACCAAACGTACGAGTTGAGGCTAAGCTTCGGCAGGAATGTGAATCTCGAGCATGGAAAGGATCATCACAGGTGGCGACTCCGGGGAATCGAGCGATCAGGCGGCTGCTCGTGGCGAATCGTGGCGAAATCGCGTTGCGGATCATGCGCGCCTGCCGGGAAATGGACATTGTTTCCGTCGCGGTCTACGGAGATGGCGAGGAACACGCGCCGCATGTGCGGTACGCGGATGAGGCGTACCGGCTCCCGGCTGGAACCGGCCTGCGGTACCTGGACGTCGAAGCGGTGGTGTCCGTGGCGAAATCCGCCAACGTCGACGCGGTGCACCCCGGATACGGTTTCCTGGCGGAGAACGCCCGGTTTGCCAGAGCGGTGAACGATGCGGGTCTGGTCTTCGTGGGTCCGTCGCCGGAGGCGATCGCCGCGATGGGGGACAAGGTCGAGGCGCGCAAGATTGCCACGGCCGCCGGAATCCATCCCGTCCCGGGAACGGAGGATCCCGTGGCCACGCTCGAGGCCGCCGCGGAGGCTGCCGAAGCCGTGGGGTACCCAGTCGCGGTGAAGGCGGTTGGCGGTGGGGGAGGCAGGGGGTTTCGCGTCGCGAAGACCCCGGCTGACCTCGAAGAGGCGTTCAACGGCAGTTCCGGCGAGGCGGCTCGATATTTCGCCAACCCCGAGGTGTACCTGGAGCGCTACCTCGAGCGTCCACGCCACATCGAGGTGCAGGTGTTCGCCGACACGCATGGCAATGTCGTGTCGCTGGGCGAGCGCGACTGCTCGGTACAGCGACGCCATCAGAAGCTGGTTGAGGAATCGCCTTCCGTCGCGGTGGATGATGAGTTGCGTCGTCGACTTGGCGAGGCCACGGTGACGCTGGCGAAAGAAGTCGGCTACACCGGCGCCGGGACCGTCGAGTACCTGCTCGACTCCACTGGATCGTTCCATTTCCTGGAGATGAACACCAGGATCCAGGTGGAGCACACCGTCACGGAAATGGTGACCGGTATCGACCTCGTGAAGGAGCAGATCCGGGTCGCGATGGGCGAATCATTGTCGTTTGGGACTGGAGACGTCGCGGCGCGTGGCTGGGCGATCGAGTGCCGCGTGAACGCGGAAGATGCCGGGCGCGACTTCGCCCCAGGCCCCGGGAAGCTGACAACCTACGGCGAGCCGGTTGGGTTCGGGATTCGGGTGGACGCCGCGCTCGGCGCGGGCGACGAGGTAATGCCGCAATACGACTCGATGATTGCCAAGGTGATCACCTGGGGGCGGGACCGGGAGGAGGCCCGGCGGCGCATGGTGAGGGCACTGACCGATTACCGGATCGAGGGAGTACCGACCACGATTCCGTTCCACCTCAACCTGCTGGATCACGACCAGTTCATCAGCGGCGACCTGTCGACCACGTTCCTGACCGAGTACCCGGAGGTGCTGCCAATTCCCGCGTCCGATGTGGGCGGGCAATCTCCAAATGGCGATGTAACGGCGCCGTTGGAACTGGTGGTCGAAGTGAACGGCCGCCGCTTCGACACGGTGATCCACGGCATGACGCCTGTCCGGAACGGAAGCGGGAGCGAGCCGCGTGGCCGTCCGAAGCGACCGGGCGCGGCTCGTGGCGGGGTGGCGACCGCGGCCGGTGACGATCTCGTCAGCCCGATCCAGGGCACGGTCATCCGGGTGCAGGTGGCGAATGGCGACCAGGTGGAGCAGGGTCAGGTGATCTGCGTGGTGGAGGCGATGAAGATGGAAAACGACCTCGTCGCCCACAAGGATGGCGTGGTCTCCGGGCTGAACGAGGAAGCCGGCGCGACCGTTTCGATCGGGCAAGTGGTGGCGACCATTACCAGCGTCTGAGCGGCCATTTCATGCGTCTTCAGAAGACACATCCGACGATTCGACTCGAGCCCTGGCGCCCGCCAGGGCTCTTTCGTCGCTTCCACGAGCATTACACGAAGAACCCTGGAGCGCGGTGACACTTACATTCGAACACTAAACGATTGATGTACGTACACACTTGTCAAACACCGACTCATCAACCTAATATTGTGGATAAGTGTGGGGTGGAGTGGGGATAAGTGGGGCAATTTGTGGAAAACATGCCCTGATTCGCCCCGGGCCGCGCGGAGTTTTCGTGTGGTTGCAGGACCTGACGGAGTGAGCGGCGGATGTTCCTTGGCAGTCACCGGCACAATCTGGACGCGAAAGGACGGCTGGCGATTCCGGCACGATTCCGCGAGGAACTCGCCGGTGGCCTCGTGCTGACACGCGGGTTCGACCGGTGCATCGCGCTGTACCCCATGGCGACGTGGCAGACGCTGGCGGCCAGGATCAATGAGCTTCCGATCGCTGATCCAGATGTCCGTCAGTTTCGGCGGCTGGTGTTTTCGGATGCGGTTGATGCCGTTCCAGACGGTCAGGGGCGGATTCTGCTGCCTACGGCGTTGCGAGAATTCGCGGCGATCGAACGCGATACGATCGTGATCGGTGTCCACAACTCGGTGGAGCTTTGGAGCCCCGAACGATGGAACGCCACCGCCTCGGCCATTGACGCATCGACTGATGGGTTGGCGGCGCGGCTCGCTGGAATGCTGTAGCATCTGGGAGTGAACGAACAGTGACGACGTGTCACCGTGAGGACGACCCAGACAAGCAAGTTCCATGACGAGTTCCGCCACGCGTCACGAGCGCGACACCAATCCAGACGACTTCACGTCCGCGAGGCCACCAGCCTCAGGGCATGTGACCGTGCTGCTTCACGAGGCGGTGCGGGCACTCAATCCCGCCTCTGGCGGCGCGTATGTGGACGCCACCTTTGGTGGCGGTGGGCATACGTCGATGCTGCTGGACCAGGAACCCCCGGTTGGACGGGTGATCGGGATCGACGCCGATCTCGCCGCTGTCGAGAGAGCAAGTTCCATCGGGCGGAATCCACGATACGCTGGGCGGTTCTCGTTGGCTCAAACCAATTTCCGGAACCTCAAGCGGGTGGTGGAGGAGGCCGGGCTGGAATCGGTCGACGGAGTCCTGTTCGATCTCGGCGTTTCCTCGTACCAGTTCGACGAGGGAGAGCGCGGATTCTCGTTCCGGTTCGATGCGCCGCTGGACATGCGGTTCGACCAGAGCCAGGGCCGAACGGCCGCCGATATCGTGAACCACGCCGACCAGCGGGAGCTGGCCGACATCATCTGGCGATTTGGCGAGGAGCGGAAATCTCGCCAGATCGCCGCCCGTATCGTGCGAGAGCGAGAGACGGCGCCGATCCTGACGACCGGCGCGCTGATGGAGGTGGTGGAACGGGCGGTGGGAGGCCGGCGCGGAGCGCCAATCCATCCCGCGACGAGAACGTTCCAGGCGCTACGGATCGAAGTGAATCACGAACTCGAGGCGCTGTCCGAGGCCCTGAGCCAGGCGGTCGACGTGCTGGCGCCCGGTGGTCGGTTGGTGGTCATTTCGTTCCACTCGCTTGAAGACAGGATCGTCAAGCGCTTCATCGAGGACGCGGCTCGTACATGCGTATGCCCGCCGGACCAACCCATCTGCACATGCGACACTGTTCCGGTACTTCGGCGGATTGGGAAACCAGTTCGCCCGGACCAGGCTGAAATCGACCTCAACCCACGGAGCCGGAGCGCGATCATGCGTGTGGCTGAACGGCTGGACGCGGCTGGTGACGTGGCGGCAACACAAGGAATCAATCCATGACGCGGTACAGGCTGAAGGACGTGCTCGCAGGCACGGAAGGGGAACTGCGAGGGAGCCCTCGCCCAGACCTGGCATTTGCCGGATACGAGCGCGATTCGCGCGTGGTGAAACCGGGTGACCTGTATATCGCGGTCAAGGGCGAAATCCACGACGGCAACGAATTCACTCCCGGCGCGTTCGAACGTGGCGCGGCGGCGGCGCTCGTCTCCCGCGCGTGGGCCGACGCCCATCCGGAGGTAACCGCTCCGCTCATCGTGGTGGACGACACGATCTCGGCCCTGCAGAAATGGGCCAAATGGCGGCGGGATCGGCTCGACCTGACCGTGATCGGTGTTACTGGCAGCATCGGCAAGACGAGCAGCAAGGAATCGATCGCCGCCGTACTGAGCAATACCTATCGCGTCTACAAGAGTCCCGGTTCCTACAACAACGAGATTGGACTTCCGTATTCTCTGCTTGAAGCTCCAGACGACACCGAGATCATGGTGCTTGAGATGGGGGGAGCGTACGCCTTTGGCGAGCTGACGCTGCTGTCGAGCATCGCGCAGCCGCAAATCGGCGTCGTCACGAACGTCCAGAATGTGCATCTTGAGCGGATGGGGACGATCGAGGCGATCGCCGAGACCAAAGCCGAACTTGTGGAAGCACTGCCGGAGGATGGCATCGCGATCCTAAACGGCGACGATCCACGAGTGGCGGCCATGGCGTTCAAGACCAGGGCCAGGGTGGTGACCTACGGCCTAGGCGAAGGCTGCGATATTCGGGCGGAGAGTGTTCGCACCGAGGGGCTACGAGGTACGTCGTACTGGCTCCTGGTGGATGGCGAGCGGTACTTCGTGAAGGTGCCGTTCTATGGCGTGCCGGGGCTCCAGATTTCCCTGGTGGCGTTGGCCGTCGGCCACTCGATGGGCGTGCACATCTCGGACATGCTCGTCGGCTTGCAGGACCCTCAAATCCAGGTCCGGCTCGCGTCGTCTCCAGGTCCGAATGGCTCGGAGATCATCGACGACACCTACAACGCCAGCACCCAATCGATGCTCGCCGGACTGGGACTGTTGGAAGATATCCAGCCGAAGCGCAAGATCGCCGTGCTGGGCGACATGCGGGAGCTTGGGCAGGTATCGGAGGACGAGCACCGCGTGGTGGGCCGGCGCGCTGGCGGGCTGCTGGACGTGCTGGTGACGTATGGCGAGCTTGCGAGAACCATGGCCGAGGAGGCACGCCTGGGCGCCGAGGCGGTCGAGCGCTCCATCGAGGTCCACTCGTTTCCGGAAGGTGACGACTCGAAGAAGGCGATCGTCGATCTGCTTCGGTCGGAACTGCGAACGGGAGACGTCGTGCTGCTCAAGGGTTCGAGGGGATTGAAAATGGAGAGTATGGTCGCCGACCTGCGCTCCGACATCGGTCCTGGCGCGGGTGAGAAGAAACCCGCTTCCAGGCAGGTGGAATCCTGATGGACCTTCTCACCGCGCCAGTGCTGCTGGAGATCATGCCGCACGACCCCAACGAGAACATGGCCGTATCGCTGGCGCTCGCCGCGCTGTCGTTCGCGATTACGCTGCTGATTGGCCGGCCGATGGTGACGTTTCTTCGCCAGCGGAGGTTCGGCAAGCGGGTCCGTGACGAGCTGACCCAGCACGTCGGCAAGACCGGAACGCCGACGATGGGCGGCATCATGATCACCAGTTCGGCGGTGTTCGTGACGCTGGTGTTCAATGTGACCGGACGGTTGTCGTTGGTGCTGCCCTGCGTGGTCTTGATCGCCGTGGGATTCCTCGGGTACGTGGACGACCGGATGAACCTTGTCGGCGGCAAGCAGACCGGCATGACGGCGCGCTTCAAGTTCGCCTGGTTGTGGGTGGCCGGAATCGTGGCGGCGGTGATCCTGTACCTGCCGGATCCGTTCGGTCTGGGCTTGCACTCGGTGTACGTGCCGTTCTTCGGCCAGTTCGACATGAAGTTCTGGTACGTGCCGGTGGCGGCGTTCGCGATCGTATCCATGGCCAACGCCGTGAATCTCACCGACGGGCTCGACGGCCTGGCCGCCATGACGGCCGCGATCGCGTTTTGCGCCTACGGCATCATCGCCTACCGCCAGGGACAGCTCGGTGTCGTGACGTTCTGCTTCACGATGGTCGGATCGCTGGCGGGATTCCTTTGGTTCAACGCCCATCCGGCGCAGGTGTTCATGGGTGACACCGGCGCCCTGCCCATCGGGGCGGCGCTTGCCGTGGCCGCGTTCATGACCGGGCAGTGGCTCTTGCTCCCGATCGTCGGGGCTGTCTTTATTGCCGAGACGCTCTCGGTGATGATCCAGGTGTCGTACTTCAAGCTCACCAAGGGCAAGCGAATCTTCCTGATGACGCCGCTCCACCATCACTTCGAGGTGCTGGGCTGGAGCGAGACACAGATAACGACGCGGTTCGCGCTGGCGGGCATGATGTGCGGCTTGCTTGGCGTCGCCCTGGCGCTGTTGTAGACGATGATGGGCAAGGCAGTGACAGGCTCGACGAACTGGGTTGGCAGGCGCGTGACCGTGATGGGGCTTGGAGTGCTCGGTGGGGGAGTTGGCGCGGCTCGGTACCTGGCGAGTCACGGCGCGATCGTCACCGTCACCGACATGCGGGACGCAACCGCCCTGAGCGAATCGATAGCCCAACTCGATGGGTTGCCGATCACCTATCACCTCGGCGCGCATGACCTCGGTGACTTCACGCGTGACGGGGCCGACGTGGTGGTCCGGAACCCGGGCGTGCCGATGGACTCTCCGTACCTGCTGGCGGCGCGGGAGTCGGGTGTCGACATTGAGATGGAGATGTCCATCTTCTTTCGGGATTGCCCGGCTCCAATCATCGGCATCACCGGGACCAAGGGCAAGACGACGGTCTCCGCGCTGATCGGCTCGATTCTGCGAGCCTGGAACTCGGATTCACTTTTGGCCGGCAACATGGGACTCTCCGCGCTCATGGAACTTGACCGGCTGACTCCCGAAACGCCGGTGGCGCTTGAACTATCGAGCTTCCAGATCGAGTCGCTCAACGACCACGGCCTGGGACCGCACGTGGCCGTGCTGACCAATATCTTCCCGGACCATCTCGACCGTTACCGCGACTTCGAGCACTATGCCGCGACGAAACGAGGCCTGGCGCATTCCATGGGCCCGACGGACCTGGTGGTCTACAACGCGGGCGATCCGGAAGCCTCCAGGGTAGCGGAAGAAACCGGTGCCCGCCTCGTTCCGTTCGGATTGAGCCAGCGAGCTGGCGATGGAGCTTGGCTGGACGGCGATCGGCTGGCGTGCACTCTCGATGGGAAGACGCTGACGTTCGAGCGTCCTGACATCCTCTCGCTGGAAGGACACCATGGCGCGACGAACGCCCTGGCCGCCATCGCCGCCGCGATGGCCTATGGAGTACCGGAGACGGCGATTCGTGAGGGGCTGACGACGTTCGCTGGCGTGGAGAACAGGCTTGAGATCGTGGGGACGGGCGCCGGCGTGACCTACGTCAACGATACGTCCGCAACGGCGCCGGTCGCGGCGGTCGCGGGAGTCAGGGTGTTGGGTCCACGGGCGAGGCATCTGCACTTGCTTGCTGGCGGGGCGGACAAGAAAACCGATCTGACGCCCTTCGCCGACGAGCTGTCCCGGACCGCCGTGACGGTCTACCTGCTCGACGGGACCGCCACGCCGGGACTTCAGTCACTTCTCGAAGAGCGCTATGTGCCGATTTCCGGTACATTTGACTCAATGGCATCGGCTGTGGATGCCGCCATCAGCAACGCCGCTCCCGGTGACTACATCGCCCTCTGCCCGGCCTGCGCCAGTTTTGGCATGTTCAGGAACGAGTTCGACCGGGGCGAGCAATTCCGGCGGGCTGTCCAGCGCCACCTCTCCCTCAGTTCATAGTCCAGGATGCATCTCGTGACCGATCTTGAACGCCTGACCCAGGACCTCGCTCTCCCGCCGCTGCCGGCAACGGTACATTTCATTGGGATAGGCGGTATCAGCATGAGCGGCCTGGCGCAGGTGCTGCTCCTGGACGGCTATACCGTCACCGGTTCGGACGCGTCGGACTCGGTGATCGTGCAATCCCTCCGGGAAAAGGGCGTGGAGATCGTGTTTGGTCACGACGATCCAACCCTGGCTGGACGAGCCGATCTCGTCGTGAGCACGCTGCGCGCCGAGCTGCACGCCGCCACCGAACTCGCCGCGGCGCGGGCACGTGGGGCGATCATGGCCTCTCGCGGCCAGCTGCTGGGCATGATGGCCAATCCTCGCCGCGAAATCGCGGTGTCGGGAACGCACGGGAAGTCCACAACGTCGGGCATGCTGGCGATCGGCCTGATTGGGCTCGAGCTCGATCCGGGCTTCGCGGTCGGCGCGGTGCTGCCGGGACTGGGCACGAATACCGCCCGGGGCACGGGTGAGTTCATGGTGGTCGAGGCGGACGAGTTTTCGCGGTCGTTCCTGTGGCTGCGGCCGGAAGTCTCGATCATCACCGCCGTGAGTTTCGATCACCCGGACATTTATGCCGACCAGGCTGATTACGACGGAGCCTTTCTCCAGTTTGCCCGGAGCACCAGGCCTGGCGGAACCCTGGTGATCGCCGCCGACGATGCGGGATGCTCGCGCGTGCTGGCGGCACTCAGGGAGGAAACCGCCCTCCCGTTCGCGATCGTCACCTTCGGTGAAACCGAGGATGCCGGGTGGCGTTTGAGCCGGGTCGACGATGGATGGATCTTCCGGAGCCCTGAGGGAACCGAGTATCCGGCCAACCTCTCCGTGCCAGGAAAGCACAACGCGAGAAACGCGATCGCGGCCGTGGCGGCGCTCCATTCCGTCGGGTTCACACCTCGGGAGGCGATCGACGCCATCGAGCCGTTCACGGGAGTGGGGCGACGATTCGAGCACAAGGGGGCCGTTGATGGCGTCGATGTTGTTGACGACTACGCTCATCATCCCGAAGAGATAGCGGCCGCCATCGCGGCGGCGAGGCTCCAGTACCCCGACCGTCGCGTCATGGTGGTCCATCAGCCGCATACCTACAGCCGTACGAAGTCGCTGCTTGTCGAGTTCGCCGAATCGCTCAACGCCGCGGACGAAGTCGTGCTCCTCGACATTTATCCCTCCGGGGAAACCGATTCGCTGGGTATCACGAACCAGAGCGTGCTGGACAAGGTGACAGTGCCGTCGCACGCGGCCCAGGGGCCTGAAGACGCGGGGAGGCTCGCGTCGTCATTGGCGCGGCCTGGCGATGTGATCCTGACGCTCGGCGCGGGAGATATCACGAAGACCGGCGCCGTCATCCTGAGCGAACTCACCGCCCGGGCGTCCGAGGCTCCCGCCACGACGCCTCCGGCGGCGAGGCGGAAACGACCGCCCATCGCGACGGTCACCATCCCGGAAGCGCCTCACCTCAAGGTGATGCGAGACGAGTCGATGTCGATGTTCACGACAATGCGAACCGGTGGCTCGGCGGATTTCGTGGTGCGGACACCGACGGAAGACGACATTGTGTCGGCGATGCGCTGGGCGGCCTCGGAAGGCCTGCCCACGACGGTGATCGGGGGCGGCAGCAACCTTCTGGTCGCCGATGCCGGAATCCGTGGCCTGGTGATTGTTGCTCGCACGCCGGGCGAACGGGCCGACGCCCTGCTTACGACGGTGGACCTTGGCGATCGGGTCGAGGTGACTGTTGGAGCCCAGGCGCCGTTGTCCTGGGTGGGACGATACTGCGCTGAACAGGGATGGGCCGGGATGGACTGGGGGGTCGGTCTTCCAGGTCAAATCGGTGGCGCCACGGTCAACAACGCGGGCGCGCACGGTACGGAACTTAAGGATCACCTAACGGGCGTCGATCTCCTGCTCACGTCGGGCGAGGTCCGGCGAGTGAGCAACGACTGGCTGGAAGCCCGCTACCGGATGACCAGGATCAAGGAGTCCGCTCGACCGCGTGAATGGATCGTCGTGCGATCCATCTTCGAGCTTCCCAAGGACGATCCGGCGCGGCTGGTGGCGTTGGCCGACGACCACGCGGCGTTCCGGAAGCGAACGCAACCGACAGGCGCGTGCTCGGGCTCGACTTTCGCGAACCCGGAGGGAGACTACGCGGGCCGGCTGCTCGAAGAGGCCGGGCTCAAGGGGTTCACGATGGGAGCGATGGGGTTTTCGCCCAAGCACGCGAACTGGGTTGTGAACGCCGGGGGCGGAACCGCGAGCGAGGCATGGGAATTGATCATGCACGCGCAAGCGGTTGTGAACGAGCGATACGGTATTACCCTGCGCCCCGAGGTCGAGCGCGTGGGCGAATGGTAGTCGGGGTCACAGGGGCCAAACTGAAGGCAGACTGGAAGGACGCATCCACTCATGGCACATGGCGACAGCGATACCCGCAGGATCAGGATCGGCGTTCTCTTCGGTGGCCGTTCCGCTGAGCACGATGTGTCGCTCAGGTCCGCCCAGACCATTATCGGCGCCCTCGACCCGGAAAAGTTCGAGGTGGTGCCGATCGGCATTTCGCGTCACGGTCAATGGCTCACCGGCGGCGATCCGATGATGGCCCTGACCAGCGCGTCTCCGATGTTCCATTTGGGCAATGGTGAGGACTCCTCGACCGACACGCTTGACGAGGGTGCGACGCAGGCGCTGGTATCGGAAGCGGGATCCTCTGCCTCGGTGGGTGTGCCTGGCGGACTGACCGACGGGATCGACGTGGTGTTTCCGGCGCTCCATGGACCGATGGGCGAGGACGGCACCGTGCAGGGCTTGCTGGAGCTTGCCGGCATTCCGTACGTCGGTTCCGGCGTGCTGGGGTCGGCGGTCGGCATGGACAAGGCGATCACCAAGACGATCCTGGACCAGGCCGGGCTGCCCCAGTTGCCGTGGCGGTTGGTGAACCGCCGGGACTGGCGGGAGAAGCCCGCGGATATCACCGGCTGGATCGGCGAGGCGATTGGCTATCCGTGTTTCGTGAAACCCGCGAACATGGGTTCCAGCGTGGGCATCTCCAAGGTCCACGACGAGTCTGAGTTCAAGGCGGCCATGGATATGGCTTGCGCCTTCGATCGCCGGATCGTCGTTGAACAGGGCGTGAACGCGCGGGAACTGGAACTGGCGGTTCTCGGAAACGATGAGCCAATGGCCTCGGTCGCGGGCGAGATCAAGCCGGCTGGTGAGTTCTACGACTACAACGCCAAGTACATCGAGGATACGGCCCAACTGATCATCCCGGCGGCCGTGGACGCGCCGCTCCTGGGATACCTCCAGGCCGCGGCCGTGGATGCCTTCAAGGCGCTCGACCTGGCGGGACTGGCCCGGGTCGACTTCTTCGTGGAGCGTGACACCGACCGGGTGTACATCAACGAGGTGAACACGCTACCGGGGTTTACCTCGATCAGCATGTACCCGATGCTGTGGGAAGCCACCGGCGTGCCGCTGAGTGCCTTGGTCGAACGATTGGTGCAATTGGCGCTCGAACGCTACGGCGAGCGAGGATAACGCGTTCGTTCGCATGGTTTAGTCGCTGAGGGCGTGTGTTGTCGCGTACGTCAAGAGCGTATGGACACCGTGCTATAATTCGCACGTATGAGACAGGAGCGTATCTGGAACGCCGGAAGCGGTTGAGCCGGAGCGCTTTTCGATGCATTTCCGGGTGGCCGCCGGAGTTCGATCGGAAGTGGTCGAGGTGGCGGCGGTCTGGCTGGCGGAAAGGTCGAACGTGCTGGCGTTTGCTCTTCCTGGCAGGTGGAACCGGGTTCGGATGGATTCGGCGCCCGATGTGCCGAGCTTTGCTTGAACATGGATGGTGATGGGACGATGCAATCCCGAGGACAGAACCCGGCAAGGGGCCAACAACAGGTTCGCGTTCATGGAGCGCCGCAGGCCGCCCAGGACGATGCCGGGCAGGCTCCACAGGCGCCCGCCGGAGGGGAACCGGCAACGGGAAGCCGCTGGAGCACGTACGACTCCTATGCGCAGGCATTCGCCCGGATCAAGGTCATTGGCGTCGGCGGCGCGGGCGGCAACGCGATCAACCGCATGGTCCGCTCGGGGGTCGATGGCATCGAGTTTGTCGCCGTCAATACCGACGCCCAGGCGCTGATGACCAGCGAGGCAACCATCGCGGTCCGGATCGGCGACAAGCTGACCAAGGGCCTCGGAGCTGGCGGTCGTCCCGAGATCGGTGAACGCGCGGCCGAGGAGAGCGCCGAGAGCCTCGCCGAGGTGATGAAAGACTGCGACATGATCTTCATCGCCGCCGGCATGGGCGGGGGCACCGGCACCGGCGCCTCTCCCACCATTGCCCGGTTGGCGAAGGCGGCTGGCGCGCTGACCGTGGCCGTGGTCACGAAGCCGTTCGACTTCGAGGGCGGCCGGCGTCGCCGGGCGGCCGAGGAAGGCATCGAACTGCTCAAGGAGACCGTGGACGCGCTGATCACGATCCCGAACGAGCGGCTCCTGCACATGGTCGATCCGAAGACCACGGTGACCGAGGCGTTCCAGATCGCGGACGACGTGTTGCGACAGGGTATCGCGGGCATCTCCGACCTCATCACCAAGCCCGGCGTGATCAACCTCGACTTCGCGGACGTCAAGACAATCATGCAGGACGCTGGTTCGGCGCTCATGGCCATCGGTTATGGCGAAGGCGCCGATCGCTGCGTGAACGCGGCGCGTGAGGCGATCGAGAGCCCGCTGCTGGAAATGAACATCCAGGGCGCCAAGGGCGTGCTGTACAACATCAGCGGCGGCGGCAACCTGACCCTGTTCGAGACGAGCGAGGCGGCCGACGTGATTCGCGCCGCGGCCGATGAGGACGCCGAGATCATCTACGGTACGTCGATCGATGAAACACTCGGGGATGGGGTGATGATCACCCTCATCGCAACCGGGTTCGACGAGCGGGTTGGAACCGATGCGTTCTCGGTCCAGAACTTCAGCCGTGAACCACAGCGAGAAGCGCCGCGGGCCGCCAGCCGGGATAGTGGACGTCGCGCCCCCGAGCCTCCGGTGTACCCGGATGACGATTGGGAGACGGAATCTTCCATCGTTCGATTCCTGCGGGAACGATAGTCAGCACACGCAAGACGTTAATGACGATGCCACCCATAACCAGGGTGGCATCGGACGTTCGTGGGGGAGACCGGTGCCCCCGATTGGAGATGAAGCCGTGCGATGCCCGTACTGTCGAACCGATGACTCCCGGGTGGTCGATTCACGCGAACTGAGCGGCGGCGACTCAATACGCCGGCGTCGTGAATGCGTGTCCTGTCACCAGCGCTTCACGACCTACGAACGATTCGAACCCGCGTCGATCGTCGTTGTCAAGAAGGATGGCCGGCGCGAGGAGTTTAGCCAGGACAAGCTCCGCCAGAAGCTGCGCGTGGCCTTGACCAAGCGGCCGGTGAGCGAGGACCAGATCGACGAAGTGATCAGCGCGATCGAGGGCGAGGTGCTGGCGCTGAATGTGAAGGAAGTGACCTCGGAGCAGGTTGGGGAGACCGTGCTGCGCCACCTCAAGGACCTCGACCAGGTCGCTTACATCCGCTTTGCATCCGTGTACCGGCAGTTCGCCGACATCGAAGATTTGAGGAGAGAGGTCGACACGCTAGGGTAGTTGCGCATATTCCCGCATATGCGAAGCCCCTGTTCGCCACGGCGAACAGGGGCTTGCTGTTGTCTCTGACCTTGGAGAGAACCCTTACAGGGCGATCACCGGGTCGGCGTCTCCCGTTTCCTGGGTCAGGTACGGAGAGAGGCGCTCGAGCAACTGGTTCTTCGGCAGGGCGCCAACAATCTTCTCGACCGGCTGTCCGTCCTTGTACAGGATCATGGTCGGGATGTTGAACACCCCGAGCTGACCGGCGTGCTGCTGATGCTCGTCAACGTTCACCTTGGCGATCTTGAGGCGAGAATCCTGCTCGCTGGCGATCTCTTCAAGGATCGGACCGACGAGGCGGCAGGGACCACACCACGGCGCCCAGAAGTCGACGAGGACCGGAACGCTGGACTCGATCACTTCCGACTGATACGTGCTGTCGCTCACTTCAACTGGCTTGGCCATATGGACCTCCATTCGCGCTGCTGCGATCTAGTTACTTCCCAAAGTATAGCATAGGGTCAGTCGCCCATGGGGCATTTGGGAACCATGGCCGCCAGCAACGTACGTTTACTGGCTGACAATGTTCATCAGGATAGCATGGACGTCGACCACCATAGCGCAGGTCTGACACCGACTCAGATGGTTCGTACCCTTGTGGAGCGGCGGAGTCAAGGCGATTCCGCCGCTATCGTGGCCCACGCCGCGGGCCATGATCAGCCCGCCGGTTGACAGCCGGAACTCAGGAATAGCTGGAGCTGGACCTCGCCAACTGGCTGGGTGCCAGGCAACGCGATCGACTCACTGGCGAGTTGAGGAGAAGAGTCGTCCGCCGGTTCGGGGAGCAGGTTCGGATAGCGGTCCTCGATCAGTCCACCGATGGCGTCCGAGAGTTGAACACCCTGCCCAAGTTCGGACGAACGTGAGGAGATGTTCACGAAGCCGATACGGCACGAATCTCCCTGCTCGTACTTGCCGAGCACGCGATCGAGTTCCGCGTTCGCCTCGTCAATCGCGTCCTGGTCCCCGCTGAGGACGCCATTGAGATCGACCTGGATGGTTTCCTGAATCGAGTTCGGATTGAGCGAGTTGAGTTGGACCTGCTCCTGGGCGGCGGCGGCGGTGGCCTGCGCGTTCGCCAGTTCCTGGCTGGACGCATCCGCCGTGGCCTGCGCGGCCGACACCTGCTGGCTGGAGGCATCGGCGGTTGACTGGGCGTTCGCCGCGTTGGCTTCGCTGGTCGCCAGGGCGTTCTGGGCGGCGGCCGAGGTGGCTTGGGCATTGGCGCCCGAGGCGGCGTTTTCGGTGGCGACCTGGGCCACCTCGGCCTGTTGCGTCGACATCGCGTTGAGGTCTTCCGCCGCCTGAGTCGCCTGGGCGACATTCGTGGCCAACTGGTTGTTCAAGTCTTGGGTGTCCTGCTCGGAACCTGCCTGCTGGGTCGCAAGGGCGTCGATCGTGCCCTGGGCGACGGCCGCCTCCTGGGTGGCCAATGCGTCGGCCGTGGCTCGTTCGTCCGCGCTCATCGCGGCGCGGGTGGCCTCTTCCTCCGCCGCCCGCGTGGCCTCGGCGAAGAGCTGGTTCGCCGCTTCCTGCGTTTGCTGGGCGCTCAGGTCGGATTCGCTTGCCTGGGTCTGGAGCGCCTCGACGGTCTGCTGATTCGACGCCTGTACCATCGCCAGGTTGGCCTCCGAGGTCGCCAGGAGGTTGGGCGTGGCGGTTGGCGTGGGCGTCGGTGGCGCCTGGCCCACGGTATTGGCGACGGCGAATAGCATGGCGAGGCCAAGGAGGAGGTCGGCGAAGAGCCATCCACCAAGGACGAACATGTCGCGTCGAGTTCGCTTCTTGCGCTTATAGGGTTGCATGGCCGGGGTTCCGGCTCCCTTCGTTCAGCCGAAAGGCGAGGACGTTGGCAAAGATTCGGCTAGCGCGACCATCGTCCAGGGGACGACGGGACGCTGGGGCTCTCGGTGGAGCCATCACGCCCGAACTCCGAGCGAATGGCGTTGGCGAAAGCCCGCTGAAGGTTCTCGGTGCTTGGCGCGGTTTGGATCATGTGGTTCAGGGTGTTGGCCAGGCCGTCGAGCCGCTGCACCAGGTGCTGGAGTGCCTCGTTGACTTCACGCTGGCGTTGGGCTGTCGTCAGCCCCGCCGACCCGAGTTCCTTGGCGACGCTCGAAATGTCGCGGGCGATATCGGATTGCTGGGCCAGGAGCGACGACAGCGTGCCGGCATGCTGTCCCGTCTGGGCGCTGAGCCGCTCGAATTCCGTGCGAATGCGGTTGAACCCGGCGCCGATGTCGTTCAGTGAGCGTGTGGTGTTCTCGGTACTCGCCGCGTTGGCCCTCAATGCCTCGGCCAGCAGGCTGTTGGCATCCATGTCGCCGGAGACAAGTTGATCCACGCGTTCCTGACCCTCGGCAATTTCCTGGGCGATGGAAGCCAGGCTGCGGACCGCCTCCGAGGCGATCCGTCCGGCCTGGGCCGCCTGATCGGCGCCGGTGATGGCCTTGTCGGCGGTCTCGGACAGGTTGCGGGCCGCCTGCGAGAGTTGCCGGTTGACGGCCTGGTCGCTCTGAATGGCCGATGACGTCATGCGTTCGAGGCTGGTGACGGCCGTCAACAGGGATCGTTGCTGGTCGCCCGCGCCAGATACCTCGCTGGCGAGATCCTGGAGGGCAGTTTCGAGACCAGACGACACCTGCCTGAGATCGACCAGCAGGCGATGCATTTCCTCCGCGCCCGCGCGCATGCCGCTGGCGAACTTGCCGAAATCGGCGAACTCCCGTTCGCGGCGAGTCGCGAGGTGTTCGAGCCGATCGTGTTCGACCTGGAGCTGGGTGAGCAGTTCCTGGCTCCCTCGGTCGAACCGGTCGGCCAGCCGCTCGACGCTGTCGGCGATCTGGGCCGGGCGATTCGCGCGATCGGCGGCCAGGATGACTCCGGCCTCGGCCATGACGTTGTCGAACTCCGTCTGGAACGCCGCGGCGGTGTCCGCGATGATGTCTTCCTGCTCTTCCCGGCGGCCGTGGGTATAGAACGTGAGAATGATCATGGCGATGATCACCACGGCGTCGATGATGGCGACCGTTGAGAACGTCGGTGAAAAGATGCTGGCCTCACCGCCAAACCCGCGTTGCCAGAGCAGCAGGAACGGGGTTCCCTGTTCCTCGGGGTGCTCGGCGAGGAAGCGATCGTAGGCCCGGGCAGCTTCCGCGAGCGCCGCCCAGGTCAGCAAGATCGGGACGAGCACGAGCACGTTCCGCACCTTGTCCGCGACCTCGATGCGGCGAGGGGCATAGCCACCCTCGCGCCGGACGGCATACATATGGGAGAGGCGATCGGTATTGAAGGCGCGGCGGAGATCGACATCGGACCACCGGGCGCGTCCAACATCGGAGGACAGCGCGTTCCCAAGGTCGCGAAGGCGGGAAGAGGATCGCTGGTCCACCTCGCTCAACGAGCTCGCGATGCCTTCGATTTCGGAGGCGACGTTGGAAGCGCTGGTCCAGATGCTGCCATAGGAATCGCCCGGCGTGTGCCGGGAATTCGAGGCATCGGTGATGGGCCGGATGTTGGTCGCCGAAGTCATGGTGTCATCCGCCGTCGTCCCGCCATGTGGCCTGTTTCTGGATCCGCGTTGCAATGGCCCTTACCTTTCCGAGACGGTGCCGCGATGTATGTGCTGTGTCATGTCTACTACAATCGAAGGAGAATCGGGCACCGGATGCCAGCCCTGAGATGTGAAGTGACCGGCGCCGAGATCACGAGTGACGAAGGGAACGCATGTGGTGGAGAGACGTACTCACCTCCAGAACGCACTGGCCGGGTCACACGTTCCTGTCCTCGCCGAACTTCGCGCGAAGCCGGTTCTAGACCAGGCCGGTGAACCTCATGTTGTCGCGGGGAACAACGCGATGGTGGCGCACTTGCGGCGCACGGACGGGAGCTACGTTGCTTTACGTATCGTAGCACTCCCGGGCAAGGACGTGGACTGGACTGTACGTTACACCTCGCTTGGCGAGTTCCAGGCGTCCCGCGACCTCCCCAGATTGCCCGGCGCCATCACGATTCTGCCGCACCACGCGGACTGGTTCGCCGAGCGAATGGGAAGTCATGTGGCGGTCGTCGCGATGGACTGGATACCCGGTCCCACGTTGCTGGCTGGCATCGATCGGGCGACCCAGGCAGGAAATTGTGGGGTTATTCGGGCGCTCTCCGCGGGCTTCACCCAGATGTGGAATGAGTTGCAGCCACTGGGGTTCTTCCATGGCGACTACTCCGCGCAGAACATCATGGTGCGGGCGAATGGGCAACTCGCCTGCGTCGACCTCGACTCCGCCTCCTGGCGAGATTCGCCGTTCGGCCCGGTCGGCAATGGCTCACCTGGCTACCGTCACCCGACGCTCCATCGCGATGTCGTCCTGCGGGACGGATTCGCGGCACTGGTGATCGTCACCTCCCTGGCGGCGCTGGCCGACAATCCTGGCCTGCGGCTTCGCCACGGCGATCCACCCGTTGGCTTGTCCGGAGCACTCCTGTTCAGGGAACGTGATCTGGCCAACCTCCAGGCATCGCGAGCGTTTATCGAAGCGCGCAGGGACACATCGGTCAAGACCCAGCGTCTGCTGGATGGCCTTGCCTCGGCGGCCGATGGCGACCGGCGAGCGATTCTGGACGCCTTGCGGCTGATTCCCCGGCTCAAGCTTTCGGAGGAGTTCGACACCGCGCCGGACGCGGTGGACGACAGTGGGTGGGATGTCGCGCCGATTGTTGCCCGGATGCGAGCGCACTACACGGATTCGTGGAACGCCCCACCGGCGGAACCCGCGACACCACCTCAATCCGTGGCGCAGGGGTGGCGACATCCGCCACCAGCCACCGAGACGGGTTGGCCAGAGCCCACCGTCGATTTCGGATGGGGGTTCGACATGGACTCCGTGGTGGACGAGGAGCGGGCAGGACGCACATCCGCTGGAGACCTCTCGGAGTTGCAGGCGGCGCTGGATCGAAACGACGAGGCTGAGGTGATCCGCATCTGGTCCCAGATCGGGGACGCCCAGATGTCGGCGCTGGTGCGGTTGCAGGTCGAAGCGGTGCTGGCGGCGAGCTACGAGCGGCGGATCCTGGCGGAGGCTCGGCAGGGCCGCGATCAGTCCGTGGTAACGCTGGCCGAGGAGGCGGCGGTACGTCGGATACCGCTCGGTGTGGAAGCGCGGAATCAAGCCAGGCTCGCCGTCGAGCGGATCGAGGTGCGCAACGAACTGGAATCCGCCCTTGGACGTGGCGATACCGATGTCCTCGCCGACATGGCGATGTCTGGGAGGTTGGTGGTGCTTGGAGATACGGACCGGGCGTCGCTTCGAAAGGTGCTTCAGGCCATCGAGTGGCCCGCGCTCTCCCGAGCCATCGAATCCGACGAGGACCTCCTCATCGTCGCGGCCTATGACGCCGAGTTGTTCGAGGGGTCGGACCTGCTCGACGCGGACAAGCTCGACCGGGTGGAGTTGGCGACCAGGCGGCTGGCGTGGCTCGAGAAGGCGCGCGCGGCCCTGACTCGTCGCGATGTGAGCGCCATGTCGCAGCTCCTGATCGATCCACCGGAAGGCGCTCCCGAGCGATTGAGCGCGCCGGAACGACGCCGAATGCGAAAGATGATCGAGGGGCACAAGGCCCTGGACGCGCTACAACAGGCCATGGGACAGGACGACGATACCGAGGTCATCTCCGCCCTCAACCGGGTCGAGCGGGTGGGCGTGCGGATTCCCGAGCGGAAGATGTGGGCCCGAATACAGCAGGTGGTCGAGCGGATGTCGGTGATCGATGAACTCATCGCGGCGTCGGAGGCGAACCCGCGGGATCATGTGCGAATGGCGCAGCTGATTCCAACCGCGAAAGCGATGGGGCTGGATCGCGATCCTCGCCTCGATGGCGAATACTCCATCGATCGGCTCGAGGAGCAGGTAATCCAGATGGCACACGTCCGGCGGATCCAGGCAGCGATCGCCCGAGACAATGATGAGGCGATCGTGATCGTGGCGGTGCCGGACCCGCACGGTGCGCTCGATATCCTGTCCGAGGATGAGCGCGACCGTGTCGCCCTCGCCATCCGAAACCGGCGCCGGTTGGCGCAAGGCAGCGGTTCTCATCGTTGACCCGGTGAGACGCATGCGAAAGGCGGCCCGAAGTCCTGGCCGCCTTTGCGGGTGTCGTAGTTGGGTGAGAAGTGCGCACAGCCACACGCTCGCATTCGGCTCGCTGGGCTGTGCCTACTCGGGCAGCGGTTCTGGCGCTTCCCAGGAGCCTGACTCCGCGCTGCGGATCACTGCTTCGAGAACCGCCTGGTTCTTGTAGCCATCCTCGAACGACGGAGCCGGGTTGGTCCCCGACTTGATGCCGTCGAGCATGTCCTTCACAACGTGGGTGTGGGTATGTTCCCAGCCGATGATGTGCCCCGACGGCCACCATGCGCCGGTGTACGGGTGGACGGACTCCGTGACATTGATGGTGCGGAATCCCTGCAAACCGGCTTCATCCTCGCGGAAGTAGACCTGCAACTCGTTGAGGCGCTCCAGGTTGAAGACCACGCTGCCCAGCGAGCCGTTGATCTCGAAGCTGTTGAAGTTGCGCCGTCCCGCCGCCATGCGGGTGGCCTCGAACGTGCCCGTGGCGCCGTTATCGAAGCGGGCGAGGAAGGTAGTCGAGTCATCGACGGTGACTTCGCCCTTCTCGCTTCCGGCTTCCCAACTGAGCCCGGAGCCGCCTGAGTTCTGGACCTCGACGGGCCGCTCCTTCACGAAGGTGTCCAGCGTGCTAACAACCTTCGTGACCGGTCCGACCAGGAATTGCGACAGATCGAGAATGTGCGCGCCGATATCTCCCAGCGCGCCCGATCCCGCCAGTTCCTTCTTCAGGCGCCAGGCCAACGGAACGGACTCGTCGACCAGCCAGTCCTGGAGGTAGACGGCGCGCCAGTGGCGGATTTCTCCAAGCCGGCCGTCGTCGATGAGTTTCTTGACATACTGCACGGCGGGTACCCGCCGGTAGTTGAAGTTCACCATATGGATGACGCCAGCCTTGCGGGCGGCTTGCAGCATTTCACCGGCCTCGACCAGCGTGTTCGCCAGCGGCTTTTCACAGAGCACGTGCTTTCCGGCTTCCACGGCTGCCATCACCACGTCGCGATGGGTATAGCCAGGCGTGGAGACATCGACCAGGCCGATGTCGTCCCGGGCGACTAGGGCGTGGAAATCGGTTTCGATGCTCTCCCAGCCAAGCTGGTCGGCGGCGCGCTGGGTGGCTTCGGCGTCACGGCCGCAAATGGCCCGCATGACAGGGGTCGGGTCCACGTCGAAGAAGTGGGCGACCTGGCGATAGGCGTTGGAGTGCGCCCTGCCCATGAATTTGTAACCGACGAGTCCTACTCCGATTTCGCTCATGCTTCTCTCCTCGTTGTGTTGCTGGAATCTAGACCCACCAGGCGTCGCCGGGTGTCTCGCGGATGACGCAATCCTTGAGGAATTCCACCGCCCGGTTGAACCCTTCGTTGATGCTCATCAACGAGTCCTCGTGCTCGATGGACAGGACGCCATCGTATCCGGCCATCCGGAGTTCGGAAATGAACGAGCGCCAGAACTCTGGGCCGTGCCCATATCCAACCGTGCGGAAGATCCACGAGCGATTGACCTCGTCGGTGTATTGCTTCGTATCCAGCACGCCATTGCGCCGGATGTTCGGCTGATCAAGCCAGGTGTCCTTCATGTGGACGTGGTAAATGGCGTCCTTCAGTTCTCGGGCGCAGACGAGCGGATCCATGCCCTGCCAGAACAGGTGCGAAGGGTCGAAGTTGACACCGAGCGCCTCGCCGCCAATTTCACGCAGTCGCCAGAACGACTCGGTGTGGTAGCCAAGGAAGCCGGGATGCAATTCGATCGCGACCCGAACATTGTGGTCGGATGCGTACTTCGCGGCGTCGGCCCAGTATGGCGTGGCGACTTCGTTCCACTGCCATTCGAGGAGGTCGGCATAGTCGGTTGGCCACGGACATGTCACCCAGTTCGGGTATTTGGCGTTCTCCGAGTCACCAGGACAGCCCGAGAAGGTGATCACATTTTGCACGCCAAGCTGTTCGGCGAGGCGAACCGTCTTGCGGAACGTTTCGTCGTCGGTTCGGGCCGCGTCCTTGTTGGGGTGGAGCGGGTTGCCGTGACAGGAGAGCGCGCTGATTTCGAGCCCGCGACCAGTGATCAGGCTAAGGTAATCCTTCTGGGCCTGGGCGTTGTCGACGAGGCTGTTCAGGTCGCAGTGGGCGTTTCCTGGAGCGCCGCCCGTGCCGATTTCCACCGCCTCGACGCCAGCGTCCTTGATGTAGTCGAGCGCTTCCTCGAAGGGGCGCTGGGCGAACAGTACCGTGAACACACCAATCTTCATGCCTGATCCTTTCATGAATGTGGCTCAGAGACTTTGACTGGCATCATACCGATCCCGCAAGGGAGCGGCAACTTGCGCCCGCTTTAGGTGGATCGGTGGTCGGGGAAGCGTGCATCGGCCTCTGATACAGTTGAAGGTGTACGCACAGGCAAGACAGTTCCATCTGCCCGCGACGACGTCCACGTATCCAGCTTGTACCCAGGTGCTTCGCCCGGCATGATCGAGAGCCCATCCAGAGCAAATACTGCCAACACGGTGGTCATAGCGGGGGCATTCGAGGTGTACCTCGACGAGGTGCTCGGCAAGGGCGGGCTCTCCACGGTCTATCGCGGGCGGGAAATCGCGACGAGGCGGCCGGTGGCCGTGAAGCGTCTGCACGAGCGATACAGGGAAAGCCCGGAGGCGATCAGGCGCTTCAATAACGAGGGCCGGATGACGAACTTCGCGTCGCATCCGAACGTGGTTGGCTATTACGGGAACTTCCTGGATGGTCCCTGGCTCGTGCTTGAACTGATCGAAGGGCGAACGCTCAAGTCCATCATCGAGCAGGACGGCGCGCTGGATCTCGAAGAGGCGGTGCGCGTGTTGACCAACGTGACGGAAGCGCTGGACTCCATTCACGTGCGCCTGGTGGTGCATCTGGACCTCAAGCCGCAGAACATCCTGCTCGGCGATGATGGCGCGGTGAAGCTGATCGACTTTGGGCTGGCGCAGGAGTTCGCGCCACGCCAGGACCATGTTGGCGGGGAACTTTTCGGCACGGCCGCGTACCTCGCGCCGGAACAAGTGAACAAGGAACCGGTCGCTGGTCAGACCGACATCTATTCGCTGGGTTGTGTGTTTTACGAGATGGTCACCGGCCGGCCGCCCTTCGAGGCGCCCGGGCTGCAGGGAGAGGCCGAACAGCAGGCGCTGATCGACATGCACCGGTACGTGGAACCAGAACCGCCGTCCCACGTGCGGCCGGACCTGGAGTTGCCCGTCTGGGTGGACGACGTGGTCGGCCGCGCCATGGAGAAGCATCCGGCGGACAGGTTCGAGACCGCTGGGGCATTCGCGCAGGCGGCGGTCCGGGGAATCAACACCACCACCGACGTTGGCGGTGGGATGTTTTCCGCCCTGACGGCGCTCCTGCCATCCCGGTCGGTTGGCGACACCGGCGATGCTGACGCGGACGACGACGAACCCGAGATCGTCGACGAGGAGCCGCGTGGGCCGGGCCTGGCGAGACGGGCCTGGGTTGCGGGCGGTCAGCGATTGCGACGTTCACCCCGGGTTCGCCATGTGATGTGGCGCATGTGCCTGCTGATGGCGATCGTGACGGCCGTGGTGGGTGTGAACCTGGCGGGAACCGACGGCGTGGGCTCGATGGTCAACGGAGTTATCGGGATGGCACCAGAGATGCGCGCGACGGTAAACGACAACCTCAACGTTCGCACCGGTCCTGACAAAGACTCAGAGCTGATCGCAACTTTGCCGATGGGTAGCGAGGTCGCCATAACGGGAATGCCTGAATCCGGCACGGGTCTCGAATGGTGGCCGATCGAGGTCGAGGCGGGTGGCGAGACAATCAGTGGATGGGTATGGGTTGACGGCCTGGACATGACCGGGGCGATGCGGGCCATCGCGATCCCAAACAATCTGGCCGATGGCTACCGAAGGGTGAGCAACGACCTCATGGACGGCTGGGACACGGTGACCGGCTGGTTGCCCTGATTCTGGCGGCGGATATCCACGCTGAAACGGCGTGGACGCAACACTTTCGCCACATATCGTCAAGATATCGCGATGATTCGGCGAACGGCGCACAACAGATGGACGTGATACTGAAATCAGTAAGAAACAGCGAGGCGGATAACACCGCCTGACCTCAAAGGAGAGGCGTTCACATGTACATCATCCCCGCCATCATCGTCACTGGAGTATCGTTGCTCTTCGTTGCCACCGCGGTGGCGCCAATGGTCATTGAAATACTTTCGGAGCGACCGGCCCGTCCGAAGCTGACCGTCATGCAAGGCGGACTGATGGACACGGTCGATGACCACCGGCCAAACGCCGCGTAACGAATCTGGGCCACTGGTGTTCGCGCCAGTGGCGTTCTCAAGTCGCAGGGGAAGGGTGAGCGGGGCATTGGCGCACGTTTTGATCGTTGAAGACGAACTCGAACTGGAAGCATTGATCCGTCGTGAGATGGAAGGGGCGGGTCACAGGGTCAGCGTCGCGCACGACGGCCCGACCGCGGTCGAGTCGGCCCTGACGCTCGAACCGGACATCGTTTTACTCGACATCATGTTGCCCGGGTTCGACGGGATCGAGGTGACCCGGCGAATCCGGGCAACCGCGTCCGTCCCGATTCTGATGTTGACCGCCCGGTCGACCGAGCTGGACAAGGTGCTCGGATTGGAACTGGGAGCGGATGACTACCTGACCAAGCCGTTTTCCATGCGCGAACTTCAGGCGCGGGTCGGGGCGATCCTCCGGCGAACGGCGATGATTCGCGAGCATTCCAGCCCGAAGCCGGTTGACGAGACGATCACGTTTCCGGACCTCACGATCAACGTGGCGGCCCACGAGGTGATCAGCCAGGGCGACATGGTGTCCCTGACCGCCACCGAGTTCGCGCTGCTGCGCCTGCTGGCGAGCAATCCTGGACGAGTGTTCAGCCGCGAATTCGTGCTCGAGGAGGTGTGGGGCGGCGACGCCGTGGTCTTCGACCGCACCGTTGACAGCCATATTCAGCGCCTGCGCAAAAAGCTCGGCGGCGCCGAGTCGCCTGGCGACTACATCGAGACCGTCTGGGGCGTCGGATATCGCTTCACGGCCAGGCCCCAGCGGTGATCGACCATCACGAGTCGCGGAGACGGCCGACCCTCCGGCAACGGATGCGCCGGTCGATCAGGATGCGGCTCGCCGTATCGCACCTGGCGGCGGTGACGGCCAGCACATTCGTCTACGCCGCGGGCGGCTTCGTGCTGCTGCTGAGCATCATCATCCTCGCGGGCTATCAGCCGGTCGATGTCTACGAACTGGTGCCCCAGTTCGCCATGATCACCGTGTTCGTGCTGATCCAGATCGCGCTCATCACCCTGTGTGGGGTGATCGTGGCGCGCATTGCCGCGATGGTGGTTTCGAGGAAACTGCTCAACCAGATATCCGAACTGGAGGCGGGCTCGAACGCGATCGCCGCCGGTCGGTTCGATCAGAAGGTGGCGGTCATCACCGAGGATGAACTGGGCCGGTTCGCCGAGAGTTTCAACGCGTTGACCTCGCAGCTCGGCGCGGCCGAGCGCCAGCGCCGGGCGTTCGTGGCGAACATCTCGCACGACCTTCGCACGCCGATCGCCGTGATCAAGGGGCATCTGGATGCGCAGATGCACTCGGACGGTGGCGATGCGATCGCGACCGAGACGTCGTTCGCCGCGATCGAGCATGAGGTCCAGACGCTCTCGCGGTTGATCGAGGACCTGTTTACGTCGTCGCGGATTGAGGAAGGCGTCCTGCCCGTCGAGCGTATCCCGGTCTCGGCGGGGGATCTCGCCAATGACGCGGTCGCCAGTGTTCGCCCATACGCGCTGAAGACCGGACGCGTGAGCGTGAACGCTCAGGTTGATCCGGACGTGCCCGACGCGCTGGGCGATGAAACGCGAATCACCCAGGTGATCAACAACCTCCTCCACAACGCGATCCGGCACACTCAGGCTGGCGGGCTGGTGATCATCCAGGTCCAGAGCGATCCGGACCCTTCCTGGGTGCGAATCGTCGTGCGGGATACCGGGGTGGGAATACCGCCGGACGTGCTTGAGAAAATCTTCGATCGCTATTACCAGGGCGAGGAGATCGGGGAGAAGGGTGGCGCGGGACTGGGGCTCAGCATCGTGCAGCACCTGGTTCAGATGCAGGGAGGTCAGGTGTGGGCCGAGTCAACGCTGGGGGAGGGCACCGCCATCACCGTGCGTCTCCCCTCCGCCCAGGCCCGGATGGCTATTGCCCAAAGATAGCGATTGCCCGCACGACGATCTTTTCATGGTAGCGAGGATCCACCGCCCAGGTGCCGGAGAGGTCTTCGAGCGTGACGATGGTTCCGGCCCACCCGGCGGCGAACACCCGCTGGTAGGTGGGATCGACCCCCTGCAGGACAGGGGGAAGTGGCAGGCGATTGCCAATGACCTCGGCGTGCATGTGCGCGAGTTGGGCCCGGGCGGAAATCGTACCGGAGGCAAAGTAGGCACTCGCTGCTTCCTGCGCGGGATCACCGTTGATTCCGATTCCAGCGGGGTTCAGACGATTCACCCACCAGTCGCTCCGCCAGTAGTTCGTTTCGAGAGCGGATTGGGCGACCAGCAGCGCGGGGTCGAACCCGACCTGTGGCGCCCGGCGATAAATCTCCGTGATGTACAGCGTGACCTGGTCCATGCGCAGCGCGCCACGCTGGCGGGCATATTCGAGAGCTTGTTCCGCGCTGCCGCGGGCCGGGCCAATGATGGTGTTGGTCACGTCGAATGGCGCGTCCTCGACCACGGGCGGTGGTGGCGGTGGAGGTGGGGTGGCGGGAATCGTCAGGTATGCCTCGAACGCCCAGCCTTTGCGACCGGCATAGGACACCGACCGGAAGCCGTTCGATGACTGCCCGGTGAGTTCCACCGAAGCGCCATTCGGAATTACCGCCAGAACAGCTGAGGTGGTGTTCGGCCCGGACCGCAGGTTCAGACGATCGGTGGTGGTGACCTTCTCGGTGGGGGCGGGCGCCGCGGCGTCGGCGACCACGTAGTCCGCGGAGAGCCAGCCCGTGGTTCCATTCACGGAGACGGAGCGGAATCCGTTCGAGGATTGCCCAGTCAGCACAACGCGCGTGCCATTGGGGACCACCCTGATCACCGAGTGCTGGAGTCCGGGGCCGGTTCGGAGGTTCACGTTTTCAGTGGTTTGGCCATTGGGACTGGGAGTGACCACGGGCGGTGGCGGTGTGGAGCCGCCACTGCTCAGGTAGTCGGTCGAGACCCATCCGCTGTACGCGCCCCAGGTGACCTGCCTGAAACCATTGCGCGATTCACCCGTCAGGGTCACGATCGCCTGGATTGGCAGAACGGTGATCACCGCGCCCGACAATGAAGGCTCGCGGCGAAGGTTGAGGCGGTCGGTGGTCGTGGCGGTCTGGGACGGGGCGGGAGCTGGTGTGTCGATGGAGAGGTACGTTCCGAACGCCCATCCAGACTGGCCGGACCACGTCACCGACTGGAATCCGTTCGTTTCCTGGCCGTTCAGCGAAACGCTCGCGGCGAGCGGGATTACCGCGATCACGGGGTACGACAGAGCCGGCCCCCCGCGCAGGTTCAACCGGTCGGTCGTGGTCGCCGAGGGGGTCTGCGCCACCGCGATGCTCGCGTTGCCAGGATAAGGAATATTGGGCGCGATTGCCGCGATAAGCAGCGCAACGAACACGCATGCCGAAATCTTGCGCACGAAGTCCAACCAGTCTGTATAGCTTGTAGCAATTGAATTGTGCCTGTCAGGCACAGGCCCCACTGGCTTGATCCTACGCTATTGCCCTGAAGGTTGCCAGATTATTTCGTGAGGCAACTAGCCCTATCGGATGGCGTTTCCTCAATGTCCGTACAGGAATAATGGCTTACGGCCGTGGCGGCAACCGCTAAGCGCAAGGGGCGAGGGTAGCCTGGGTTGGGAGCCGCGACGGTCTCACACTTACTCCGGGAAGGGAGACCCATGTCGGGGCTTGCACTCGCCTCGACACGATGGGATCGCGGCCGGGGAGAATCTCCGTACCGATCGTGACGGGGCCGGCCAATCACGGCGGAGCCGGCGTCACTTGCCGTAGGTGGGGACGAAGACATTCAGGAGCAGGCTGAAACGCTCGAGTTGAAGGAGACGCCGGTCGGTGGTGGGTGGCGTCGCGAGTTGTTTTACCTCGAGGTGCCAGGTGCGCGGGTGGGGAATGTAGACCGCGTTCAAGCCAGCGGCGAGCGCCGGATTGATGTCCGAACGCGGCGAATTCCCGATCATCCAGGTCTCGGAAGGATCTATCCCGAGGCTGTCGACCGTGTTTTGGTAGGTCTCGGGTGTTTTCTCCGGCGTGATGATGACCGCGTCGAACCTGTCTTCGAGGCCCGACCGCTCAATCTTGGGCCGTTGCTCGACATCGTGGCCCTTCGTCAGCAGGTAGAGCCTGTGATGTCCGTGCAGGGCGTAAAGCGTGCTGGCGACGCCTTCCATCAGGTCGAAGGGGTCTTCGAGGATTCGGAGGCCGAGTTGTTCGGCGGTGTCCAGGTCAGGATGGTTGTCCGGAACACCCACGATTCGCTGGAACGTGTCTCTCAAGCTACGCGCGAAGGCGCGGGCACCGTATCCGTGCGTGGCGCGGTTGGCGATTTCCAGTTCGTCGAGTATGACCTGAATCTCGGAACTGGTGAGGTGCTCGTGATCAAGGAATCTGACGAAGTCCTCGAACGCGCGCTCGAAGTAGATGTTGTTCTCCCAGAGCGTGTCGTCGGCGTCGAGGATGAGGTGCTGTCGGTGATAGCGTTGGATGGAATTCATGATGCTCCCGATGCGATGGTCCTGGCGTGGTCGAGCGCGGGCCGCAGCCATTCGATGGCCGAAGGCGTGATTGGGTCCAGCACCACCTGGAGATGACTGATGCCAGCGGCGGAGAACGCCGCGAGCTGTTGCCCAACCTCCTGGGGATCGCCGGTGATGCCTGGGATGAACCGCTCGTGGTGGGCGCCGGTCGACCGTGTGGAGCCGCCCGGCGCCGTGACGAGCACGGCGGCCGATCGTTCGAGTGTTTCCGGATCTCGCCCCAGTTCGCGGCAGACGCGGTCCACTCGATCGAGATATGGCGCGAGGCCATCCGGTGAGTTGCCGTAGTCCGCGTACCAGATGTTCCACTGATCGGCGCGATCGAGCGTGTGCCGGAGCATGCGCTCGCCGGTGGAGCCGATCAGGATCGGCATGGCACCGGCTCTGGGACCGCGTGGAACGATCTCGCATTCGCTGGCTTCGTAATAGGTGCCGGAGAAGTCCACTTCGCCGGTGCGAATAAGCGAATGGATGATATCGAACGCTTCCGCGAACCGCGCGAAGCGATGGCCGAACGGAAATCCGAACGCGGCGTATTCCGCCTGGTTCCAACCGGCCCCGAGTCCGAGCACGAACCTGCCGCCACTAATCTCGTCGATGGTCTCTGCGATCTTGGCGGTCATCGCCGGATTGCGGAACGAGGTGGAGAGCACCAGCGGGCCAAGCTCGACCCTGGACGTGACCGTCGCCAGCGCGGTGAGCACCGTGAGGCACTCCCACGGCCCGGTGGTGGGCTGTCCGGGGTTCCGGTAGAGCAGGTGATCACCCATCCACAGGGAGTCGAACCCGGCGTCCTCGGCCAATCTGGCCATGTCGACGTATTCGGACCATGACGCGACGTATTCGACTTCTGGAAGCTGGAGGCCAATGCGGAGCGATGTATTCGGCATGGTGGATTCCTGGCTCGGGAGGCGTCGGACATTTTCGCTTTCCAGATAGTACAGGCAACCATCGATTCACGAGACCCGGATCCAGACTCCGGGGAGGACTTAGTGTCATATTGACAATTACTATTGGTATGCGTCAGAATAGGCTCAAATCTCGACTTAGTGTCATGTTGACAATTACTCATGGACGCTCATATCATATCGCGAATTCGATGGACCGGAGCGGTCCATTCAGCACGATCTCGATCGTGCGAGGAGACATCACCGTATGGTGGTCAACACTGAAACACTCAACAAAACCATGTGGCCCACGACCGATTCGCCGGCTGCCGTGAAGGCGGGCGACAAGCCGACATTGTGGCTCGTGGAACCGCAACTCGAACCAGCGTCCTGCGTGCCGGAAGAGGGCACTGGCGCGTATGACCAGCTGAAGGCGTACGGCGTCGGGCCGCTTCGGCAGCAGAAGATCGACCGGTCGTACTTCAAGATGGACGCGGAGATTCGCGACCAGAAGATTCGAGAGCTACGCGAACAACTGGGCAGCCGCTTGACGATCCTTGGTCACCACTACCAGCGCGACGAGGTTATCCAGTTCGCCGATTTCCAGGGCGACTCCTACAAGCTGTCGCAGATGGCCGCCACGCAGACCGAGGCCGAGTACACCATGTTCTGTGGCGTGCATTTCATGGCCGAGAGCGCGGTTATCCTGGGACAGCCCGACCAGAAGGTGATCCTCCCCAATCTCGAGGCCGGCTGCTCGATGGCCGACATGGCGAAGCCCGAGGACGTCGAGGCCGCCTGGTCCACCCTGAAGGGCCTCGGCATCGAGGGGATCGTGCCGGTGACCTACATGAACTCGGCGGCGACGCTGAAGGCATTCTGTGGTCGAAACGGCGGGATCGTTTGCACATCGTCGAACGCATCCAGGGTCTACGACTGGGCGTTCGAGCGTGGCGAGCGAATCTTCTTCTTTCCAGACGAGCATCTGGGCCGCAACACCGCGGTTCGGAAGGACATTCCCCAGGACCGCATGGTGGTCTGGGACCCGTTCCAGCCGCTCGGCGGGAACACCGAGGAGCAGCTCCGGAACGCCGTTGTCTTCCTCTGGAAGGGGTACTGTTCGGTGCACGCCCGGTTCTCGGTCGAGCAGATCGAGCAGGCCCGCCGCGACTATCCGGATGTGAACGTGGTCGTGCATCCGGAGTGCCCGTTGCCGGTGGTGCAGGCGTCCGACCTGGATGGCTCCACCGAGTACATCATCGATGTGGTGCGAGCGGCGCCATCTGGCACGACATGGGCGGTTGGCACGGAGATCAATCTCGTCCGCCGGCTCCAGGCCGAGATGCCGGACAAGAAGATTTTCTGCCTCGATCCGGTGATCTGCCCGTGCTCGACGATGTACAGGATTCATCCCGCCTACATGCTCTGGGTGCTCGAGCACCTGGTGGAGGGTGAACTTGTCAACCAGATCACGGTAGACCCCGTGATCGCTTCCGAGGCGCGAGTCGCGCTTGACCGAATGCTGGCGGTGCCATAGATGGATAACGACGGAACGACCCTGATCGAGGTTGGGGCGGAGGCCCCGGACTTCAGGGTGTTGAACGACGAAGGCGCGGAGTTTCACCTGGCCGATCTTCGTGGGTTCATGCGGGCGATGCTGGTCTTCTATCCCAAGGACTTCACGCCCGGCTGCACGGACCAGCTCATCCAGATTCGCAAGAACCTCGAGCACCTGCGCGGCGCGGCGATCGAGCCGATCGGGGTGAACCCAGGTGACGCCGAGAGCCACAAGGCGTTCCGCAAGGAGCATGGACTGACCTTCGACCTGCTGGTTGACGAGAACGCCGACGTGGCCCGGGCCTATGGGGCGCTCAAGCCGGGCGGCGAGGGCATCCAGCGGTCGGTGGTGATCGTCGGCAAGGATGGCAAGGTCATCTTCGCCGAGCAGGGCGCTCCACCCTGGCAGCGCATCCTCAGCGTGATGCGACGTACCGACGACACGCCGGTCTCAGGGTAGAACTCAATCAGGGGAAGCAGCTGGAACGGGGCCGGCTCAATGCCGGCCCCGTTATGCCGTCTGGGAGATGGCCGGGTCATTTTGCTCGTGGATGGCGTGGCGGTCAGTTCTGGTTGCGGTCCGAACCGTTGAGCCAGTAGTGGCTCACGCCGAAGTACGCGCGAATGGTTACCTCGTCCTGGCGACTAAGCGGAGCCAGTGAGTCGAAGCGCGGAGCGGACTTGAGTTCCGACCGGGTCGAGTCGATGTTGATGGTCCAACCGCTGGTGTCGGCGATCTCGGATGGCACGGCGACCTTGCGACTGTGAATGCCGAGGAATCCGCCAACGTCGAGCAGGACATAACGGATCGTGACGTTTCGCCTGTCGGCCGCGTTGCGGGAGGCCCCGTCGTCATCCTGCTCGGGATGGTGCTCGAACAGGACATCGCTGACGGTGCCCAGGGTTTCACCGGATGGGCTCACCGCCTGGCGGCCGCGAAGGTCGATCGAGTGGTTGCGCCAACCACCGTCGCTGGTAAGGCGGCGGAGCGGCGCGATGGCGTCGGCGATGACCACCGAGCCTCCACCGTCGGGGCCCGTCACCAGCAGGCGCGAGGCCGTGCGATGAATCGTCGCCTCGGTTCGCGCGAGTCCGACATGCACCGCGTCGAACTGGGAAAAGGTCTTGTGAGCCAGGCGAAGGATGTCGGCGTCGCCGGAGGTCACCGCGATGAGCGGTGAACCAGCGACCACGCGCGCCTCGACGTACTGCGCTTCGTCATGGCTGAAGCCGAACGCCGAGACGGCCCGACTCAATTGGCGGCTGGAGTCGCTGGCTTCCCTGGTGTCGCTGGTCGCGATGTCTTCCGAGTGGGGACCGGCGTCCTTGATCGTGGCGAGGACCGCGCCGATCGGACCGGCGACCAGGTAACTGGCTCGGTCAGGGAGGATGAGCGAGGCGAGACCCTGGAGCCAGCTGCCGACCGCGTCCAGGGCGGAGGAAGCGATGACTCGCGAGAGGACGGTCTCATACCGAACGTTTGGATCGGGATCGAGCACTCGTTCGCGGAGGATGACCGAAATCCCCTCCGACGGTTGCTCGCTCTTCCGGAGGGCGGTGAGCGCGTGCTCGGAGTCGATGATGTCGTCAAAGAGGGCGATGATCGTCCTGAACGTGACTTCCTTCGATGCTTCCGACATGGCTGGACCCCCCGGAATGCTATCGATTGTGCGACGGCGACGAAAACTCATGTCTGGGCGGACTCCGGATCGTCGCGGTTCGAGCTCCGGAGCGGAGCCTTGCCAGAACTGGTCATCCCTCTCCTGATCCGGGCGATGGAACTCTCGGTGGGGGCGAACGGTGACCCGAATTGTGCTGGCGAGAGGGGAGCGATATCCATGCTGCTCAGTTCGTCGACGAGCCGGTCATCCCGGCCACGGAGCAGGTTGCTGACAAGCACCTGAACCGCGGCGCCGATGGGGATTGCCAGCAGCGACCCGAGCGGACCGGCGAGCGCGTTGCCGATCAGGACCGCGAGCACCACGGTGAGCGGGCTCATGCCAACGGCGTTCTTCATGACACGGGGGACCAGGAACGCGCCCTCGAACTGCTGGAGGATCGTCGCGAACAGAATCACCCACAGCGCTTTCTCGGGTGAATCCGCCAGCGCGAACAGGGCGGCGGTGCCGCCGCCGATGAAGGGCCCGATGAACGGGATGGCTTCCGTGACCCCCGCCCAGATCGCTAGCGCGAGCCAGAAGCGGAGGTCCATGGCCCAGTAGGCCACGCCAGAGCAGATGCCGATGATGATCATGAGGACGAGCTGGCCGCGGGTCCAGCCGCCGATCCGGAACTCGATCTCGTCCCAGATCTCATGGGCCCGGGCCCGGTGCCGCAGGGTGAACAGCCCGAGGATCACACGCTTGATGGTGGCCTTCTCGGTCATCCAGTAGAAGGCGACGATCAGGAGTGACACCATGGTGAAGAGGATGCCGATGGCGGACGTTGCCGCCCCAACGGCCTGATCCTGGCCGATCTCGGGGGAGTTTCGAATCTTGATGTAGGTGTTCTGGATGCGCCAGAGGGTGGCGTAGCCGGTTTGGCTGATGATGGCGTTATCGCTGGCCAGCGCCCGCTCGCGAAGCTTGTCGAACATGTCCGGAATCGCCTTATCGAGGGAGGCGAACTGCTCGACGATGAGGGGCACGATCAGGTACAGGCCGCCGCCAAGGACAGCGAGGAGGAAGGCGTACACGAGGAGGATCGCCTGGCCCCGTTTGAAGCCGGCGCGGCGCAGGCGGAACACGAGTGGTTCGATGGCCGCCGCGAAGATGATGCCGATCATGAGGACGAAGATGATCGACTTGATCTGGATGATTGTCCAGGCAAGCGCCAGTACCGCGATCACCGCGAGTGTGTAGAGGATGAGGCGAGTCACGGGGAATTGCGTAGACACGGAAGATCCTGGCGATGTGAAAGGCAAGCACGGAAACGCCGCCGGAGGCATAGACCGCCGGCAAAGCCGCTTTTCATGTGCCTTTCATTCTACCGGGTTGTGTCCAAAATGGCTGATCGAGTGGGGAGGGTTGTGCATCGTGGTGTCGAAGGCGAGGTTCGATCCCGCGTGGGACCTGGTGTCCGGGCCCGAAAGGCGCCTGCCTTCCGGGCCCGGGCCGCTGATGCCTATGGGCGGTTGACGTAGGAACTGGCGTCTTCCGGCTCCGCCAGTAACTCGGACTTCAGATCCTCGTAGCCCTCCCGACCCATCAACGCGTAGGTCGCGTTCTTTCCGGCCTCCACGCCTGGCTGGCCGAACGGGTTGACCGTGTACAACGCTCCAGCCATGACGGTCTGCAACTGATACAGATAGAAGAACTCGCCGATGATGCCGGCGTCGATGGTTGGAATGGTGATCGTGAAGTTCGGGCGGGAGGCGCTGGTGAGCGCCCAGGAGGTCGCCAGTCGTTCCCGGTCCAGCAACTGCCCCAACTCGCCGCCTTCGAAGTACCCGAGTTCCGGGATGTCCTGGGGCGGGGATGGGATCTGAACAGAGTCGCGGTAGTCGTCGATGGCGATCAACTGGACCAGTTTGTCGTTTGGCCCTTCGGTGTAGAGCTGGATCTGCGAATGCTGGTCGATCGCGCCGAGCGCCTTGATCGGGGTCTGGCCGGCGTTGACGACCGAGCCATCGACCGACAGCTTCTTGCCGAGGCTTTCCGCCCAGAGCTGCCGGAACCAGTCGGACAGGCCGAACAGGCTGTCGGCGTACGGCATGGTGACGAGCATCGACTTGCCGTGCTTCTGGTCACTCAGCACCGAGAGGGCGGCCAGGAGGTAGGCGGGGTTGAGCCGTACATCGCCGGATGAGGCCCGTTCGCGGAGCGCTCTCGCTCCCGCCAGCATTCCATGGATGTCCACGCCGGCGAGGGCCGCGGGCAACAGCCCGACCGCGCTCAGCACCGTCTGGCGGCCATCGACCCCCGGTGGCACCGGGAAGGTTCGGTAGCCTTCCTTGTCCGACATCTGCCGCAGGAGCCCGGATTCTGGATCGGTGGTCGCCACGATCTGCTTGCGGGCCTGCTCGGCGCCGAGTGCGTTGTACATGGCGTCTCGCACGACGAGGAAATTGGCGGCGGTTTCGGCTGTCTGGCCGCTCTTGGAAACCACGTTGACCAGGGTCTTCGAGAGGTCGACGGTGTCCAGCGTGGCGCGGACCTTTTCGGGGTCCGGGTTATCGAGCACGAAGAATCGGGGGCCGACGCGCTCTTCGGCGGGCAGCAGGTTGCGGAAGGGATGGGTGAGCGCCTGGATCGTGGCGATGGCGCCAAGAGAGGAACCGCCGATGCCGATCAGGATGAAGTCGGTGAACCGTTCCCGCGCGTCGGCCGCGAACTCCGCGATCTCGTCGGCGAGGGCGATGTTGTCCGGCAGGTCCTGCCAGCGTTGCACCTGCGACGCGTGTTCGCTGGTGATGCGGTTGTGCTCGGCCTGGACGGTTGGCGCGATGGCGTCGAGTTCCGCCTCCGATACGCCGTGCTGCTCGCCCACGGCGGCGGCGGTTGCGTTCCGGTAATCGATGACCAGACGCGATGCGGGAGTCTGTGCGGGCACGTGTGAGTCCTTTCTTAACTGGGACGCTGGGCTCCGCGACACCACTGGCGAACGGAGCGCTACCTGTTGAGAGGATGGTAGCACTCCGTCTCGAATGGCATGGCTGGATCACTCCGTCGCGGGGTGGAGGTGCCAGTTGGTATGCTTTGGTCGCCCACACCGGCGATACTATCCGGCAATTGGGGAACTCGACGCACCATGTGGTCCGGTGTCCGGAGCACTATCGTATCCAGGAGGAACAAGGGTGGTAACGCAGGAAACGTCCAGGGACACCACGTCATCGGCCAGTGAGGTCGATCGCATCGCTCGGGACCATGTCTGGGCCCATTCGCTTCCCTGGGTGGAAATGGCGGAGAGCGATGGCATGCGGGTGTTCGCCGAGGGCAAGGGCTCGAAGCTCTGGGACATCCATGGCCGCGAGTACATCGATGGCATCTCGGGACTCTGGGTCGTCAACGCCGGTCATGGCCGCGCCGAAATCGGGGAGGTGATGGGAGAGCAGGCGAAGAAGCTGGCCTACGTCTCCGCCGAGGCGTACACCTCCGAACCCACCGTGCGTCTCGCGAGCAAGCTGGCCGAGATCACTCCTGGCGACCTTTCCCGCGTGTACTTCTGTTCGGGTGGCTCTGAGGCGGTCGAGACCGCGATGAAGATCGCCAAGCAGGTCCAGGCGATGCGGGGCTTCCCTCGCCGGTACAAGATCATTGCCCGACGTGGGTCGTACCACGGCATGACGCACGGCGCTATGAGCCTGACCGCGATGCGCAACGAGGCGTTCTTCGGTCCGTTCATGTACGGTGTCTCCCACGTTCCCCATCCCAACAAGTACCGCTCCGACTTCGGGCTCGAGGGCGAAGAAGCCGACATCATGGCGGCGAAGTACGTCGAGCAGGAGATCGAGAATCAGGGGCCGGAAACGGTCGCGGCGGTGATCGGCGAACCGATTTCCAGCGCGGCCGGGGTCCACGTTCCCTCGGCGACCTACTGGAAAATGCTGCGCGAAATCTGCGACCGGCACGGAGTTCTGCTGATCGCCGACGAGGTGATCAACGGATTCGGCCGAACCGGGAAGATGTTCGCCACCGAGCACTTCGGCTTCGTGCCCGACATCATGACCATCGCGAAGGGCCTGACGTCCGGGTACGCGCCCATGGCGGCGGCGATCGTGCGGCCAGACGTGTTCGATGTCTTCACCAAGCAGGAAATGATCGGCCTGGGCCACCTGCTGACCTTCGGTGGCCATCCGGTCGCGGCCGTGGCCGCCCTCAAGAACCTCGAAATCTTCGAGAACGAAAACCTGGTTCAGAACGGCGACGACATGGGCGTGTACCTTCGCGATCGCATGACTGAACTGCTCAGTCATCCAGTCCTGGCCGAGGTTCGCGGTCTGGGTATGCTGAACGCCATTCAGGTCACCCCGGACAAGTCGACCAAGGCGAAGTGGGACAAGACGTCCAAGTTCCCGAAGTGGCTCTCCGACCGGCTGCGTGAACGTGGTTTCCTGACCCGCGTGACTGGCGAGGTCATCCACTTCGCGCCGCCGCTGGTGGTAACGAAGGACGAAATCGACACGATGATCACCATCACCGACGAATGCGTCACCGAGGCCGAGGACAAGTTCGCCTCGGAGATCACCGCCTAGCCGACACTCGCGCCATGCAAACGACCCCGCCAGGATCGCTCTTGGCGGGGTCGTTGTCGTTCAGGCTCCTGAAAGGTCGACTCAGCGTCCCTTGCGGGCGTTGAAGCAGTCCCGACAGTAGACCGGCCGGTCGCCGCGAGGGACGAACGGGACTTGTGTTTCGGATCCGCACTGGGCGCAGACGGTGTTGTACATCTGGCGATGGCCATTCGCCCGGCCGGCACCTCGATCCCGGCGGGAACCGCTTCGGGTTGCGCTGGTGTCCGTGGAGGTAAACAACTGACTGCCGGATTGCTCGTACATCGCGATCAGCTCGGCGTTTCGCGCCGTTCGCTCCCGCACCCGGCAGTCGGGACAGGTCACGGGATCCTCGAGATTCCGCGATTGCCGGAATTGGCGCTCCGCCGCCGGAACGAGGAACGTGGTGTCGCAGGTCTGACAGGTGATTTCGATGGCCGCTTCGGTTGACACGGGAAATACCACTCCATTGGGACGCCATGTTGTTCCATCAATGGTACTCCACCCGATCGCGCGGCTACGCTGGCGCCGAGGCGTTGTACAGGTGCTGGATGAGGTCTTCGATGTCCGGCTCCTCGATGCTCAGGTCCCGGATCGTTCCGTAGCGGCCCATGATCGCCATGACCTCAGGCGCGCTTTGCTTATGTCGGTCGAACGCGACCCGGATGCGGGGGCCGTTGTGGCTGACGAGGGAGACCGGCGCGGACGCGCGAATGTCGTCGATGTCCGGCGACTCGTCGAAGTCGATCGTCAGCTGCCGTGAGGTCGCGTGCTCGGCGCGAAGCCGCTCGATGCTGCCGTCGTGCACGATGTGGCCGTGATCGATGACGATGATGCGGCTGCAGAGCCGCTCGATATCGGCCAGGTCGTGGGTCGTCAGCAGGATCGTGACACCGGTTTGGGCGTTGAGTTCGGCGAGGAAGTCGCGGATGCGGGTCTTGGCGACCAGGTCCAGTCCAATCGTCGGCTCGTCGAGATAGAGGATGGGCGGCTCGTGGAGGAGCGCCGCGGCGAGGTCTCCGCGCATCCGCTGACCGAGCGAAAGTTGGCGCACGGGCGTGTCGAGGAAGGGGCCAAGTTCGAGCAGTTCCTTTGCCATCGAGTAGTTGTGCTCAAACCTCTCGGCCGGCACCTGGTAGATGAAGCGAAGCAGCTCCAGCGATTCGGACAGGGGAAGGTCCCACCAGAGTTGCGTTCGTTGACCGAAGACCACGCCGATGTTGGAGGCAAGCTGGCGGCGTTGGTTCCAGGGAACCAGCCCCGCCACGGTCGCTTCACCACTGGTGGGTACCAGGATGCCCGTCAGCATCTTGATCGTTGTGGATTTCCCCGCGCCATTCGGCCCGATGTAGCCCAGGATCTCGCCGGCCGGGACATCGAACGAGATGTTGGAGACGGCGTCCACCCGCGTTCCGCTCCGGTCGACAAGACCGCGCATGGCGCCGAGCATGCCCCGGCGGTGGGTACGGCGCCAGAAGGACTTGGTAAGGTCACGCGCGCTGATGATCGGACGTTCCATGGAATCTCCTGGCTAGCTTCCGGTGGAGCGATAGTGGCGAATGGCGATGCTCCACCCCAACCCGACGACCAGGCAGAAGCCAGCGGCGGCGAAGGGAGCGATGAAAGGGGCGAATGACGGCAGTCCCAGTTGATCCGGCTTGTCCAGAAAGTAGAGCGAGGGATAGTAGGTCAGGAATCCGATCGGGATGAGGACCAGGAAGATGAACCGAAGGCCCCGCTGGAAGATGTGCAGGGGGTATTGACCGAGATCGGAACCGCCATAGGTGAAGGCGTTGATCGCCTCGATGGAGTTGACCGTCCAGAAGCTGATGATCGCCTCGATCGTGAACACCGCCGTGAACAGGGCGCATCCGGCGATGATGACCACCACCATGTACGTGACCTTGGGGAGCGTCCATGTCGTGTCAACCGTCGCGATGCCGATTCCGAGGAGAAGGATCCCCTGAGCGAGGTGGCCGATATGTCGGAGCGAGACCTCGTTGACAGTTGACTGAATGTACGCGGACATCGGGCGCACCAGCGTTCGATCGAAGTTGCCGTCGCGGATAAGGTCCGGCACCGTCTGGATGCCGTTGGAGACGGTGTCTCCCAGCGAGAACATGACCATCGACAGGCCGTGCAGGAAGACGACTTCCTGGAGATTCCAGCCGCCGAGGTTGTGGAAGTGCTGGAAGAGGGCCCAGAGGACGATTATCTCGGCGAAGTTGACGGTGAAATTGCCGAAGATTTGCATGAAGAACGAGGATCGGTACTGCATCTGTCCGCGCAACCTGAGCGCGGCGATCCGGAACGCGACACGAATGTCCTGGATTACGTGACTCGCATCAACCACCCTGCACCACCAGTTGACGCTCGCCGAGGCCGAGCACGTAGCGACAGGCGGAGATCAGGATCACGATCCAGACCACCTGGAGGCCGAGACCCTGCCAGATGGGGACGTGACCCAGGTAAATCTCATTCGGCGTCATGAGCACCGCGCGAAATGGCAGCACTGCGGCGGCGTCGCGGATCGGGCCCGGCAGGAATGCCAGCGGGGCGAGCATGCCGGACAGCAGGTTGATGACGGCCGCGAAGATTGCGGCGAGTCCCCGATAGTCCATCACCCAGAATCCGGCCAGGTTGACCATGAATCGAAGGCAGAAGCTGACGGTCACCGCGAGGATGACCGACGCCATGAATGCCGCGAATGTCGTCCA
This sequence comes from Chloroflexota bacterium, assembly GCA_023389575.1. GTDB lineage: Bacteria > Chloroflexota > Chloroflexia > Thermomicrobiales > UBA6265 > JACCYX01. Next base: position 104,809 of record JAEWEG010000066.1, on the reverse strand, counting down.
GCTTCCTGGCATGAGGACGTCGAAAAAGATCATCCCGACCAGGAATGTGGGTAGCCCCCGAATCAGTACATGCGCGAATGCCCGGCCGAGGTCTCGCGAGAGCCAGTAGCTGAAGTAGTCGTATGGTTTGAGCAACTCGTTGGCGATGGCGCCGGACTGGATGTTCCGCGTGATTTCCCACCAGCCCCAGAGGTACACCGTCATCAGGAGGGACTGATTGATCCAGACCAGCGTGATGGTCTGGTCCTTCGTCCAACCCTCGACGCTCGTGCTTCCCCCGCTGGCCTGTGACTGATAGAGCGCCAGGAAGACGCTGGCGATCATGATCCCGAACACGCCGTTGGTGAAGATTCCCGCGATGGCGGCGGCACGATAGGCGAATTGCTGCTGGAAGGAACGGCGAGCCAGTTCGAGATAAAGCCGCATACGCCTTCTCCTCTTGAGCGCCCGACGCCGTTAAACGGTTCCGGGCGCACGCCAACCGCCCCGGGCAGCATTGCGCCGGGGTTGACTCATTTGTTGACGTCACCAGCGGGCGACGCAATCCGCCTGGCTGTTCTTGCCGGACGGGGCAGGCATAATACACCAGTTAGTTGGACGGAACCAGCCGCGACGGCGCGGCGGAAGTTAAGGGACAAACCATGGTCGAAACATCACCCACCGCTATCCCCACCCGCGATCAGATCGCCATCGAGGATACCTGGGATCTCTCGACGATTTTCGCCAGCGATGAAGCCTGGGAAGCCGAGTACGAAACCGTTCGGCCAGCGATTGAGAAGGCCGCGTCCTTCCGGGGCCGGTTGGGCGAAGGCGTCCCGGTGGTCAGGGAGGCCATCGAAGCGGTGTTCGCGCTGCAATTGAGCATCAACCGGTTGGCGGTGTTCGCCTCCCTCCGCAAGGATGAGAACACGAGCGACACCGATGCGCTGTCACGGTACGAACGCGCGATCTTCGCCTCGATCCAGGCGGGAGAAGCGCTTGCGTTCCTCGAACCCGAACTGCTGGCGCTTTCCGAGGAGACGCTTGGCTCTTACGCCTCGGCCGAAGAGCTTTCCTCATATGCCTTCATGCTCCACGATCTGGAGCGCCGACGACCGCATGTGCGCTCGGAAGAGGTTGAGGAGGTGCTCGCCCAGCTTGCCGACGTGAGCCGCGCGTCGTCCGATGCGTTTGGCGCGCTGGACAACGCCGACATCAACTATGGCGAGATCGAGGACGAGGACGGCGACATGATCTCGCTGTCGAAGGCTCGCTACGGCAAGCTGATGGAAAGCCAGAACCGTGATGTGCGACGCCGCGCGTTCAAGGCGATGGCCGCGCCATACCTTGCCCACGCGAACACGCTGGCGTCGCTTCACGGCTCGTCCGTGCGGAAGGACGTGGCGGCCGCGCGGGTGCGCGGTCATGGTTCCGCGCTGGAAGAGGCGCTGTTTGGCGACAACCTTCCGGAGCCCGTGTACCACGGCCTGATCGATGTGGTGCGCGAGAACGCGCCGTTGATGGAGCGATCGCTGGCGCTCAGGAAGCGCGCGCTTGGTGTCGATCCCCTGGAGCGGTATGACCTGCGCGTCCCACTGTCCAAGGAGTCTCGCAAGGTCTACGACTATCGTGAGGCGGTGGACGTGGTGCTGGCTGGCGTCGGCGCGCTTGGCGAGCGCTACGTCGAAGACCTGCGCAAGGGATTCAACTCCCGGTGGGTGGATGTTCACGAAACCCAGAACAAGCGATCCGGCGCCTACTCCTGGGGGGTGTACGGCTCGCCGCCGGTGATGCTGATGAACTGGAACGGGACGCTCTCCGATGTGTACACGCTTGCCCACGAGGCGGGGCACGCGATGCACACCTACTACGCGAACCAGGCGCAGGAGTTCCACAACGCTGGCTATCCGATTTTCCTCGCCGAAATCGCATCGACGGTGAACGAAGTGCTGCTCACCTGGCACCTGCTTGGCACCGAGGAAGGAGCCGATCCCGAAGGTCGATTCGCCCTGCTCAATCGTTTCATCGAGGGCTTTGAGGGGACGATCATCAACCAGACGATGTACGCGGACTTCGAACTTCGGACGCATCGGGCCGCGGAGGAGGGACGTCCGCTCACCCGAGAGTTCCTCAACGAGCAGTTCGGCGACGTGCAGGCGACGTACTCGCCTGGCGTGGCGGTAAACGAAGAGTCAGCGATTCATTGGGCCAGGGTTCCGCACTTCTACCGCGCGTTCTACGTCTTCAAGTACGCCACGGGTCTGGCGGCGGCGATCAGCATCGCCCGCGCGGTTCGAGACGAGGGCGAACCAGCCCGGGAGCGATACCTTGATATGCTGGCGGCGGGCGGTTCGGACTACCCACTCACCCTGCTTCAGAAGGCTGGCGTGGACCTCTCCACGCCAGACCCGATCCGCATTGCCTTCGATGAGTACGAGATGGTCCTGGCGGAGATGGAGCGGCTGGTCGACGAGGGCGTTCTGGACGGCGGTAAAGATTAGGTCCGTCGGTTACTGATCGAGCGGGTGGAGTTGGCGAGGAAGTGATCACGAGAACTTTGGCGGCACGTCGTATCCGTTCGTTTCGGGAGACGGTGTTCGCGGAAATGAGCGCGCTGTCGGCGCGCCACGGGGCCATCAATCTCGGGCAGGGATTCCCGGACTTCCCAGGGCCGGCGTTCGTCAAGGACGCCGCCCGGCGAGCGATCGACGCCGACCTGAATCAGTACGCCCATCCGCATGGCGTCGAGCCGCTTCGCAAGGCGATCGCCGAGGACTGGTTGGCGCGATTCGGGCGGGAGGTCGATCCCGTTCGGCAGGTGACCGTCACGTCGGGAGCCACCGAGGCGATCTTCGACATCATCCTCGCGCTGCTGGAACCGGACGACGAGTTGATCGCCTTCGAGCCGTTCTACGATTCCTACCCGGCCGGGGTGGCGATGGCTGGCGCCGCCATGCGGGTGGTTCAGCTTGAACCGCCCGACTGGCGATTCTCGCAAGAGGCGTTACGGGCGGCCGTCACCGGCAGGACGAAGATGATCCTGCTGAACACTCCCCACAATCCGACGGGCAAGGTCTTCAGCGAGCGCGAACTGCGCCTGATCGCGGACATTGCCATCGAGCACGATCTGGTGGTGGTGACCGACGAGGTCTACGACCGAATCGTGTTCGACGACGCGCGTCATGTTCCGATGGCGACGCTGCCAGGCATGTGGGACAGGACGCTGACGATCAATTCGGCCGGGAAGACGTTTTCGCTTACCGGGTGGAAGATCGGCTATGCGATTGGCCCGGAGCACCTGATCGAACCGCTTCGGGCGGTTCACCAGTTCGTGACCTTCGCCACCGCCACCCCGTTTCAGTTCGCCGTCGCCGAGGCGATGAACGAGGCGGCCACGAACGGCTACTACCAGGACCTTGCGGCTGAATACCGGGAACGGCGCGATGTGCTGCGCGCCGCCCTTGAAGGAGCTGGACTGCCGGTGCTGCATACCCAGGGCAGCTATTTCCTGATGGCGTCCTTCGATCATCTTGAGTTCCCGAGCGACGTGGACTTCAGCCGATGGCTCATCACCGAGGTGGGCGTGACTCCAATTCCGCCCTCGGCGTTCTATCAGGATCCGGACCAGGCCCCGAGACTGGTGCGATTCTGTTTCGCGAAGCACCTGGCCACCCTCCAGGCGGCGGGCGAACGGTTGGGCGTGCTGAACCGGTAAAGCCGAAGGCCAGACGATGGCCGGGCAATCGGCCCGAAGTCTCGAGTCGTGGGGAGTGGTTCAAGGTATAACCACTGCATGTATTCGGTCCGGGTAGCGAAACGGGGCCTGAGATGGAGTTGACGCAACGCCGCACGATGGAGATCCGCGCCGGATTGTTGTTCGGGATCGGGCTGGGCGGATTCTTTGACGGAATCGTCCTGCACCAGATTCTGCAATGGCATCACATGTTGAGCGACGAGGGAAGCTACCCGGTCGACACGGTGGCCGGCCTCGAGACCAACGTGCTGTGGGATGGGCTCTTCCACACGCTGACCTACGTGGCGGTGGTCATCGCCATGTGGTTGACGTGGAAGGCCTCGCAACTACCGCATGCTCCGTGGTCCACGCGGCTCTTAGTGGGACTGTTGCTGATGGGGTGGGGGACGTTCAACCTGATCGAGGGAACGATCAATCATCAGATTCTCGGCATCCACCACGTCAACGAGACCGTGTCACGCGCCAGCTGGAAGTGGTGGGATATCGCCTTTCTGTGCTGGGGAGCGATAATGCTGGTTGGAGGTTGGGTCATCGCTCGACAAGGTGAGCGCGAACAGGACACCGCGCTCGAAGCCTTGCGGCACACTGAGTCGGTGGCGAGTGAGGCAGCGAGCCCACGTTGAGCGAGTTCGCCACGAGCGTCGTGGCGATGCATCCCGGATGGCGGCGGAAACCCTTGAGCGTCAGACTGGGCGAATATGACATGCGAGGCGGCGAGAGCCTCCCAGGTTGGAGAATGATTGTGACAAGTTCCGTGGAACGGATGGAAGCAGCCGGCGTTATCGCGATCGTCCGGCTCGATGACTACTCGAACGCGGTCGACCTGGTTGGCGCGTTGCTGGCCGGCGGGATCGACGTGGTGGAGTTCACCTACACGAATCCGGCCGCCGGTTCGGCGATCGCGGCGGTCAAGGAGGCCCATGGCGACAGCGTGCTGGCGGGCGCGGGTACGGTTCTCGATCCGGAAACCTGTCGCGCGGCGATCCTGCAGGGCGCCGACCTGATCGTGACCCCGACGGTAAACCTGGACGTCATTCGCATGTGCCAGCGCTACAGTGTGCCGACGGTGATTGGCGCATTCACTCCCACGGAAATCCTGACCGCCTGGGAGGCCGGGGCGACGTTCGTCAAGGTGTTCCCGGCAAGCGTCGTCGGTCCGCGCTACCTCAAGGACGTTCGCGGTCCGCTGCCGCAGGTGAGGCTGATTCCGACGGGCGGCGTCAGCGCCGAGAACGCCGGGGACTTCATTCGCGCCGGAGCCCGCGCGGTGGCGCTGGGAAGCAACCTGGTTGACGCGGCGTCGGTGTCCAACAAGGATTGGGCGACGATCACCTCGCGGGCGGAGGCCGCCGTGAAAGCGGTCAGCCAGGCGAGAGGCTAGGCATCGGGACCACTCGTCGTCAGCGAAGTCTTTGACGTTGACACTACACTAGCGATATCGGCGTTGCGGGCAGGCCAGTCTCCGGTTGATGGGCCGCACACGAAACCAGACGGTGAACCATGACCGAGCAAAACATCCGATTGCCCTTACTGAAGAGACTCGCCGAGCAGGCCATGTCCGACCAGGCGTTTCGCGAAATCGCCAGGGTCGATCTCGACGACGCGCTGGCCAGGTACGGCTACGACCTGAATGAAGACGAGCAGACGCTTGTCCGACGATTTCGGGACGCGCTGGCGGAGGCCGGTGTGGATCTCAACCTCGCCTCCGAACTCAGCCTCGACCTCGACGACGACCTGAGCATGGACGATGTCGCGCGCCTGGAATCCGCGCTCAAGGCGGCATCCGGCGGCTGATCACATCAGGAATTGACGAACCCTCAAACGGGACGCTCCGCCGGTGGTGGAGCGTCCCGTTGTTCTATGTCGTCCGGGGTGGAGGAATCTCGCCTTGCCGGATGGCGGCGCGGATCAGGTAGTAGGGCTGATACCGATCGTAGAGCGTGATCAAAAGGGTGACGAGGAGCAGGAAGAAGAGGGTCGGACCCAGGTTGATACCCTGCTCCGAGTTCGAATCGCGAACCAGAAGCCACGCGGCAAGGGCCAGGCCACCATTCACGAGGCTCATGCCGACGAATTCGCCGAGGGCCGTTTGCCACCCGATGCCCCGGCGGGCGAGAAGTTCGCTGGCCACCGTGTTCAGCACGATCAGGAATGATACCGATATTACGAGTTGAAGCGTGGTCGAGCGAAGGTCCGGCAGGATCTGCGAGAAGATGGTGCAAATAAGTGACACGAGAACCACCTTCTCGAGAAGGACCAGATCGAACAGGCGACGTGACCCGGCGGTCCGCCGGTAGCTGCCGTATAGATCCTCGCCGAACGGATCCGCGACCTGGAAGCGCATGGCGTGGTCGGCTGGCGGGAGTCGCCGGGTGACGATCCAGTGCGCGGCCGCGACCATGGCGACGATGCACACCGCGAGGATCGGTATCAGCACGGGATGGGCCCGTAGCTCGTCGGTCACATCCAGCTTGGCGATGTGGATCCAGTACTCTTGAGGAACCTTGACGAACACCCAGATCGCTGACGCGGCGCCAAGCACCACGACTGGCACCATGCGGTCTGGCCGCCAGCGCAGCCGGATCGCCTCGTAGAAAATGAAGAAGTACTCGAAGGTATTGGGGAAGAACAGGAGCAACGCGCGTAGGTGCAGCGCCTCGAACAGCACCACACCCACCAGCCGGTAGTAGTACAGGAATCGGCTGAGCTCGAATGCGAACAGATTCTCCCAGTTCCGGAACGTGGCCAGGTACGCGATGGCCAGGTAGTAGATATCGAGCGCCTTGTCATACGACTGGTAATTGGTCAGGTCGAGATTGGTGAAGGTCTGGAAGACCGTCTGATCGACGCCGTCGATGACCAGGGCGGCAATGATCACCGGCAAGGGAAATCGGGGAATCCACAACGGAACGAGGAACCGGAGCGCGACCACGAAGCCGAAAACCAGCATGTCGGTGGTGTCGTTCATGGATGGCCCTCACCGTTTGATGGCGAAGCGTGGTCGGCGCCGCGGCTAATGTCCCTTGCGTTGGGTCCCGAAGAGCCGGTCTCCCGCGTCCCCCAAGCCGGGTCGGATGTAGCGATTGGTATCGAGTTCGCGGTCCAGTGAGGCGACGTACATGTTCACGTCGGGATGGTGACGATACACATTCTGCGCGCCTTCCGGGGCCGCGATGATGCCCACGAACTTGATCCAGCTCGCGCCCCATTCCTTGAGCACGGTGATGGCGTCAACCGCCGATCCGCCGGTCGCCAGCATCGGATCGAGCACGATGATGAGGTCGTCGGGGCAGACCGGCTCGAGCTTGTTGTAGTAGCTCACCGGCTTGTGGGTTTGCTCGTCGCGGTACATGCCCAGGTGCCAGACCCTGGCCTGGGGAAGGATGTCGGCGGAAGCCTCCACCATGCCCAGCCCGGCACGAAGGATCGGCACCAGGCCGATGTCGATGCTCACCTTGTGGCCAGACGTCGCTTCTAGCGGCGTGCTGTAGTTGAACCGAGTCGTTGGCAGGTCGGAGGTCGCTTCGTAGATAAGCAGGGTGGTGAGTTCCCGGCACAGTTCGCGAAAAGTCTTGGTGTCGGTGCTCTCGTTGGAGAGCCATGCCTGCTTGTGACGGACCAGGGGATGCTGGCTCACCTTGAGGGTGGGGATTTCCGGCCGGGATTGTTGGCTCATCGAGAGTCTCCGCGCTAGCTAGTTGCCGAGCAGGCCGAGTTGGCGGAGGAGATCGAAGCCTTCCTCGGTCGGACCCTCGGGTACATATTCGAGGCTCACCCAGCCCGTGTATCCGGAATTGTCGATTACCTCGAACAGCCGGACCCAGTCGATTTCACCGGTACCAGGCTGGTGGCGACCGGGTACATCCGCGATCTGGATGTGGCTGATGGTGGAGCCATTCGCTTCGATGAACGAGAACGGGTCCTCGCCCATCCGGAGCGCGTGGTACACGTCGTACTGAAGGCCGACGTTGGAACTCTCAACCCGTGCGATGATATCGAGCGCGGCCTGGGTGGTCGGCAACGCGAAACCCGGCACGTCGTGCGGGTTCACCGGTTCGAGCGTCAGCTTGACGCCAACCTCGGCCAGCGCGCCGGCGGCCAGTTCGACGTTTTCGACCAGGACGTCTATGGCATTCGGATCGCTGGGCAGCTTTCCGGCGAGGCAGTTGATATGCGGCGGTGAGAGGATTTCCGCGTAGCGTACCGCCTGCTTGACGCCGTTGGCGAACTCGTCGCGGCGGGCCGGCTGGGCGGCGATGCCGCGGTCGCCCGCGTTCCAGTCACCGGCTGGCAGGTTGATGAGTACCAGTTCGAGGTTATTGCGCCGCACCGCGTCGAGCACGGTCTCCGGTGCCTCGGTGTACGGGAAGAGGAACTCGACGCCGGTGAACCCGGCGGCGGCGGCTCGATCGAAGCGCTCGAGCGGCGGATACTCATTGAAGAGCATGGTGAGGTTGGCGGCGATCCTTGGCATGTACTGGCATATCCTTTTCACTGGAGATGGGCCTGGCCCGGAAATCTGGCTGTATTGTGCCAGAGTTCCGGGCCTGTGGGAGCCGGATCACGTCATGGATCGGTAGAGGCACCGTGTTGTCGGTTCAGGGAATCACCAAGCGATTTGGCTCGACTGTGGCCAATGACGATGTCTCGCTCGGGGTGGGAGCCGGGGAGATCGTCGGGCTGGTTGGCGAGAACGGCGCCGGGAAATCGACGCTGCTTTCGATTCTCGCGGGGTATCTGCGGCCGGATTCGGGAACCATCGAGATCGCGGGCGAGCCGGTGAGCTTCCGGTCGCCGGCGGATGCGATTCGGGAGGGGATCGGGCTCGTGCACCAGCATCTGTCGCTGGTCCCCAGTTTCACTGTCCGGGAGCAACTTCGCCTCGCGGGCTGGAGCGAATCGGGCCTGCCCGGCATCGTGGCGTCGCTGAATCCAGATACCACGATCGAGCGGTTATCGCTGGGAGAGCGCCAGCGAGTCGAAATCGCGAAGGCGATGGTTCCGGGCCCGAGTCTGCTTCTGCTGGACGAACCGACCACCATCCTGGCGCCTGGAGAGGTAGAGGGCCTGTTCTCGACGCTTCGTGACCTCCGGGACGGAGGGACCTCGATGGTCATCGTGACGCACAAGATGGCCGAGGTCATGGACATCGCGGACAGGATCGTGGTGATGGCCCAGGGCCAGGTGCGTGGGGAGTTCAACCGAGACGTGACAGGTGGATGGGCGGAAGGAGCCGCGTCGGCGATGCTGACGGCGATGTTCGGGGTGTTCAGCGAGGCGGCTCCAGAATCGTCGGGAATCGCCACGCGAGTGCCGGTCGACACGGGCGCTCGCCCGCTTCTGACCCTTATTGGCGTGACGTCGCTCGACGACGAGAGTGGACAGCGTGTGTCGGAAGTCGATCTGACGCTGGAGGCGGGCAGGATATACGCCATCGCCGGGATCGATGGCGGCGGGCAGCGCGAACTCGCGAGAATCATCGCGGGGTACCGTTCCGCGACCGGAACCATCGCCCTAGATGAGCATGACATAATCGACGTGTCCGCGATCGACCGCACCGCCAGCGGAATACGGTTGCTTGTCGACGATCGGTTAGGAGAAGGGGCGATTGGCGACTTCACGATCGCCGAAAACCTCGTCATGAAGCAGCCAAGGCCCGCGTTCGCCCGGTCGTTCGGGATCATGCGCTGGGGAAAGGTCCGCGAACACGCCAGAGCCACTATCGCGAACTGGGATGTCCACCCCTCTGATCCGGATGCCCGGTTCGCCACCCTATCCGGCGGCAACATGCAGCGCGTCCTGGCGGCGAGGGAACTGTCTGGCGCGGCGAAGGTGCTGATCGCGCTCAATCCAGTGCAGGGACTGGACGCCCGGACCACAGCCATGCTTTGGAATCGCCTGCGGTCGTTCTCCGCCGGGGGTGGCGCGGTGCTCGTGTTCACGACCGATCTGGACGAAGCGTTTGACCAGGCGGACATGGTCGCGGTCATCGCGGGAGGCCGGGTGAGCCCGTTTCTCCCCACGGCTGTCGCCGAGCGGCGGCGGTATGCGGACATGATGGTGAACGGCTGGTGAGCGTCTCAATCATCGAGGACCACGGTCGGTCGCGAACCTCCATTCCGTGGGCGGGGACATTCGCCGGGTTGCTCGAGGCGGTCCTGGCGGTGGCGCTGGCGACCGCCATCGCGAGCGCGATCCTGCTCGTTACTGGTCACGATCCGCTGGTTGCCTGGCGCGAACTGATCGAGCGGGCATTGCTCCGGCCCTCGGGCTTGCAGGAAGTGGTGGTGCGCGCCACGCCGCTACTGATGGTTGGTGTGGCGGTTTTGCTGGCGGCAAAGGCCGGATTGTGGAACATCGGAGTGGATGGCCAGGTGCTGGTGGCCGCGCTGGCGGCGGCCACGGCCGGTCACCAGCTGATCGACACGCCGCGTGCTGTCCTGTGGACCGGGGCACTGGTGGCGGCGATGGTCGCGGGCGCCGCATGGGCGGCGGTACCCGCCATCGTGCGCGCAAGGTGGGGGGTCAACGAGATCGTCAGCACGATCATGTTCAACTACGTGGCGATCTCCCTGACCGCGTGGCTGGTGAAGGGACCACTGCGGGACGAATCGCTCGTCGCCGCCCAAACGCCGCTCATACCCAGGGACCTGCGATTCGTGGACTTCGGTTCCACCCGGATTCATGTCGGTATCGTGCTGGCGCTCGCGATCTGGGGCGGCTTCACCCTGTGGCTCGGCAGGACCGAGGCTGGCTTCAACCTGCGGGCTGCTGGTGAGAACGCGGCCGCGGCGAACCACGCGATGATCCGGGTTGGCCTGATCCTCACCGTGGCCCTGATCGCCAGCGGCGGAATGGCTGGGCTGGCGGGAGGAAATGATGTACTCGCCACCAAGGGCACGTTCCAGGCGGAGTGGAACCCATCGTACGGGCTCACGGCCTTCGCGCTCGTGTTTCTCGCCCGGCGGAACGCGATCGGACTGTTGCCAGCCGCGTTGTTTCTCGGAGCGCTTTCCTATGGGGCGGATGTGATGCCTCGCGCGGCGGATCTCCCGTCGGCGTTCTTCGATCTGTACGAAGGAATCCTGCTGGTGGTGCTGGCCGTCTTCCACTGGCGACCTTGGGAGCGGCTGGGAGTGATCCGGTGAATATCGAAGCGGTGCTCACCGCGCTGGTCGCGGCCGCGATCCTGAGTTCCACGCCGATCATGCTGGCCGCCGTGGGGGAAGCGATCGGGGAGAAGGCCGGACTGCTCAACCTTGGCATCGAAGGGGTGATGCTGGTCGGCGCGCTGGCTGGCTTCTGGATCGCGCTGGAAACCGGCCGAACGGGACCTGGGCTCGCTGGAGGACTCGTGGCGGGAGTGGTGCTCGGGCTGGGATTCGGTTGGCTGGCGACATACGGTGGGACCGACCAGGTCGTCCTGGGACTCGGCCTCACGCTCGCGGGAACTGGCGGAACCGCGTTCCTGTTCCGAGAGCTGTACGGGTCGAACCAGCCATTGCTGGGCGCCGGCATGGGCCGGCCGCTAGATGGATACCTCGACTGGTTGCCGGTCATCGGACCAGCGATCGGCCAGCAGCGCTGGTTCGTATTCGTGGCCTGGGGACTGGCGATTGGCGCGCATTGGCTGCTCAGCCGAACCCGTTTGGGGCTGCGGATCAGGGCCGCTGGCGATTCACCTTTGGGATTGGAGTCAGTGGGTGGAAGCGTGGCGCGGGTGCGCGTGATCGCCGCCACCCTGACGGGCGCGCTGAGCGGACTGGGAGGCGCGACCCTGGCGACCGTGGAACTTGGGTTCTTCATCCCTGGCGTGACCATGGGCGCGGGGTTTCTGGCGGTGGCGTTGGCGATGCTCGGCGAGCGCGATCCTCTTAAGGTCGCGCTGGCGGCGTTGGCGTTCGGGCTGCTGACCGGCCTGGATACGGGGCTCCAGATCGCGGGCGTGGATGTACGGCCCGAGTTTCTCCGCATGGCGCCATATCTCGGGGTGGTCGTGGCGCTGCTGTTGGTCGGGCGAAGTGGCGGCGCGCCGCGGGCGCTCGGGCAGCCGTACAGAGGCCCTGGCGCCAGGCGGTAGGCAATCCATTCGATACCCCGTAGGATTGGATTCGACTGGGGCGGCTGGGCCTGGTGCGTTGACCGGCATTGAATGGATACAGGACAGATGACGACTTCTCGATCAATCCCGCGATGGGCACCGGTAATGCTCGCGCTCGGCGTGCTGTTCGCGAACTTCGGAGGCACCCGGGTCGAAGCCGCGCAAGGCGCGGACGTGGACCTCGTGGCGATCGTGACCCCGGCGAGCCGCACGAACCAGGGGTGGGACCAGCAGGGCGTGGACAACCTCGAGGCGGCCGGCGCCGAGCTGGGCGTGGAGGTCGAGGTGGTGGAGAACGCCGGCTATGACGACATCACGCCGATCCTGCATGACCTGGCTGACGATGGCGCCGACCTGATCATCTGCCACGCGTCCGGCTACCAGACGGTTTGCCCCGAGTTCGCTCAGGAAACCGGGGTATCGGTGGTCGTCATCGAGAATCCCGGGGCCGTGGAGCCGGGCCTGATCGCCGACATCGAAACCCAGGCCCAGGAGTCGTCCTTCCTGGCTGGCGTCGTGGCGGGTCTTGAAACCCGGACCAATACGGTCGCGATCGTGGTAAGCGGGGAACCCCCGACCTGGAACTACATGACGGTCGGGTTCGCCGAGGGATTCCATTCGGTCAACCCCGATGCCACGGTGCTGTACCAGGTGATTGGCGAGGCCGCGTACGACGACGCGCCGAACGCGAAGCGCGTCACCGAGTCCGTCATCGCCGCCGGCGCCGACATCGTGTTCGGGATGGGTGATGGGGCGTCGTTCGGCATGATCCAGGCGATCAACGAACATAACCAGGGTGTCGCGGAGGGGGCCGAAGTCCGTTTCATCGACGTGATCGGCGACAAGGCGGGAACCGATGCCGGCCAGTACCTGCTCACCTCCGTGCTCTTCGACTACCAGAACGCCTACGTCGCCATGATCAATCAGCTTCGAGACGGGTCGTTTGGCGATGTCTACACCATGAACCTCGAGAACGAGGGTGTACGACTGCTGGATATCTCCGAAACCACGTCTCCGGAAACCGCGACGCGGGTCGAGGAAGCCCAGACGGCGGTAATCGCCGGCGAGATCGAGGTGTCCGCTATCGGCGATGCCGATGGGGTACATGCCAGGCTGGACGAATTGTTCCCCCGGTAGTTCCGCCGACCCAGGAAGGGGATTGAATGACAACCTGGCCACGATTCACGCTTGCCTCGGGACCGGTGGACGTTTCGACTGAAACGCTCCGGGCGATGCAGCGACCAGTGCTTTACCACTACGACCCGGCGTTCCTGGAGACCTTCGCGCGGACGGAGGACCTCCTTAGGCAGGTGTTCCGGACCGAATACGATGTCGTGATCATGCAGGCCGAGGCCATCCTCGGTTTGGAGGCGGCGGTCGCGTCGCTGATCGCGCCTGGCGACAAGGTTCTCAATCTCGTCTCGGGTGTGTTCGGCAAGGGCATGGAAGATTACATTCGCGCCTACGGCGGCGATCCCGTGGAGTTGGCGGTTCCGTATAACGCCGCCATCGATCCAGAGGATGTGCGACGGGTGCTGTCCACCGTTGCCGGAATCAGATTCCTGACCGTGGTGCATTCGGAGACGCCGTCTGGCACGATCAATCCCGTCCGCGAGATTTGCCAGATCGCGCGCGAGTTCGGGGTCATCACGATCGTCGACACGGTGTCCGGATTGGCAAGCGAACTGCTGAGTCCGGAAGAGTGGGGCATGGACGTCGCGGTCGCGGGACCCCAGAAATGCCTGTCGGGAACGCCCGGCCTTTCTCTGATTTCCGTTAGCCCGGCGGCGTGGGAGGCGATGGAGAGCCGGGAGAAGCCACTCCGCGGTTCCTTCATGTCGATCCTGGACTGGAAGACCACCTGGATCGAGAACCGGAGATTTCCGTATACGCCGTCGGTGTCCGAAATCTACTCGCTGGAGTCAGTACTCGAACAGGCCGTGCGGGACGGCATGGAGGCGGTTGTCGGGCGTCACCAGGCGATCGCCAGGGCGACCCGGGCGGGTGCAAACGCGATGGGGCTGGAGCTGTGGGCCGAGTCGGAAGCTATCGCCACGTCGTGCTGCACGGCGGTCCGGATTCCCGAAGGTATCACGGCCGAGGACGTTATCTCGACGCTTCGCTCGAAGTACGGGGTGATGATCTCTGGTGGGTATGGGGACCTCAGTGGAAAACTGTTCCGACTGGGACACATGGGGCTGTCTGCTCATCCCACCTTGGCGATCGCCCAGCTCGGACTGCTGGAAATGGCGCTGACGAGTTTGGAGATGGCCGTGCCGCGTGGCGCCGGCGTGGCCGCCGCGCTGGAAGCCCTCTCTGGCTGGGACGACTCAACCCACAGCTACCCGTCATAGCATCTCTTGAGGGTGGCGGCTGTTTACGACAGATCGCCGATCGGATCAGCCCTCCAGTAACGCCACACCTCGAACACGAGGATGCCCAACGTGACGATGGATGACATCACGCACCACTGGCAGACCGCCTCGATCACCCAAATCTCAACGTAGGTGAGGTAGGCGTAGTAGAGGATGCTGGTGAGCGTGAGGAAGATGATCGCCGCGCTTGCGATTTCCGACAACGCGGGCCGCGCCATGCGAACCAGCGACAGGGCGAGAACGGATCCGAACATCAGGAGCCCGAGGAGGGCTATCGGGATGCCGGCCACGACCGAGTAACTGCTGTTCTGCACCACCGAGCAATCGCCGAGCCCACACACCAGGATGTCGTGCTCGTAGTGGGACCAGGTGAGGTACCCGGCGATCGCGATGCCAAACGTGGCGAGTGCTGGGGTGATCCACTTCGTGACGAGGGCGCTCATGTGGGGATGGCTTCGCCATTGAGAGCGGCCTCGATCTGCCGCTTCAGGAGATCGTAGCCCTGGTTCGTGTAGGCGATCTGAAAGCCGTTGATGAAGAGCGTGGGGGTGGAGTTGATTCCCTCGGCTTGAGCGGCGTTGAAGCCATCGATCACGGTCTGGCGGTGTTCGCCTAAATCGAGACATGAGTCGAAGGTGGCCTGGTCCAGACCCAGGTCACCGGCAAACCGCTTGAGATTCTCGTTCGAGAACGCGCCGTCGTTCTCGCCATCCTGGTTCTCGAACAGTGTGTGGTTGAACTCCCAGAATTGACCCTGATCGCGCGCGCATTCGGCCGCGATCGCCGCTTCGACTGACTCATTGCCGGGGGTGGTCAGGTCGCCACCGCCGAGGAACGGATAGGCGCGAAACTCGACGTTCACCTGGCCGGGAACCACGAAATCCTGGATCACATGGGGGAGGGTTTGGGTGGCGAAATGCCCGCAGGCGGGGCACTGGTAGTCCGCGTACTCGACGAGTGTGACCTGCGCGTCCGGATTGCCCAGGATGGCACCCTGTTGCGGAATGGCGGCGTAGTCGATTTCGATCGCGTCGTCGTCATCGTCCGGCAGGTTGACGACGATGAGGATGGCCGCGACGGCGACCGCCGCCAGACCGGCGTACATGAGGAGACGGTTGCGCCGGCGACGCTTCGCCGCAGCGATGGCGGCCTCCCGGCGCTGGGCCCGGCGAGCCCCACGGGGTGGCGATTGCCGATCACTCACGATATCAACCTCCTGCTGATCCGGACCTGCGCAGGCCCATGATGGTCATTGTCTTACGACGCGGTCGCCTGGGCTGCTTCGCCCTGCCGCCGAACCTCTTCCAGCAGTCGTTTACCCAGCAGGAATCCGAGGAACGGCGGAATCGATTCCAGGAAGGCGATCAAGGTCTTGGTGACTGGCCAGCGTTCCTGCATGTGGGTAATCGCCAGCATGAAGGCGAAGGCGACAAAGAGGAACCCGTGAATTGGTCCCATGATCTCGACCCCGCGCGGATTGTCGAACCCGTACTTGGCGATCATGCCGGCGAGGAGACCAAGCCAGGACGTGGCCTCGGCGAAGGTGACGATGGTGAGCAACTTGAGCGCGTTCAACGGTGAACCTTTCGACATCGTGTGTGGAAGACATGTGAGCCAGTGTGTTCTCGGCCCCGATGGCGTGACGATAGCACTTGTGCCCTCGGCCGGCACGGAATTCAGGCAGGGTTTCCCGATACCGCGAGTAGGCGTCTTAAATCACAACAGCCGGCCCCGAGAACGGGACCGGCTGATGGGAGTTCGCGGACTAGTTGTCCAGCAGCTGAATCTGCTCCGCGCGGGGGCCCTTGGGGCCTTCGCCGAGGCGGAATTCCACGTGGTCACCCTGGTAGACGCGAGCGCCATTGAGAGCGGACTGGTGGAAGAAGACATCGGCGCCGCCGTTGTCCTGCTTGATGAACCCGAAGCCCTTGAGGTCGTCGAAGCGATCGACGACGCCGGAGACGAGCGGGAGGCTGGACGGATCGACATCCGACTGGAAGCCGCCGCGGCCCGCGCCACCGCGCTGCGGTCGCGGGTTGGGGTTGGATTCGAGAACGGTAACCGAGTCAGCAGCAGGACCCTTCGGCCCCATACCAACGGTGAACTCAACGCGGTCGCCCTCGCCGAGTGCCTGATAGCCGACGGCGGAACGGTGAACGAAGAGGTCCTCTTCGCCGCCATCACGCTCGATAAAACCGAAACCCTTCTCAGGGTTGTACCACTTGACAGTTCCCGTAGGCATCGTGTTGCGCTTCCTCGTGTTGCCTAGCATCGGTGCACCAAGCCGACATGATTGATGTCGAGCAAATCCGTTTTGCTGCGGAGTGCACGATCAACCTACCATGTGAATGATTGCTTGTCCACTATCTTGCCGATTCATGAGTGTGACTCAGGATGTTGCAGCGGACGAGGGGAGGTAGGCTGGAGGGACTGGTCCCTGTCCCGTGCGTGAGGAGCCCGCCATGCCTGAACCGTCCCCACCGACCGCAGGTCCGCGATGGAATCCGCTCTCCACGCCTGGCGCCGGGAGCGACCAGCGGCGACCTGGACCGAGATCGAACAGGAACTCGACCGCCGCTCGATCACCTTCGGGGCCAGCTCCTAGGCGAGGTGGTGACCGACACCGATGCCGCACCGGCCCGCCCGACCTGTGGCCGCCCTCTCCAGGCACGCTGGAACCACGACCGGACCGTGGTCACCAATGGCGGCGAGCCGATCACCCTCACCCGCTCCCACCAGACCTGTCCGGCCTGTGGGACTGGGCTAGCCCCCCTCCGATAAGACCCTTGGCTTGCTCCCCCAGACGCCCTTCCCGCCACCGGTGATCGCCCTGGCGGTCCGGCTGGGCATGCGGCTGCCGTTCGCCGAGGCGGCGGATGTCCTGGCCGAGACGTGGGGGATCGCGATGGACCACGAGACCGTCCGTCGCTGGACCGAAGCCGCTTGCCGCGGTGACCGCCTAGTACGCTAGCTACCCGCCCAGCCCACCGGGCCCGGACCTGCAGGTGCTCAGTGTCGATGCGGCGATGGTGCCCTCGCGGGACGGCGTCTGGGTGCGGAGCGAGCCGGTCCAGAAGATTTTGAATGTGCTGCGGGAAGTGTGCCTGGGCTTGATTCAGCACGATCCGTCCGGCGCGCTCGTGTGACGCTGCCTTCCCCGTCTTCCAGTTGGGACACCGCTCACCTGTAGCCCTCCCGCAAATCGCCATTGCTCCAGGATTGACCAGAGGCGTCGAGCAAGCGCAAAGTTGGCATGGTTCTACATACCATCGGCGCCCTACTGTCGAATCAACTGTCGAAACACCAAAGGGTAAATATCCAAGTTTGGCATCTCATTGGTAAGACCTCAGGCGAAGCAAAAGAGAGCCCGAGTGCTTCGTACCAATCTGGAGTTCGCGTCGGCGGCCAATCCGATCCGGTCGCTCATCGTCACCAGTCCTGGCCCGGGTGAGGGAAAAAGCACCACCACCGCGAATCTTGCGGTCACGATGGCGCAGGCGGGGTTGTGGACGGTGATCGTTGACGCCGACCTGCGTCGCCCGACCCAGCACCGGATCTTCGGAGTGTCCAACGAGCACGGCCTCACCAGCCTCCTGACGAACCCCGATCAGCCATGGGAGCAATCGGCCCAGATGCTGGATACACCCGGACTCTTCATCGTGCCGAGTGGGCCCATCCCGCCCAACCCGTCCGATCTCCTGAGCTCGACCCGGTTCAAGCGGATGATGGAGAAGATTTCGGGACAGGTGGACGTGGTCCTCATCGATTCGCCGCCGATTCTCGCGGCGAGCGATGCCCTGGCGATCTCGGCCCACGCGGACGGCGTCCTGCTCGTCTGCCAGTCCCACGATACCCGGGTGGATGCGCTGAGGCAGGCCGCCACGACCCTCCAGGGAGCCGGCAGCCGGATCGTTGGCGTGGTGATGAATCGGCAGAAGGGACGAACCGGAGGCGGCTATTACAGCGACTACTATGGCTACGACGAGGAAGAGGAGAGCGAGCAGCGGCGGTGAACCATTCCCCTCGCCGAGTGGCTCGAGAAAGCACCAACGGCCACCCGATTCGGGTGGCCGTTGGTACTTTGATTCGTGGTGGGCCCCCAGGGATTCGAACCCTGAACCTGCGGATTAAGAGTCCGTTGCTCTGCCGTTGAGCTAGAGGCCCGGGAGAATTATAGTCACATTTCGCCGATGTTCAAGCCATTTCGGGTCGGAATCTCCTGTTTTGAGGATGAAGTCGCTCAATCGGTCCGCTGATGGCTAGGTTGAGCGTTCGAGGTCAAGAATCCAACAACCCATTCCACGACAAAGGAGCCCGCCGCCGGGAGGTAGCGGGCTCCTTTGTCGTGAGAGGTGAGCCTACAGGTCCGGATGGGCTCCAACCCAGCCAGCGGCCCGCTCGTAGGCGTGGGCGACTCCAAGCAACGTCTGCTCGTCGAAAGCCTTGCCGAGCATCTGAAGACCGACCGGGAGACCTTCGCTGAATCCGCCCGGAATGGATATCCCCGGGATGCCAGCCATGTTGGCCGGGATCGTGAAGACATCGGCCAGGTACATCTGGTACGGATCAGCGGTCCGAGACCCAACCGGGAAGGCGACGGTGGGCGAGGTGGGCCCCACGATGATGTCGACCTGCTCGAATGCCGCGTCGAAATCCTGCTTGATGAGAGTGCGGACCTTTTGCGCCCGCACGTAGTAGGCGTCGTAGTAGCCGCTGCTGAGGGCGTAGGTGCCCAGCATGATACGACGCTTGACCTCGGGACCGAACCCCGCGCCTCGGGTCTCCCGGTATGTGTCAAGCAGTGAACCGGCCTCCGCGCGCAAGCCGTAGCGCACGCCGTCGAAGCGCGACAGGTTGGCGCTGGCTTCGGCGGGGGCGGTGATGTAATAGGTTGCCAGTGCATACTCGGTGTGGGGAAGGGAAATGTCGACCAGTTCCGCGCCGAGAGCTTCGAGTTGCTTGATTGCCGCGTCGACCGCCGCCTTCACGCCGGTTTCCATGCCGTCGACCGAGTACTCCCGCGCGATACCCACGCGAATCCCTCGAAGGTCTTCCCGCAAGCCAGCGGTGAAATCGGGCACATCCCCGTCCACGGACGTCGAATCATTCTGGTCCCGACCGGCGATGGCGTTGAGCATCAGGGCCGCGTCCTCAACCGTTCGCGTGAACGGGCCGATCTGGTCGAGACTGCTCGCGAACGCCATCAGTCCGTACCGTGAGACGCGCCCATAGGTGGGCTTGAGGCCCACCACGCCACAGAATCCGGCGGGTTGGCGGATGGACCCACCGGTATCGGAGCCGAGGGCAATCATCGCTTCGTTGGCCGCGACCGCCGCCGATGAACCACCGCTGGACCCGCCTGGGACGCGATCGAGCGACCACGGATTGAAGGTGGGGCCATATGCCGAACTCTCGGTTGAGGAGCCCATGGCGAATTCATCGGTGTTGGTCTTGCCAAGGAACACCGCGTCCTGGGCGCGAAGCCTGGCGACCACGGTGGCGTCGTAGGGGCTGACGTATCCCTCCAGAATGCGGGACGCCGCCGTCGTCGGCGCGTCCGTCGTTACCAGGATGTCCTTCAGCGCCACAGGGATCCCGGTGAGCGATCCTGCTTCTCCGTTAGCGATCCGGGCATCGGCCGCCGCCGCCTGCGCCAGTGCCACGTCTTCCATCACGTGAAGATAGGCATGGACGCGTTCGTCCACCTCGGTGATTCGGTCCAGATGGGCCCGCGTCAGCTCGACCGACGATATGTCGCCAGCGTCCAGCTTGCTCCTCGCCTCGGAGGCGGTGAGCTTGGTGAGGTCGGTCTTGGTCACGCGCCGCCTCCTTCCGAACCGCCGTCTCCAAGGACAGCCTTGACCTCGATGAAGCCATCGCGGCTGAGCGGCGCATTGGCCAGCGCCGCTTCCCGCGAGAGCGATCCACGCACCTCATCCGGCCTGAGTACGTTGGTCAGCGAGTTGACCTGCGCGGTGGGAGGGATGGAGCCGGTATCGACCTGCTGCAGCACCTCGATGTGTTCGAGAATCGAGGAAAGGTCCTCGCGCATCCGCTCGGCCTCTTCGTCCGTGAGGCCAAGCCGGGCGAGACTCGCCACGTGCTGGACGTCATCTATGGTCAGGGACATGATTTCTCCCGATGGTGTGCCCTTGATTCCGCATGCTCAGGGCGTGTCTTGGAGTTGGGGATTCCACCGCGATCGCGGGGATTTCAACGGTTCATGGTACCAGATGGCCATCGTGAGGAATCACGGTTGCCCGCCGTGCTGAACCACGCCGCCGACGATCGTTCGCTCGACGGTCAGGTCGGCCGACCACAGCGTCAGGTCGGCCCGCAGTCCCGCCACGAGTCGCCCGCGGGTCGCATCATCCAGCAGTCTCGCCGGCACGTTCGTGCACATGTGCAATGCCGCTCCCACCGGGACATTTCCCCATTCGACGAGGTTTCGCACCGCCTGGTCCATGGTCAGCACCGACCCCGCCAGCGTCCCATCCTCGAGCTTCGCCGTCGTTTCATCGACATGTACCTGCTGACCGCCCAGGTCATAGACACCAGGACCGAGTCCCGCCGAGGAAATCATGTCGGATACCACCGCGATGCGGTCTGGTCCCTTGGCCTGGATCGCGAGTCTCACGGTGGCGGGATGGCTGTGGACGGCGTCGGGGATGATGCCGGCGGTGACGCGGTCGTCGGTCATCGTCGCGATCATCGCGCCGGGGTTGCGATGGTGCATGGGAGACATGGCGTTGAACAGATGGGTGGCCTTGGTGGCCCCGAGATCCACTCCGGCTCGAAACTCGTCATAGGTCGCGTCCGTGTGACCCAGGCTGACGAGCACGCCGCGGTCCACCAGCTTCCGGATCTTGTCGTGGGCGCCGTCACGCTCCGGCGCGAGCGTCACCAGCCGGATGGAGTCCTGATCCAGCCAGTTGGCGAAGATGTCCTCCGTCGCGCCCTCGATGTAACGGAGCTGATGGGCTCCCTTGCGAGCGGGGGAGAGGAAGGGGCCTTCGAGGTGCCATCCGAGAGGAGTCGCGCCGATCGTAGTGTCCACCTCGGTCCAGCCGTCGAACACCCGGGGGTACAGATCCGCGGGAGCGGTGACCACGGTTGGCAACCAGGCGGTTACCCCCGACTTTACCGACCACCGCGAGATCTGTTCGATGTGACGCGGGTGGTCGTCCGCCTCCACGCCGTCCGCTCCGTTGACCTGGAGGTCGATCATGCCTGGAGACACGATGGCCGCGTCAAGCACCATGCCTGGGAGATCGCCATTCCGATCGTGGCCCCGGACGATGCGTTCGATCTGGTCTCCGGAAACCACCAAGGTTCCCGGTTCGAGGCTTGTGCCGAAGAGCATTCGGCCGCGTATCGCATAGGTCGTGGTGCTCATGAATGTGATCTTCCTTCGCTGGCGGCTCGGGCCATGGCTTGGGCGGCGGTGATTGCTGGGTCCGCCACCAGGTGCACGTCGAGTTCAGGCCAGTCCTCGCGGACCTTGTCAATCATGGCTTCCCGGAACGAGGGGATATGGAGCAGCATGCCACCGGTGAGCGCGACGGGGAGCCGGCTCGCGAAGCCAAGTCTTCGCGCCGCCGCGCCCACCGTCACCGCGAGTTCCCGCGCGGATTCCCGGATGATATCTCTGGCGACCTCGTCCCCGGCCGTGGCCTCCTCGACGACGATCGCGGACAGCGCGGCGATATCGCCTTTGGACGTTTCGCTCGCATACACCCACGAAATGATCTGAAACGGCTCTTTCAGGTCGAGATGCGTCATCAGGCGGGATGTGCAGGTGGTTGCCGGTCCTCGGCCGTCGATTTCTCGGGCGTAGGCGTCCAGCATCCGTCGCGCGACATCATAGCCACTGCCCTCGTCGCCAATGATCTGGCCCCAGCCGCCCGACCTGGCTCGGTCTCCGGAGGCGTTTCGTCCGTAGGCGATGGAGCCGGTTCCAGACACCACCGCGATCCCGATCGAGTCGCTCAGCGCGCCGAGTACGAGTTCGGCGTCGTTCGACATGCGGACCACTGGCGCAAGGTCGTTCACGAATGGAAGCAGCTTCGCCTGGTCTTCGGGGCGATCGCTGCCGGAGAGTCCGAACCAGGCTCCCTGGAGTTCGAGATTGGCCCCAGCCTTGCCGATCGCGGCGAGGAGACCCTCGCGAAGTGTCGAGCCGGCCCGATCGTGACCGACGACCGCCGCGTTGGAGGTCGTGGCCTGGTGTCTCGCGAGTTCGTTGCCGACGGCATCGATGATGACGAACGCCGTTTTCGTTCCGCCTCCGTCAATTCCCGCGTAAATAGCGGTGCTCATCGCGATTCGTCTTCGAGCGCCCACCGAACCACGCCACCGGCGGCTTCGACGCGCTGCCTGGCCAAGCCCGCCGGCTCACCCAGCGCCACCGCGACGATCGCCGTCTTCACCTCGCCGTTTGCGTCGAGCAGGGCTTGCCTTGCGGTCGGCTGGTCCACGCCCGTCGCTTCCATCACGATGCGGACCGCTCGCTGGCGAAGCTTGGCGTTCGTCGACTGCACATCGACCATCAGGTTGCCGTAGGTCTTGCCGAGTTTCACCATCGAGGCGGTGGTCAGCATGTTCAGCACCATCTTCTGGGCCGTTCCCGCCTTCATCCTGGTCGAGCCGGTGATGACCTCGGGGCCGACGACCGGAGCGATGGCGATGTCCACGTGCTTCGAGAGCTCGGAACCCGGTGAGTTGCAGACGCCGACGGTCACGCAGCCGAGTGACCGCGCGTAGTCAACCGCTCCCAGCACGAAGGGTGTTCGGCCGCTCGCCGCGATGCCAACGACCATATCCCGCCGGTCGAGATTGATCTCTTCCAGCGCCTTGCAGCCCTCTTCGGGACGATCCTCCACCTGCTCGATCGGGTGACGCAATGCGTGATCGCCTCCCGCGATGAGTCCGACGACCAGGCCAGGATCGGTATTAAAGGTCGGAGGATTTTCGGATGCATCGAGCACGCCGAGCCGTCCGGACGTTCCCGCTCCGATGTAGATGAGCCGCCCGCCTGACTGGATCGCCTCGACGATGGCATCGACCGCCATCGCTACCTGCGGCAATTCGCGCTTCACCGCGGCGGCGACGAGATGGTCCTCGTTGTTGATGACCGTCACGATCCCGAGGGTGTCCAGGGTATCGAGGTCGTTGCTGGCGGCGTTGCGTTGTTCCGTCGCGAGGACCGAGAGATCGATCGCGGGTTCATTGTTGGTCACGTTTTTTCCTCGAATTGCTCGTGTCTACTCACCGTCATACAACAGGATGCTGGCTCGTCGTTCAGCGAACTCCTGGCTCTGCTGGTTCCAGGATTCGAGCATCTGGTCGATGGAACCGGCTTCATCTATCGTCGTGCGGAGGTCCGTGCCTCCCGCCAGCAGGTCAATGAAGTACTTCACGTTTCGCGGCGGAATCCACGCGAATTCGTTCGGGTAGAGGCGCTTGATCGTGGCCAGCAAGTGTGGGCCGAGCCGTACGCCATCGAAGTCCGATCGACTGGTGACGTAGAACTGGACGCCCCCGCATCGCTCTCCCTGGTGCTTGGAGAACGCGGGCGTGAAGTAGACGGGGCGATAGGCCACGCCCGGCAGGTCCAGCAAGCGGAGTTCGCTCGCCAATGCCTCGGGATCGACCCAGGGAGCACCAATCATCTCGAACGGGCGGGTTGTCCCGCGTCCCTCGGAGAGCACCGTGCCCTCGATCAGGCAGGTGGCGGGATAGAGCTCGACCGAATCGAGGGTTGGCAGATTCGGCGAAGGGAAAACCCACGGAAGGTCTGTGTCGTCATAAAACATGTCGCGTCGCCAGCCGCCCATCGCAACCACCGTGGGCTCTGGGCGCTGGTTATCCGCGGCCCACAGTCGTCCGAACTCGCCCATGGTCAGTCCGTGCACGGTGGGGATGGCATGGATGCCGACGAACGAGGCGTACTCGGGATCGAGGATGTTTCCGCCGATGGTGGAGCCACCCAGGGGGTTGGGCCGGTCGAGGATGACGACTCGCACGTCGTGCTCGGCGCAGGCGTCGATCAGGTAGGCGATGGACGACAGGTAGGTGGCGTACCGTACGCCGATGTCCTGGAGATCGACGACCATGACATCTATTCCTGACAGCATCTCGGCGCTCGGGGTCCGGGTGTCGCCATACAGGCTGTGGGCAGGCAGTCCGGTTCTCGGATCGGTTCCCGCTTCGACATGCTCTCCCGCCTGTGCTTCGCCCCGGACGCCATGTTCCGGGCCGAAGAGCGCGACCAGGTTGAGCTTTGGATGCTCGAGGATGAGGTCAATTGAGCTCCGAAAGTGGTGATCGATCCCAGATGGATTGGTCAGCAGTCCGAGGCGGGCGCCAATGGCGACGTCCGGCGGGTTGGCGAGGAATCGATCCAATCCCGATTCAACATGGTTCATGTGCTATCCCTGTTCGTTCCGTTGTGCGTGTTCAGTAGCTGTCGCAATTGCTGGGCGACCATGAGCATATCTTCGCCGATCGTGGGTGCCCGCGATATGTTCCCAGGGCTGGAGACCTCGCCGGCATGCACAAGGAGGCCCCGCCAATCACGTTCATCCACGGGGCCATCGATCAACCTGGTGGCTCCGTTCCGGGCAAGATGGCCGTCTGGAGACGACGCGTGCAGCACCACGCAGTCAGGTCGAATCGCATCCAGCAGGTCGCGAGCGGTGGTCGGATCCAGGCCGACGTTGACGATGGTTGTCCGGAATCCGCCGCGGGACAGTGCGATCCCATAGGCGTGGATCATCGATGGCACCGTCAAATGGTCGAAGCCGAGAACCAGCGCGTGAATATCGCCTGACTCGGGATTGGACGCCTCGTAGGCGGCCATGAGCTTGCGTTCGAGCCATTCGCGGGCCAAGAGCAACGTTGACTGGTTGAGATCGCCCTGGAGATTCGCGGTTCGCAGCGAATCAGCCGCCGCGAGCAATACATGCCGCGCAAGGGTTTCGACCGGCACGGCAAGGAGCGAGTCTGAAAGGATTCGCGAGGCCTCCGATAGGTCCAGCCGGGTGAGTGTCGCCGAAAGGCGTCGCGCGAATTCCGCGAGGACATCCGTGCCCGGGTCGTCTTTGGGCGGAGACGGTTGCTCCGGCGCGGCAACCACCTGGAGGACCGGGGCCGGTCGGGCTGTGCTTCCCGAGGTGGCATCGGCGATGGCCTGGTCCATCGTGCGACCGGCCTCCCTGGCGGACTGGATTGCCCGAATGAGGTCGACATCCGATCGCGTGTAGCGGCGTTGTTTACCAGCAGTTCTATCGGGCTCGGGCAGTCCAAACCGGCGTTCCCACGAGCGAATCGTGTTTTCCGGCACGCCGGTGAGTTCAGTCACCTGACTGATGGTATAGACTTCCGCCACGTGTTGCCGGTCGTGGTTTTCCATGGCCATCCCGCGAGTCACTTCCGCTGCGTGGGAACCGGGCCAGACCCGTGCTTCCGCCTCCGGTTTCGGAGTTCCCTCGTCCAGGTGCCGATTACCCCAGAAACCCGAAATGAATCACTGCTCCGGATGGGCCGGCGTTCCCGGGTCATTGTAGGCCTCCTGCTCGTCGCGATCTTGATCAGCGCCTGCGCCGAGGACTCGACCGGGCCGGAGGACGATCGCCGGTTCGCCAACGAGGAGGTTACCTCGGTCCCGACCGAGACGACCGAACGGGAACCGACCGTGCCAGTCGAGGCTCCCACGGCCACCTCGCCGGGTTCGGGAGAGACGCTGCTCTCGGCGGAGTCCGCGCCTTCCATCATCGTCTTCGAGGAGGGCGGCGAACTCAGGATCGTCAGCCTCAACAGCCCCATGGCCTCAACCGCAATCGTCCCCGGCGAGGGAGAACGGATCGTTGACTTCGTGGCTTCCCCCGACGGGACACAGGTGGCCGTCCTTGTCATTGGGGGCGAGGAAGGCGACGTCGAACCTTTCCTCCTGCTTTTCGACGAAGCGGGGAGCGAACAGGCTCGCTGGAGCCTGGCGGATTGGGTTGATTCACCATCGATCGCGACGCCGGATGCCGGCGCCAGCACTGAGAGCCCGGGGTCGATCTCTTGGAGCGCGGGACAGGATCACGTCCTCGTCACGCTGTTTGGCAAGGCGTTGCTGAATGTGGGGGTCGATGGTGAAGTTCAGGAAATTCTGGTCACCAGCCGGGCGGGGACCCTGGTCGATGCGGCGTGGTCGCCCACCGGCAAGCAGATCGCGCTCAAGACGAGGACCGGTTCGGGCTCGGGAACCGTATGGGTCTTCAATCCCAGCATCGATGGTGACTCGTTCAGGCAGGTGATTCCGCCAGCCGCCGATGCCTCCAACCTGGGTAGCGTGACCGAGGTGAAATGGCTTCCGAATGGCACAGGCCTCGTTTACATCCTCGCCCAGGACGCGAGCGACGCGTCGCGTGGAGGACAGTTGTACGTGATAGATCTGGAGACGCGGGAGCGACGCGTGGTCGCCACACCCGGCAGGGGTGGACCGGCTGCTCAGATCACCGATTTCACCGTCTCGCCCGATGGGGCGTCCGTCGCCTATACCATCGAAGAGCCGGTGGACGGCGGCTGGAAGTTCCACAGCCTGTGGATTCGGTCGATCGACTCCGCGCTGTTCATCGACCTTCCCGCCGCCACGGCGGACTCTGTCGGGAACTACTGGTGGATCGGCGACGGGTTCGCCTGGCAATACGCCATGGACCAGACGCATGGCGTGGCCTTTATGCGGGCAGGTTCGGAGCCCGGACTACTTTGGGCTCCGGATCAGCCAGCTCCAGGAACACCCCAGGCGTCGCCGATCGCCGTGGACGGCACCTCCATTTCGGCCACCCCGGTCGTCGCGACACCGATCGCCACGCCTGATGCGGCGACTCCCGCCGCGTCACCGGTGGCCAGTTCAATGTACGGTTGATCTGCGGGAACCGCTAGTCGTCGATCACATCTTCGGCGTCGAAGATGTTTCGTGCCGCCGTCAGCCGGTCCTCGATCCCTTTGGCGTCGAGCGACGGCCCCGATGGCGCGGCGACCATCGGCTGCGGTTCCTGGGCACCGCTCACTGGAGCTGGAGTGTCGTCGTCGCGGGATTCCGGTTCGGGTTCTGGCGCGGGTGACGGCGAAGATGCCGGGCTGCTCAGCCGTTGGGCGTCCTCGCGAGACATGCACGAGACCTGCACCCGTTGACCCAGCAACCTGCTGATCACGTCCTCGACGACACGGCGCACCTCATCGGAGTTGACTCGATTCCGATGAAATTCATACGGGGACACCAGCACCAATTGGTCGCCGTTGATCGCGGCCGGGTCGACCTGCTGGAGCAGCGCCTCGATCCGGCGGTTCACCGCCTTCACATCGGCGCGAATCTTGGGCCAAAGATCGATGATTTGGACCAGTTCCGCGCTCGCCGCGGCGTCAGAACTCCCTCCTTCCCTGATATCGGCCGGTGCTGGAACCTGCGCGCTGGTGCGGACCGCCGGTGGCGGCGTTGTCTCACTGGCGGGGGCGGATTCCGGCGCTGGCCGGGATTCCCGGGCAGGCTGGGCGGGCGCCGCGGTTGAGGGCGACGAAATCGGCCCGGAAACGTTTCCACGGACGCGGTCCTTCAGGGATCCGCGCGACTGCCGGGCGGGCGCGGGCGATGGTTCCGGGGGGCGGCCGTAGTCGTCCTCTGGTGAGTAGCCGTCGTTGACGGGTGGCGCATCTTCCCACCGGTCGGCCGGGCGCGGCGGGGCCGCTGGTTGCGAAGGCTGCCCTCGCATGGCCCCTTCGACAATCGCCACTTCGAGGGGCAACTGAGGCAGGGACGAGCGTTTCGCCTTGAAGTCGATGTCCGAGAATCGCCGCAGCAGACCCGCGAGGTCCTCGATGGCAAACTGGCTGGCGAGGTCACGAGCGGTTTCGTCCGCGTCCGGGCTTCCGCCCGCCTTCTGCAGCAGCAGGAGTCGCAGGTAGGCGACGAGTTGCCGGCCCAGTTGGCGGATATCGTCACCCGCCTCGACCGCGGCCGCGACTTCCTGGAGGCCAGCCGCCGGATTTCGGTCCGCGAGGGCCCGGGCGAGAATCTCCACCCGCTCGTTGCGGCTCACGCCCAGCACGGTTCGCACGGTATCCGCCGAGACGGAGCCCTGCTCGACATCGCCGGATTCCCGGTAGATCGCGACCTGGTCCAGCATGCCCAGCGCATCGCGGAGACTGCCGGTGGCCTGTCGCGCGATGACCGGGAGAGCGTCGTCGTCGATGGCGATGCCTTCGCGGTCCGCCACGGTTCGGAGGCGAGAAAGCATGGCCTCGAGGTTGATGCGCCGGAAATCGAACCGTTGGCAACGGCTGACGATGGTGGCGAGGAGTTCTTCCGGATCCGTCGTGGCGAGCACGAAGCGCGTATGCGCGGGAGGTTCCTCAAGCGTCTTGAGGAACGCGTTGGCGGCGGCGCCGGTGATCTGGTGCGCCTCGTCGATGATGTAGAACTTCGACTTGAGCTGGGTTGGCGCGTACTTGACGCGCTCCCGGAGGTCGCGGATGTCGTCGATCCCGCGATTGCTGGCGGCGTCGATTTCGATCACGTCCGTTGTGGCGTTCGCGTTGATCGCGACGCATGCCGCGCATTCGTTGCACGGGCGATTGCCAGGCTCGGGATCGAGGCAATTGACGGCCTTCGCGAGCAGCCGGGCGGTCGTGGTCTTGCCAGTGCCGCGCGGACCGCAAAACAGGTACGCATGGGCGATGCGGCCAAGGGCGATGGCATTCTTCAGGGTGTTGACCACATGTTCCTGGCCAACCAGGTCGTCGTCGGCGAATGAACTGGGACGGTACTTCCGGTAAAGGGAGTGCGTCGTCGCCGGACCAGCAGCGCTCTCTGGAGTACCGGTATCGAATTGCTGAACGTCGAAGAGGGATGCGTCACTCATCTACGGTTGAACCTGACTCCATGTGAGAGGCGGTGACTGTGGCGATGGGCACATCGGAGATTGACTGCCGCCAATGTCCAGGAGTGACCGTACACCAATGATAATGCCGAACAGGAATCGTCGTTGGCGGGCCCATGTCCCGGGAAGCCAATTGTAGGGATCAGAACATCTGATCCACAAGGAGAGTGCCACGGAATGGGAACTCTGTACATCGTCGCGACGCCCATTGGAAACCTGGGGGACATGACGCCCCGCGCCGTGGAGGTGCTCCGATCTGTCTCCCTGATTGCGGCGGAGGACACCCGGCACAGCGCGACCCTGATGCGAGAATTCGACATTCAGACCCCGATGATCAGCTACCACCAGCACAACCGGAGCGCCCGGGCGGACCGTCTGGGCAAGGCGCTTCTGGAGGGTGATGTCGCGTTAATCAGCGACGCGGGTACGCCAGGCATCTCCGATCCCGGTCACGAACTGGTCGCCGACGCGATCAAGTCGGGACATTCGGTCGTTCCCATTCCAGGGGCATCGTCTTTACTCGCGGCGGTGGCGGCGTCCGGCATCGTTCCGGGGCCGTTTCTGTTCGTGGGATTCCTGCCAAGGTCTGGCGACGAGCGTTCGTCGGTGATCGGGAGGGCGATGACCGCGGGTGTGCCCTTCGTCGTGTTCGAATCTCCCAACCGGGTCGCATCCACTCTCGTCGACCTCGCGCGAATCGACGGCGATCGGGCCAGCGTGGTGGCGCGGGAACTGACCAAGTTGCACGAGGAGTTCCGTCGGGGAACCTTGCAGGACCTCGCGGAGGAGTTTTCCGGATCGGGCGCCACGGTTCGTGGCGAGGTCGTGATCGTTGTTGGGGACGCGTCAAGGAGCGCGAACGTCGAGCCCGCGCAGGATTCGTCAGAACTGGCGCGCTCGCTGCTGCTTGGGGGCATGAAGCCCAGCAGGGCCGCACGCGAACTTAGCTCCATTACCGGCATCCCGGCGACCGAGGCCTATGAATTGGTGACCAGGATCGGCCGGGAAAAGGCGGGTTCCTAACGCCGGTGGAAGGCGAGCCGCCGGTGGTGCATGCGAATGCTCTGGAGGATGCCCACCATGATCAGGCCGCTCCACAGCGAGGAGATGCCGGCGCTCACGAACGGCAGGGTGATACCGGCGACAGGCATCACGCCGAGGTTCATGCCGATATTCAGAAATGCTTGGAAAAAGAAGGTGCCCGTGAAGCAGATCGCCAGGCACTGACCGAAGTGGTCGCGAGCGATTTCGGCCACGAGAAGTGAGCGCCAGAGGAAGATCATCAGCGCCAGGAAGAGGGCGATCATGCCGACGAAGCCGAACATGCCGCTGGCATGGGCGAAGATGAAGTCGGACTCGCGGACGCCGAGCAGGTCCATCTGGCTTTGGGTGCCGCCCTGGAGTCCCGCTCCCTGCAGCCCACCCGCGCCAATGCTGATCCGTGCCTGGATCGACTGGTAACAGTAGCCGAGCGGATCGGCGTCGGGATTGAAGGAACATTCCAGCCGGATTTTTTGGTAGTCGCGCAGGACGAAATTCCATGCGAAGAAGATCATGACCGGAATACCAGCCACCACCGCGCCGATGAAGAACCGGCTGGTTCGCATGACCAGAAGCGAGGCGCCCCAGAACGCGATATAGACCATCGCCTGTCCGAGGTCCGGGCCGATCAGGATGATGAAGGTCGGGAGCGCGACGATCATGCCGGCGATCACGAAGTTGCCAAACTCCTTCATTGCCTCGCCGCGCGAGGAGATGAAGGCGCAGAGGGCGATGATCGTGGTGACCTTGGCGAACTCCGATGGCTGAACCAGGGTGAAGCCCAGGTTGATCCAGTTCTGCGCGCCGGAGATTGCCACGCCCAACGGGCTGAGCACCGTCAGCAGGAAACCGATTCCGAGGCCGTACAGCACCCATGCCGCCGAGGCGAAGTACCGGTAGTCGATCGAGGCGACCACCAGCATCAACCCGACGCCCAGCGCTCCAAACAGGAACTGCTGAGTGCCAAGGTTGAGCGATGCCAGCGAGGGCAGCCCCACCGCGCTCCAGATGGCGACCGTTCCAAAGGCCATCAGCACGAGCATGGTGAGGAACAGCATCAGGTCAAAGTCGCGCCAGCGTTCATTGGTGGCGGCCTGGATGTGAAAGCTGGATCGATGTTGGCGAGCGCTTAGCATTCATGGTCCATGGGGTAGGTACAGCCGGGAGGATGCCTGAGCGGAAGGCGCGCTGTCCGGCACCATCATGTCACTTGCGGCCGGACCGCGGCAACCCGATCGAGGCGATCGCCTCGATGCCGCCCGATTCACGTCGGAGCCTCGGAGAATGGCTGTACAATCGAAGCAAGACGAGTGGCCCGCTCCATTAGGAATGCACGACCGGCGCTGGCCGAGACTCAAGGAGACGACGATGTTTCCCATCAACGACATGCTCGACGCCATCCTGATCGGTGGATTCCTGTTTGGCGTCCTGTTCACGGTCGCTTCCCTCCTATTGGGTTTCGCGGACCTCGGGCTCGACACCGATGGCGGTGACCATGGCGTTTCCGGTGACCATGGATTCGCCCAACTGTTCAATGTCAGTTCGATCCTCGCGTTTATCACGTGGTTTGGCGGTATCGGTTACGTCCTGAGGAATGGTGTCGGCTGGGTGTGGCCGATCGCGCTGCTGTTTGGGGCCATTGGCGGCGTGGCGGCCGCCTGGATCGTGGCCCAGATCATGCGGCGCGTCCTTCGCTCGCCAGACGAGGTGCTCGATCCTCGCGATTACGAGCGGGTCGGCGTGCTGGCCAGGGTGACCTCCTCGATCCGTCCGGGAGGCGTTGGCGAGATCGTCTGGGAGCAGAAGGGCACCAGGATGGTGACATCCGCGAAGGGCTCCGGCGACGAAGCGATTCCGCGGGGAACCGAGGTGCTGATCCTGCGGGTCGACAAGGGGCTCGCCGTGGTCGAACCGTTCGAGGCGTTGTTGAACCAGCCAGACACCGTGTCCGGCATTTCGGGATAACCAGTTACTCCCGGCAACCAATTCAGGGTTCATGACGTCATTTATTGAGAGACCAGCGATAGTCAGGTCGTATGAAAGGTTCTGCCTGTGGAATTTGTATCAATTCTCATTATCGTGGCGGTGCTCGTCGTTGTGCTGCTGCTTATCCTCGCCCTCTCGGCGCGGCTCTACCGCAAGGTCGGTCCGAACCAGGCGCTGGTGGTCTACGGTTTTGGGGGCACCAAGGTCGTCAAGGGCAGCGGTAAGGTCATCTGGCCGATGATCCAGTCCAGCAAGGAACTCTCGCTGGAGTTGATGAGCTTCGACGTGGCGCCAACCCAGGACCTCTACACCAGCCAGGGTGTGGCGGTGAACGTGGAAGCCGTCGCCCAGATCAAGGTTCAGTCCGATCCGGTCAGCATCCTCACCGCCGCCGAGCAGTTCCTCAACATGGAGGCCAACGAGCGCCAGGGACTGATCCGGCTGGTGATGGAAGGTCACCTGCGCGGAATCGTCGGTCAGTTGACGGTCGAATCGATCGTCAAGGAACCGGAGATGGTCGCCGACCGGATGCGCAGCAATGTGGCCGAAGACGTCGCGAAGATGGGGCTCGAGGTCATCTCGTTCACCATTCGCGAAGTCCGCGACAACAACGACTACATTCTCAACATGGGTAAGCCGGACGTGGCGAATGTCCGGCGAACGGCCGATATCGCGATGGCCGAGGCCGAGCGCGACATCGCGATCCGGCGCGCCCAGGCCATGCGCGAGGCGAAGATCGCCGAAGCGGCCGCCGAGCAGGAGAAGGTGACCGCGGAGTCGGCCAGCCAGACCAAGCAGGCGGAAGCCGTTCGCGACCTCGAACTCAAGAAGGCCGAGTACGACCGGTCCGTTCAGGAGCAGCGAGCGCAGGCCGACAAGGCCTACGAAATCCAGGCTAACGTCCAGCAGCAGCGCATCGTTGAAGAGCAGGTGCGTGTCGAGCGGGTTCGCAAGGAAGGCGAGATCGCCGTTCAGGAAGCCGAAATCCTGCGGCGTGAGAAGGAACTCATCGCGACCGTGCTCCGGGCCGCCGAGGTCGAGAAGCAGCGGATCGAAACGCTCGCGTCCGCCGAGAAGGAACGCGAAATCCTTCATGCGTCAGCCCAGGCCGAAGCCCGCAAGATGCAGGGTGAAGCCGAAGCCGTCGCGCTCCGTGTCCAGGGTATCGCCGAGGCCGAGATTATCCAGGCCAAGGGCGACGCCGAAGCCAAGGCGCTGCAGACCAAGGCTGGCGCCTACCAGGAGTTCAACCAGGCGGCCGTGCTCGATCGTCTCCTTGGCGAGATGCCGGAAGTCGTTCGCGCGCTGGCCGAGCCGCTCACCAAGGTCGACAAGATCACCGTCATCTCGACTGGCGCCGACGGGAATGGGCAAGGTACTGGCGTCAATCGCGTCGCCACCGATGTGACGTCGATGATCGCCCAGTTCCCGGCGATGCTCGAGTCGTTGACCGGCATCAAGCTCGACGACCTCCTGAAGGAAGTTCCGGGCACCGGCTCCGAATATGGTCCCCGCGCTCGCCGCGGGCAGGATGGGGACCGCACCGTGCCGGCTCGCAAGCCAGCTGGTGACAATTCCACCCCGCGGGTGGAAGCGGAACCCGTGACTGGCCCTCCGTCTCCCAACGGAAAGGATGGCGAAGCCGCCCCGAAGGAAAACGAGCAGGCGTCGAAAGCCTGAGGCTAACCTGAATCGCGGTATCGATAGCGGCCACTCCCCAACCGGGGAGTGGCCGTTCACGGTGGGTGGTATTCTTCTCGGTGCCTGATGTTGGCATCCGGTTTTCGGGAATCCGGCCCCCAGTTTCCAGCACCATGAGGCAGTCCCCGTTTATGGAACAAGAGTTTGGTTTTTCCTCATCCCCCGCCTGGGTCGAGCGGTTTCGAGCCGAAGCCCTCGGCGAACCTGGGCAGCGCCGGTTTCGCCTGGTCGTGGTGGTACAGGGCGAAACATGCATCATCTGGATGGAAAAGCAGCAGATGCAGGCGCTTGGCCTGGCGATAGGGCAGATCCTGGAGCAGTCTCCGGAAGGTGGCCCGGTCGTCGATGGTGGCGAGATTCCCGGGGACATCGATGAGGACACCCCGAACCAGTTTCGCCTGGGCCGCGTCGAACTCGGATTCGTCGAGGACGATGGGTCGATCATGATCAATGCCTACGACAGCCAGGAGGACGATGGGCCAGGGGTGACCATGCGGTTCAGTCGTCCCCAGTCTCGCCAACTGGTGAGCGACGCGGCCATGCTGGCGGCGGCCGGGCGACCGCTATGCACCATGTGCGGGCAGCCGATCAACCCCGGAGGACATGTGTGTCCCGAGCAGAACGGGCACCTGCCGCTTCCGATTGACGATATTTACCTGGCCGAAGGGGACGCGGAAGAGTAGGCGGCGCGCACGATCTCCAGTTGACGAAATTGGAGGCTGCGCAGTACTATTCCATTAGCGGACGTCATTGTCCGCGCGTTGCGATGGAAGAATCCAACATGTCTTCGACGATCAACCTGTCCGATATTGTAGTAAGCCTCGTACTTATTGAGCTCCCAGTAGGGGGCCATTGGCGTGCGGGAGGACAGGTGGCTGAGTAAGCCGAATCGAATACGAAACAGGAAATGACACTGGCCTCCCTCAACCGCGGGAGGCTTTTTTGATGTTGATGCTACCGACCAACGATGACCGGGATGCATCCGAAGCCTCCAGTAGACCCAACGGCGGGGAGCTGGCGAATGGCAATGAGACGGAACTGGATGTTCCGTGGCGATGCCAACCTGGTTCGAAGGGAACCAGGGTTTCGGAAAACGTAACGGCGTTGGATGGCTCGCTGGTGAACGGCCAGCGGATACAGGAAACGGAGTAGCATCATGGTTGTCGCCGATCCCAAACCGGTGGAACGCCAGCAACAAGTGACGGCCCCCCAGGCCAAGGCAAAGCCAGAGGTGTTGAGCGGCGCGGAGATCACCTGCCGCAGCCTCGACGCGGAGGGCATCACCACGGTATTCGGGTATCCCGGCGGCGCCGTCATTCCGCTCTACGATGCCATTCCCTCGGCCAGCTTCAAGCACGTCCTCGTTCGGTTCGAGCAGTGGGCCGGTCTGGCGGCGGTTGGGTATGCCCGGGCCACCGGTGACGTTGGCGTCTGTATCGCCACCTCTGGTCCCGGCGCGACCAACCTGGTCACCGCGCTGGCGGACGCCTATCTCGACTCCGTGCCGATCGTCGCCATTACCGGCCAGGTCAACCAGGCCCTGATTGGCAAGGACGGCTTCCAGGAAGTCGACATCACCGGCATTTCGTTGCCAGTGACCAAGCACAACTACCTGGTTCGCCGGGCGGAAGATATCGCCTCCACCATTAAGGAAGCGTTTTACCTCGCCAAGTCCGGTCGTCCTGGTCCGGTGCTCGTGGATATTCCTAAGGACGTGTTCCTGGCGAAGGCCCCTTTCTCCTATCCGGAACGGACCGGGCGGAAGAGCTACCAGCCGAACCTGGTTCCGAACATGCGGCAGGTCCGCCTCGCCGCCGAAGCCATCAAGCAGGCGGACAAGCCCGTTATCATGGCGGGTCACGGCATCATCCTCAGCAAGGCCGAAGCGGAGTTCCGTGAGTTCGTGGAACGGAGCGGCATTCCGGTCATCTACACCCTGCTCGGGTTGGGCGCGATGGACGAGCGGCATCCGCTCTCGCTCGGCATGATGGGCATGCACGGTCATCGCCACGTGAACCGAGCTCTGGAAGAATGTGACCTCCTGGTGAACATCGGCGCGCGATTCGATGACCGCGCCACGGGCAAGGTGGCGGGCTTCGCCACGAACGCGAAGATCGTCCACGTCGACATCGACCCGGCGGAGATCGGCAAGAACATCCGCACCGACGTGCCGGTCGTCGGTGATGCTCGCGAGGCGCTCAAGTTACTCAACAACGAGGTCGAACCCGGCGACCACTCCTCGTGGATCGCCTGGATCGAGAACGAGCGCAACCTGGCGCTCGAACGCGCGCTCGAAGACATTCCCGAAACGCCGGAACCCTACACGATCATCAAGGCCATCGCCGATGTGACCGATCGCGAGGCGATCGTCACCACGGACGTCGGACAACACCAAATGTGGTCGGCCCAGCACTTCGGCATCAAGCATGGCGACCGGTGGATCACCTCTGGTGGTCTGGGAACCATGGGCTTCGGGCTCCCCTCGGCCATCGGCGCGAAGATGGGACGGCCGGATCGCGAGGTCTGGACCGTGATCGGCGATGGTGGCTTCCAGATGTCCTCCAGCGAACTCGCCACCGCCGTTCAGGAAAAACTGGACATCAATATCGCCATCATCAACAACGGTTACCTTGGCATGGTCCGCCAGTGGCAGGACCTGTTCCAGAACCGCAACTATTCCGAGGTCGCGATCAGCGCCCCCGACTTCATGAAGCTGGCGGACGCGTACGGCGCCACCGGAATCCGGGTGACGAAGACCGAGGATATCGTCCCGGCCATCAAAAAGGCCCGGTCGATCAAAGGTCCCGTTGTCGTCGAATTCGTGATCGATCCCGAGGCCAACGTCTACCCGATCGTGCCGCCGGGCGCGAGCAATTCCGAGATGATGCACATGCCATCCGAGGAGGACCTGTAGCCATGCGACAGTCACACACACTGGTCGTGCTGGTCGAGGATCAGCCAGGGGTCCTGAACCGCGTCGTGTCGCTCATGCGGCGTCGTTCGTTCAACATCGACTCCATCACCGTCGGGCACTCCGAGCAGCCCGGTCTCTCGCGCATGACCCTTATCGTCAATGGCGAGGACAACGAGGTCGAACAGGCCACCAAGCAGCTGTACAAGTTGCTGGAAGTCGTCAAGGTCACGGACGTTCCGGCCGAGGACGCGATTACCCGCGAACTGGTCATCGTCAAGGTGGCGGCCAAGGGCCCGCAGCGCGCCGAAATCATCCAGATCGCCGACATTTACAGCGCGCGAATCCTGGACGCCACCCCAACCACGTTGATGATCCAGGCGACCGGGAGCGAGGAACATATCGACTCGTTCCTGTCGATGATGCGCGTATTCGGCATCCGGGAGATGGCGCGTAGTGGCAAGATCGCCATGTCGCGTGGCTCCGCCCCCTCAAAGCAGGGACGGATTGACCGGATTGGCGATGGCTCGTACGCTGTGGCCGACTAACGGAACCGGAGCGGGAGCCTCAAAGCGCTCCCGCTTCCTTTGTGCAGGTAACTCGTTTGCCATGAAGGCTGAGTGACATTGGCGGTTGCGGCGGTCGCAATCGTGGGCGAAGGGCAACAGGCGTTGCTCCAGGAGGAAATCAATCGATGCCGGCAGTGATCTATTACGAGAACGACGCGACCCTTGGGCCGATCCAGGACAAGACGATCGCGATCATTGGGTATGGCGCGCAGGGCCACGCGCACGCGCTCAACCTCCGGGACTCGGGCCTGAGTGTTGTCGTTGGCCTGCATGAAGGCAGCAAGAGCCGTGAGAAGGCGCTCGCTGAGGGCTTGCGGGTTGAGTCGGTCGCCGATGCCGCCGCGGCCGGCGACGTGATCATGCTGCTGGTGCCGGATCACAAGCAGAAGGCCATTTACGAGGAATCGATCAAGCCGCACCTGACCGAGGGCAAGACTCTCATGTTCGCCCACGGCTTCGCGATTCACTTCGGTCAAATCGAGCCGCCCGCGAACGTCGACGTGTCGATGATCGCGCCGAAGGCCCCTGGCACCCGCGTCCGGGAGCTGTACGAAGATGGTGTAGGCGTTCCCGCTCTGGTCGCCGTCCATCAGGACCCCAGTGGCAACGCCAAGGAGCAGGCGCTCGCCTACGCGCGGGGTATCGGTTCGCTTAGCGCCGGCGTGCTTGAGACCACCTTCAAGGAGGAGACCGAGACCGATCTCTTCGGCGAGCAGGCCGTGTTGTGTGGCGGCGTTTCGGCCCTCATCACCGCTGGTTACGAGACTCTGGTCGAGGCTGGCTATGAGCCGGAGAGCGCCTACTTCGAGTGCCTCCATGAGATGAAGCTCATCGTTGACCTCATTTACGAGGGTGGCCTTACCCACATGCGCGAAGTCGTTTCCGACACCGCCGAGTGGGGCGACTACTACGCCGGCCCGCAGGTGATCACCGCCGACACCAAGAAGGCGATGAAGCAGATTCTCGCCCGCATCCAGGACGGCACCTTCGCCCGGGAATGGATCGCGGAGAACGAGTCTGGCCGGGAGACGTTCATGGCCCGACGTCAGGCTGAGACCACCCATGGTATCGAGCAGGTCGGCTCCCAGTTGCGCGGCATGATGCCGTGGCTGAAGAGCGGGAAGTCCGCCAGAGCCGAGGCGGCCGCCAAGCGCGGCTAGGAGATCGATGACCGGAGCCGCCGCATCGCATTCGCGGTGGCTCCGGGAATCACCTGATCCCCCAACACAAGAAAGTAGAGAGTGACATGACTGACCGGGAGAGCAACGTACAAAGTCCAGACACGCGTGTGGTGGTGTTCGACACCACCCTTCGGGATGGTGAGCAGTCGCCGGGCGCGACACTTACCGCCGAGGAAAAGCTCGAAGTCGCGGATGCGCTCGTTGCGCTCAAGGTCGATGTCATCGAGGCGGGGTTCCCCGCCGCGTCGCCAGGCGATTTCGAAGCGGTGCAGGCGATCGCCGCGCGGGCAAGGGGAGTGACCGTCGCCGGTCTCGCCCGGGCCAACGCGAAGGATATCGAGCGGGCTGGCCAGGCGGTGCGAAATGCCGAGAACCCACGCATTCACACGTTCATCGCGACGTCGGACATCCACCTGGAGTACAAGCTGCGGATGTCACGCGAGCAGGTGCTGGAGCGTGTCGCCGAATCTGTCGCGATGGCACGAAACCTGGTCGCCGATGTCGAGTTCTCCTGCGAGGACGCCACTCGATCGGACTGGGATTACCTGGTGCAGGTCTTTGGGACCGCGATCAAGGCCGGGGCAACCACGCTCAACGTGCCGGATACGGTGGGATACACCACGCCGGGTGAGTTCGTTGCCCTCATCGAGCACCTGAAGCGGAACGTTGAAGGCATCGACGACTGCATCATATCCGTCCACTGCCATGACGACCTTGGTCTGGGAACCGCGAACACGCTGGCGGCGGTCGGAGCCGGGGCTCGCCAGGTGGAGGTCACCCTTAACGGCATTGGCGAGCGGGCGGGTAACACCGCGCTCGAGGAAGTCGTGATGGGCCTGGTTACTCGTGGCGATCGCTTCGGCGGTGCCTGGACGCGGGTGGAGAAGCAGCGGCTGGTGCCGACGAGCAGGCTGGTGAGTTCGCTCACGGGTGTCGCGGTGCAGGTGAACAAGGCGATTGTCGGGGCCAATGCGTTCGCCCACGAAGCCGGCATTCACCAGGACGGCATGCTCAAGAACCGGACGACCTACGAGATCATGAACCCAGAGGATGTGGGCTGGGAAGGCACCAAGCTGGTGCTGGGCAAGCACTCCGGCCGGGCCGGGTTCCGCAACGCCCTCAGCGAACTGGGCCTGAAGGTGGAAAGCGACCGGATCGACGTCGTGTACCAGCGGTTCCTGGAACTGGCCGATCGGAAGAAGAATGTCACCGGGGCCGATATCTCGGCGCTCGTCTCGGACGAGCTTGCGGTTGAAGGCAGCACCCTCCATCTCGTTCGCTGGAACGCCAGCATCGGGAGTGGGGGAGCGGCTTCGGCCAGTGTCGTCATCGAGCGAGATGGCGAGGAGTTCTCGGGAGACGCGGAGGGCAACGGGCCGGTCAATGCGTTGTTCGCCGCGATCGATTCCGTGATCGAGACCGAGAACGAGCTGACCTATTATCACGTCGAGGCCGTATCACCGGGCGAGGACGCTCAGGGTCAGGTACACGTTCGAATCAGGATCAACGGCGAGATTTACACCGGTCATGGGCTTGCGACGGACATCGTCGAGGCCAGCGCCCGCGCCTACCTCTCCGCGCTCAGCCAGTACACGCAGGCCCGGCCGGACACGGTCCTGATGGGATCGTCGACCTCACGCTGGAGCTAGACCCGTGGCCGCCACTTCAACACGAAACGACGTTGCCTGGCAGCGGGAGGACACCGTTGCCAGCTACGGCCAGTCGCGCCAGGGCATCCCCTTCACCGAGGAGCAGTTTGACCTGGTCGAGCGCGTCCTTCGGGCACACGACGTGACGCCTCGACGGCTGCTCGACCTCGGCTGCGGCGATGGCATCGCGACCCAGGCGCTGGTCGACCGGTTCGATATTGAGGCCGCGACCCTGGTGGACTTCTCGGACCCGATGCTGGCTTCGGCGCGGGCGCGCTTTTCCGGATCCGGTTTCGACGTTCACATCGTCCATGGCGACATGCTTGGCTCCGACTGGATTCCCGGTGTCGAGGCGCGCGGGCCGTACGATTTGGTCGTTTCCCGGTACGCCATCCATCATCTCCCGCACGAGCGAAAGCGATCGCTGTACGCCGAAATCCTGACGATGCTGAGGCCCGGCGGGATGTTCATCAACATGGAGCACGTGAAGTCGCCCAACGCGAGGTATCAGGCGGCTTTTGACCGAATGCTCGTTGACGGCATTCATGCACTTGCGACCGACGCGAAGACCAAGG
This sequence comes from Chloroflexota bacterium, assembly GCA_023389575.1. GTDB lineage: Bacteria > Chloroflexota > Chloroflexia > Thermomicrobiales > UBA6265 > JACCYX01. The sequence continues at coordinate 64,060 of JAEWEG010000066.1, read as the reverse complement.
AAGATGTGGAGCGCGCCTACCGCAGCCGGCAAGACGCCGAAACGAACATCCTTGCTCCGGTCGAGGACCAGTGCCAATGGCTCCGTGACCTCGGCTACGTCGATGTCGACTGTTTTTTCAAGGCGCTAGAGCTGGCGGCGTTCGCTGGACGACGCTCGATTGACTGATTTCACCTGACTCCAGGACGTATTGAACCGTTCTGGGTACCACCGCCCATGGAGGCTCAAGCCGTGTCTTCGCCCAAAACCCTCTCGGACAAAGTCTGGGAACAGCATGTCGTCCGTTCGGCGCCTGGTGAGCCGGACCTGCTGTATATCGACCTGCATCTTGTCCACGAAGTGACATCACCCCAGGCGTTCGATGGACTTCGGATGGCGGGCCGCCCGGTTCGCCGGCCAGATCTCACCATCGCCACGGCCGACCACAACGTTCCGACGATCAACATCGGGCAGCCAATCGCCGACCCGATCTCCGCCACCCAGGTCCGGAAGTTGACTGAGAACTGCCGAGAGTTCGGTGTACGGTTGCATCCGATGGGCGACCCCGGACAGGGAATCGTGCACGTCATTGGCCCGGAGTTTGGCCTGACGCAGCCCGGCGCGACGATCGTCTGCGGTGACAGCCACACATCCACACATGGTGCGTTCGGCGCCCTGGCCTTCGGCATCGGCACCAGCGAGGTCGAGCATGTACTCGCCACCCAGACCCTTCCGCAGAACAAGCCACGAACCATGGCGATCACGGTTGACGGCGAACTCAAGGAAGGCGTCACCGCCAAGGACGTCATTCTCGCGATCATCGGCAAGATTGGTACCGGCGGTGGACAGGGTTCCATCGTGGAATACCGGGGATCGGTCATTCGAAACCTGTCGATGGAAGGCCGGATGACGATCTGCAACATGTCCATCGAGGGCGGCGCCAAGGCCGGCATGATCGCTCCCGACGACAAGACGTTTGCTTATATCGAGGGCAAGGAGTTCTCGCCCAAAGGCAAGGAGTGGGAAGCCGCCCTCGACCACTGGCGCTCGCTGCCCAGCGACGAGGGGGCTGAGTTCGACAGTGAGGTGGTTCTGGACGGAAGCGCTCTGTCGCCGTTCGTGTCCTGGGGCACGAATCCCGGCCAGGTCGTCTCGATCGACTCGGCGGTGCCCGATCCATCCACGTTCGCCACTCCAGGCGATCGTGATGCCGCTTCCCGCGCGCTGAAATACATGAATCTCGAAGCTGGCACGCCGATGCGGAGCATTCCGGTCGACACTGTCTTCATCGGGTCGTGCACGAATAGCCGAATCGAGGACCTTCGCGCCGCCGCCAGCATCCTCGATGGCCGCCGCGTAGCAAGTAGTGTCCGAGGCATGGTGGTTCCGGGATCGATGCGGGTGAAGGCGCAGGCTGAACGTGAAGGACTGGACCGTATCTTCACCGCAGCCGGGTTTGAATGGCGGGCGGCGGGATGCTCGATGTGTTTGGGCATGAACCCGGATCAACTGGCGCCGGGCGAACGATGCGCATCCACGAGCAATCGCAACTTCGAGGGCCGGCAGGGCAAGGGTGGCCGAACCCATCTCGTTTCACCGCAGGTGGCGGCCGCGACCGCGGTGCTGGGCACCTTCGGCACGCCGGCCGACCTGTAGGGCACGAGGGAGAGCATCATGGAACCAGTCAAGAAAATTGAAGGACGGGCCGTCCCGCTGGAACGCAGCGATGTCGACACCGACCAGATCATTCCGGCCGTCTACCTCAAGCGGGTGGAGCGCACCGGCTTTGGAGAAGGGCTGTTCGCCGCCTGGCGCGAGTCTGACCCGAACTTCGTGCTCAACAAACCCGAGTTCGAAGGTGGGTCGGTGCTGATCGCCGGCCCGAACTTCGGTACGGGCTCGTCTCGCGAACATGCGGTATGGGCGCTGATGGATTACGGGTTCAAGGCCGTGGTGTCACCCAAGTTCGGAGACATCTTCCGCAACAACGCCACCAAGTCGGGCCTGGTGCCAGTGGTGGTCCCGGAAGACTTCGGTGCCGAACTGATGGAAGCGGCCGCCGAGCATCCGTTTCTCGAGGTGATCGTGGACGTGGCGAACCGCACGATCTCCGCTCCTGCCGTGGGGCTGCAGACGACGTTCCCACTCGACGACTTCACGCAGCATCGCCTGCTCGAAGGTCTTGACGACATTGGCCTGACGATGCGCCATGAAGAGGACATAACTGCGTTCGAACAGCAGCGTCCAGCGTGGAAACCCCAGGTCAACAACCCGGCTCCGATCGCCGGATAACCGGATTTAGGATTCAGGACGCACCCGATAACCCCAGATACCGCATCAACAGGAGAGAAAGCCGAACATGCCCGGACCCAACGAATCGACTGGACCAGTCTCCGCCACTATCGCCGTTTTGGCTGGAGATGGTGTCGGGCCGGATGTCGTCGCCGAGGCGCGCAAGGCGCTTGATGCGGTCGCCGCCACACGCGGACACACGTTCACGTATCAGGACCTGTTGATCGGTGGTTGCGCGATTGACGAGCACGGCACGCCGCTGCGGGACGAAGACGTCGAGGTTACCAGAGCCGCCGACGCCAGCCTGCTGGGCGCGGTGGGTGGACCGAAATGGGACAACCCGTCGGCGGCCACGCGCCCCGAACAGGGGCTGCTGAAGATTCGCAAGGCGCTAGGGCTGTATGCCAACCTCCGCCCGGTCGCGGTGATGGATGCGTTGCTCGACGCGACGCCGATCAAGCCGAAAATCCTCGGTGGAACCGACCTTCTTGTCGTGCGTGAACTCACCGGTGGGCTCTACTTCGGCACGCCTTCCCGCCAGTGGCGGGAACGGCGGGGCAGGGCGGCGGTCGACACGCTCATCTATCGCGAACATGAGATCGAGCGAATCGCCCGGTTGGCGTTTGATCTGGCGCGCTCGCGCCGGAGCAAGGTCACCAGCGTGGACAAGGCGAACGTGCTTTCGTCGTCGCGGCTGTGGAGGACCGTTGTCACCGAGGTGGCCGCGGACTATCCAGACGTGACGCTCGAACACATGCTGGTGGACGCGATGACCATGAAGCTCATTCAATCGCCGTCTTCGTACGACGTGATCGTGACCGAGAACATGTTCGGCGACATCCTGACTGACGAGGCGTCAGTGCTCGGGGGCTCGATCGGCGTCCTGCCATCGGCCAGTCTTGGCGCGCCCGTCGAAGGCGGCCGCCGTCCGGGACTGTACGAGCCCATCCATGGGAGCGCACCCGACATCGCCGGTCAGGGCAAGGCAAATCCGGTCGGTATGCTCCTGTCGGCCGCGTTGATGCTTCGGATTTCGCTCGGCCTGGAACAGGACGCCGCCGCGCTCGAAACGGCGGTGTACGACACCATCGCGGCCGGCGTCACCACGCCCGACCTGCTCGGCGGGTCGGCCTCCACGTCTTCGTTCGGCGATGCCGTCGCGGAGCGATTGCGAGCCTGACGGCTACGGGACAATCGAGATCGTGAGGAGATTCAGATGGATCCGGGTTCCGGCCGGATCGGAATCTCCCCCGTCGCCCGGGTCGTACCCAGTTTGAACGAGTGTGCGACCTCGAACTCGGCGTCCGGTACGCGAGTGTCCAAGAGAACCACCTCGACGTCATCCGCCACGAACTCACCCAGCGGGAGGTCCCGCCATTCGGCCAGCACGCCAGGCAGGTTCTCGATGGGAGCCACGCGGTCGTAATGGGCGATGGTGACGTGCGGGAGATATGGATATTTCAGGCTCGGCGGGACGCTGGCCAGGTCGATCAACCGCCGGTGAATGCGGGATAGCCAGCCGTCGTCCTTGACGTCGAGAAACGCGGAGTCGGCGAAGGAGTTCACCGGACCAAGGCCAATTCGAAACCGGGGGAAATCGAGCAGTGGCCGCTGGGAAACGGTGATGAACTCGTCCAACTGAGTCTGGCTGATCTCGTTTCTCGTTGTGGGTTCGTCCACCAGGAACCCAATCTCCTGAATCGGAATGTGGAGAAATGAGCGGGGGTGGATCCGGACAAACGAGAACTGGGAAAGGGCCTCCAGGAGGCCCTCGTACTCACTGCCCAGCGCGTCCGCCGGCACCCGAACACAGCACATCGCGAAGTGCCCCTGGTGCGACCGCCACCGTTCGTCGTCGTGGCGGCCGTCACGTACCTCGGACACCGATCGCAGGTTCTGCCAGATGCGCCGGTAGGCTTCTTCCTGGTTAGCCACGGGGTCGGGGAGCCACCAGAGAGGATGGCGCGCGCTCCGCCTGATAACCTCGAATTGTTCCTTCCGAGGCAGGTAGCGGCGGGGCGTTCGCGGCTTGCTACTCAACTGCCTTGATCTTGAGCGTCATCGAACCGCCAGGTGTCTCGACGACCGCGGAATCGCCCACCTTCTTGCCCTCCAGTGCCCGCCCGATCGGCGACTCGGTCGAGATCAGCCCTTCGGACGGCTTCGCCTCGATGGCGCCCACGAGGGTATACACCTCGTCCTCGCCGTCGAAGTCGACGGTGACCTTGCTCCCGACGCCAATGACGCCATTCGCACCATTGGAGCTGGCCTCCAGCACCTTGACGTTCCGAAGCATGCCCTCCAGTTCCTGGATGCGCTTCTCGATCATGGCCTGGTCCTGGCGGGCGGCATCGTAGGCGGCGTTCTCACGGAGGTCCCCGTGAGAACGTGCCTCGGCCACGGCGGCCACGATTTCCGGCCGCTTGACGTCGGTCAATTCCTTCAACTCGGCGGTGAGTCGCTCAAAACCCTCGCGAGTCACCTCAATCGGCTTGTTGTCCATTCGAAGAGTTCCCTGGTTTCAATTTGGCCATATCACATCGGCCTTGATGTAAATTGCACTTAAGCCGCGCATGTGTGTGATGCACGGCCTATCAAGGTGATATAGCGTCGTACCGAATCTCTGTGCGGGCGAATGTTACTCCACTTCGAACGCGGCTTCAATCTCAACGCAGATAGCGTTCGGAAGGGCGGCGAAGCCCACCGCCGAGCGGGTATGGCGTCCGGCGTCGCCCAATACCTCGACGAGCACGTCGGAACAACCGTTGATGACGCCCGGTTGACCACCGAAGGTCGGATCGCTGTTGACCATGCCAAGCACCTTGACGGTCCTCCTGATCCGGTCGAGCGATCCCAGTGCGTCCTTCGCCGTCGCGAGGATTTGCAAACCGACCGACCTGGCGGCGGCGTAGGCATCCTCGACGCTCACCTCGGAGTCGACCTTGCCCGTTGGATGGTCGCTGGACGGTCCGGTGCCGCTGATCCACAGCACGTTCCCGATGAGTTGATGCCGAACATAGTTCGCGGCCGGTTTGACCGGCTCGGGAAGCTCGATCCCGAGGTCCAGAAGTCGTTGCTCCGCCGACATGACTCTCTCCTTCATTCAGCGTGATGAGCCTGGTTAGCGCGCGCCGAACAATTTGGTCAGTCGTTCGACGGTTCTCTTGAGTTCGTCGTCGCTGGTGGCGAACGAAATGCGGAAGTGGCCTTCACCCGAATCGCCAAACGCGATACCCGGAACCACGGCCACGTGCGCTTCCTTGAGGATGCGCTCGCCGAGCCGGATCGAATCGCCATCGATCTCCCGCGCATCGACGAATGTGTAGAAGGCGCCTTCCACGAGGTTGGTGCGTAGTCCCTGGATGCCATTGATTCCATCCGTGATTAGATGGCGTCGCCGGTCCCACGCCTTCACCATCTCGCCGATGATCTCCTGTGGACCGTTGAGCGCCGCCGTGCCGCCCGCCTGGGCGAAGGACGTGGCGCAGGTGGTCGCATGGCTGTTGACCTTCGCCATCTGGGAGATGAACGCCTTGGGTCCGGCGACGTAGCCAAGGCGCCAGCCGGTCATCGCGTAGGCTTTCGACAGCCCGTTGAAGGTCAGGGTACGGCCCACCATGTCCGGGAAAGTCGCGATGCTCAGGTGCTCGCGGCCGTCGTAGATGATCTTCTCGTACATCTCGTCGGTCCAGACCATAAGGTCGTGGGCGACGGCAAACGACGACAGGATCTCGGCCTCCTCCCGCGTCATGACTCGCCCAGTTGGGTTGTTGGGTGAGTTCAGCATGATGATGCGCGTGTTGGGCGTGACGTGGGCTTCCAGGATCTCGCGGGTGATGGTGAAGTTGGTGTTCGGATCGAGCCCAACGCGGATCGGCGTGCCACCGGCGAGTTCGACGATGGGCACGTACGACACCCAGGCGGGTTCAAGCACCATCACATCCACGCCGGGTTCCACGAAAGCTTGCGCCGCGAGGTACAGGGCAAACTTCCCGCCGGGAGTCACGAGGATCTCGCCGTTGTGATGGGCGACGATCCGGTTGTCGTGCTGCAGTTTGTTGGAAATAGCCTTACGGAACTCGGGAGTTCCAGTGCCGCCCACGTAATGCGTGTTGCCGGCGTTCATCGACGCGATGGCGGCCTCGCGGATGTGATCTGGAGTGATGAAGTCTGGATCGCCACCGCCAAGATCGATGACATCGATGCCTTCGGACTGAAGCTGCCTGGCGGCTTCGGAAACCGCGATGGTCGGCGATGGCTTGGCATCGCGCACTCGGGCGGCGAAGTACTCTGCGCTGGAACGGTGAGTTGACACCTGGAAGTCCTTCCGGAGTTGTCCCTGGCACGGGATGCCGCGGGACCATTGATCGCTGAAGGCATTCTATCCGGATTTGGCGGGGATACGCGACGTGCCGCCACCTTTCCTGGCGCGCGTTGGAACAAAACGGGAGAGCTCAACGTCATCTTTTTGTGTACGAGGCGAGTTGCCCGGATGGTTAAGGGGCCAAACGGCTGAATCGCGCTGGCGCGTGATACGCTTCCGCAAGGCATCGCTCGATATTGTCTAACCCTGAAGGGCGTGGCGCGAGTCGCGGTACCGGAGAATGGGGATAGCCGGGAAGGATTCAGGCACATGGAGGCTTTGGGAACCGCGGGGCGAAAGCTCATATCGGTCGGCGCGGTGTTCGCGCTGCTGTTCGCCGCGCTGGCTGGGACGCTGGTATCGCCGGCGCTCGCGCAATCTGGTGGGGACTCGTACGAATTTGAGAGCGGCCAGTCGCTGGAGTGGAGCGGCGGCTGGGAGCTCGATGAGGAGTCGACCTACGCCGAGGACGGGCTGGAAGCGGCGACAATCACCAAGCAGGTGAGCCTGCTCATGGTGATGAGCCTGCCAAACGATTTTGACATGGACGAAGCGCGAGATATCTTTCTCGATGCTTTCCTCGAGGCTGGCGAGAGCTCCACGACCATCGATCGTGGCTCCTATGGCCAGGTCTCGTATTCCCTGGACCTCCTTCGATATGAGGATTTCGATTTCGGTATCTTCACGCTGCTGCGGGCCGGAAGTGGCTCCACCCCGACCTTCGCCTATGTATTCCTGACGCCGACCACCATGTTCGCGGCGGAGTTCCAGGCCGCGCAGAACGAAGTGACGCTTGACGGCAGCGGCGTCTTTGGTGGGGTCGAAGGCGGAGGACTCCAGACCCAGTTGCTCGCCGCGGCGGAATCGCCGTCTGGTGATGGCGCCGACGACACCGCAGATGACGCCACCGGCGACGCGGATGATGACGCCGCCGCCGATGACACGTCGGAGGACACCGCGGACGCCACCGACGACACCGCCGACGATGCGGCGGACGCAACCGACGATGGTGGTGACGATGCGGCGGACGATTCCTCTGACGATGGCTCAGGTGGCGGCCAGGGTGGATTGAAGGGTGTCGACGGCGCGGACGACTCCTCGGATGCCACAGATGACACCGCGGACGCGGCCGACGACGAAGCCGATGCGTCCGACGACTCATCGGACGCGGCCGACGATACGGCGGATGCCACGGACGACGAGACCGATGCCGCTGACGACACCGGTGACGATGGAACCGAAACCGGCGAGACGGGCCTGATTGACGACAACACCTTCGTCAGCCCGACCTACGGTACCACTCTCGAGTGGGACGCCAATCTGGTGCTGAACCCGGACCGGGACCCGAACGTGGTCGTGGACGACGGTGGCATCGACTTCGTGGCTCTGCTACTGGACGGCGAAGCGGCTGCGTTCGTACCGGTGACGATCGTACCTGGTGCCGCGACACCGGCTGACTATGTGTCGTTCTGGACTTCCGACGAGTACCTCGCCGATCGTGCATTCAGCCCCGACAGCGAGATCCTCCTTTCGGAAAGTTCGTCGGACGTGGGCGCGGTGGTCAGGATTGACTACACGGACAATGGCACCGTCGTGATCTTCTACTCGGAAGTCAGGATTGACGAGGAAAACGGATCGATCGTGCTCATCGAGTACTCGACCGCCGCGCCGCTGGTCGAGGACACCCTGCCACTTGTTCAGGACGGCCTGACGGTCAACGGGGATGCCGTGCTCGACTTCTTCACCCTCGACGAAATCCTGGAAGCGGCAGGTCTCTAGCCCGACAAACCAGGCACATGCACATCACCCGGTGGGCGGCGAAATTGCCACTCACCGGGTGTTGTTCGTGTTGAACCACCCTCCGAACGAGGTGTACCCTGTCGTTGGCACTCTCAGGGCCGATTTGCCAAATCTTTAGCACTCACCCCTTGATGAGTGCTAATCGCTGTGCTAGATTGGCTGTGCAATCAAGGCGGGAGCGCTCATGGCGCCTCGCAACTCGAAGGCGTTTATCCGGATTAGCCGGGTCGATTCATCACGTATCAGGAGGACCAGGAACCATGTCGGATTCTGTTTCCAATCTTAAGCCGCTCGGCGATCGCCTGGTGGTCAAGCCAGCCAGCCGCGAGGAAACCACCGCCAGTGGCATCGTGCTGCCGGACACCGCCAAGGAGAAGCCGCAGCGGGGCACCATCGTCGCCGCCGGCGAAGGCCGCCGTGACGATGACGGCGACCGCATCCCTCTCGATGTGAAGGTTGGCGACGAAGTCCTCTTCGCCAAGTACGCCGGCACCGAGTTCAAGCTCGAAGATGTCGACTACCTCATCCTCTCCGAGAAGGACGTTCTGGCTGTCGTCGGCTAGCACCACTTGCCGAACGCGGTCGTAATATTGCCAAGGAGTGAGATCAGTGTCCAAGATTCTGGAATTCAACGAAGAAGCGCGTCGTTCGCTCAAGGAGGGCGTTGACGTCCTCGCGAACGCGGTGAAGACCACGCTCGGTCCCAAGGGCCGCAACGTGGCGATCGACAAGAAGTTCGGCGCCCCGACGGTCACCCACGACGGTGTGACGGTCGCCAAGGAAATCGAACTCGAGGATCAGTTCGCCAACATGGGCGCGCAGCTCCTCAAGGAAGCCGCCACCAAGACCAACGACGCCGCTGGTGACGGAACCACCACCGCCACCGTGCTGGCGCAGGCCATCGTTCACGAGGGCCTGCGCAACATCGCCGCCGGCGCGAACGCCATGCTGCTGAAGCAGGGCATCGACAAGGCCGCTGACGCGGTTGTGTCGCACGTGCTCGAGCTCGCGACCCCGGTCGAGACCCGCCAGGAAATCGCCCAGGTCGCCTCGATCTCGGCCGCTGACGCCGAGGTTGGTGAGCTGATCTCCGAAGTCATGGAGAAGGTCGGCAAGGACGGCGTCATCACGATCGAGGAGTCCAAGGGCTTCGAGTTCGAGACCGAGTTCACCGAGGGCATGCAGATCGATCGTGGCTACATCTCCCCGTACTTCGTGACCAACACGGAGCGGATGGAAGCCGAGTTCGACGATCCGTTCGTGCTCATCACCGACAAGAAGATTTCCGCCATCCAGGACATCCTGCCGACGATCGAGCTGGTCGCTCGCGCTGGCAAGGCCCTGGTGATCATCGCCGAGGACGTCGACGGCGAGGCCCTGGCCACGCTGGTCGTCAACAAGCTGCAGGGACGCTTCCAGTCGCTGGCCATCAAGGCTCCTGGCTTCGGTGACCGCCGCAAGGAAATGCTCCGCGACATCGCCGCCCTCACCGGCGCCCGCGTCATCTCGGAGGAAGTTGGCCGCAAGCTCGACAGCGTCACCCAGGAAGATCTTGGATCCGCTCGCCGGATCGTCGCCACCAAGGACGAGACCGTCTTCGTGGACGGCCAGGGCGACAAGGCCGAGGTCGAGAGCCGGGTCGGACAGATCCGAGCCCAGATCGAGACCACCTCGTCTGACTTCGACCGCGAGAAGCTGCAGGAGCGACTCGCCAAGCTCGCCGGTGGCGTTGCCGTCATCAAGGTCGGCGCCGCGACCGAGACCGAGCTGAAGGAAAAGAAGCACCGCGTTGAGGACGCCCTGAGCGCCACTCGCGCCGCCGTCGAGGAAGGCATCGTTCCGGGCGGTGGAGTCACCCTCGTCCACGCGATCGCCGCGCTCGATGGTGTCGAGGCCGAAGGCGATGTCAAGACTGGCGTGAACATCCTGCGCCGCGCGCTCGAAGAGCCGATGCGCGGTATCGTCGAGAACGCTGGTCGCGACGGAGCGGTTGTGGTGGAGCGCGTGCGCTCGCTGCAGGCCGAGAAGAAGGATCAGAAGATCGGCTACAACGTCCTGACCGACGAGTACGTCAACATGGTCGAGGCCGGTATCACCGACCCGGTGAAGGTCACCCGCTCCGCGGTCGCCAACGCCGCGTCGATCGCTGGTATGATCCTCACCACCGAGGCGCTCATCGCCGACAAGCCGGAGGCTGCTCCCGCTGGCATGCCGCCGGGCGGCATGGGCGGCATGGACTACTAGTCCAGCCCAACACCCTCGGAACTGGAAGCGCTCGGCGGAGAAATCCGCCGGGCGTTCTCGGCTTCCAGCCTCTCGGCTGATTGGCGGGCGCGGAGGCCCGCTGGCTTGCGAGAGGTGCTCGTGTATGGGATGCCTTCCGACCCAGTGTCGAACGCTACGAGGGCAGGCATCGTTCTGTAGCCGGATAGAGACAGGGCTGACCAGCAAGCCGAAGGCGAGCGTGTGGCTTCCCCTGCGAACGCACAATCATGATGAGACGAGAAAGCGGGGCGGGGAATCTTTCACGCCCATTCAACTGGATTGCGTGTCAATAGGTGAGCGTGTGACTCTCGTTCTGGACGAAGACGATCTTCGATGGACCCAGGGAGACGTCTCCCTCACCGCCTGACGTGCTACTCGTCCGTGCCCTCGTAGATGGAGCCAGCGCGGGTGTTCGCATGCTCATACATCTCCAGCAAGGCGCCGCTGCCGATCATGGCGATTGTCGCGCCTAGCAGCCCGATCATGTAGCGGGTGAAGGTGGTTCCGTCCACGTTTTCCAGGAACGGCCACACCAGCGGGACGTTTCCGGTTCCCATGTCCCGCCAGAGATGACTCAGCGCGCCAAGGGTGACGCCAAGCCACACGTTGGCCCTTCGCTGGTCGAAGAAGCCGATACACGCCAGCAAGATGAGCACGAACACCGAATGCGTGCCGTTCCGTGAAGATCCTTCGATCGGTTCGGTGAAGTCCAGTTGCAGCATGATGTGGCCCACGTCCAGAATCACGCCGCCAATCAAGATTGACCACACTGGGATTGGGAACCGGAGCGCCTTGAAGCCCATCGCGATCATCAGCGCGGTCAGCACGTGGCCCACTTCGTCGAGCATGCCGTGGACGGCAAGGGTGTTGCCATCCGACGGCGCGTCAAACTGGCGCACGACCCCGATGAGGATCCAGGCGCCGATCGCGATCCCGGCATAGGTCGCGAATCGATATGGACCGCTTAGTGACTGGGTCATGTCGCCAATCTAGGTCGTTGGCCGACCACCGCGAGGATCAGGTGGAGTCTCCGCTGCCGGCCAGGAGGATGGAGTTCGCCAACGTGCTCGCCTGGATATCTTCATCCCTGCGGGAGTCGGCAACTGGCGTCCCCACCGGTTCGCTCTCCGGCTCATCCTGCATCAGGAGCCAGGCGACGCTGTCGGCAACGACCTCCGGATCGGATACGACGAACGACAACTCCATCTGCATCAGGTCGTCGCGTTCCATCGATACGTCGCCATCGATCGTCTCGGTTTCGATCGAATCGGCGCTACACGACGACCGGTAGGTGTTTGCCAGGTCAACCAGGTCCGTCACACCGTAATCGGTGCGGAAATGGTCGGAGAGCAACGAGAACATGTTCGGCACGAGCCGGACCAGGTTCACGTCGGCAACTTCGTGCATCAGCCCGCGCAGGACCTGTTGCTGGCGGGAGATTCGTCCGAAGTCACCGTCGCTGTCACCACGGAAGCGAGAGTAGAGCAGCGCTCGCTCGCCATCGAGCTTGATCGTTCCCGCCTCGAACGTCTGCCCTTCCATCTCAAACTCCGCGGGATTCTCGACCGTGATGCCGCCGAGTTCGTCGACGACCGTCTCCACCCCCGCGAAGTCCACCAGCACATAGTTATCGAGCTGGATTCCGAGGTACTCCTCGACCACGAGCATTTCGTATGGAATACCGCCCACCGCCAAGGCGTGGTTGATCTTGCTTTGGCCGTAGCCGGGCAGTGTTGCCCGGCTGTCGCGTGGCACGGCCAGCATCCGGCAATCACCAGTGTTCTCGTCAATATGGAGCACGGCGAGAGAGTCTGGGCGAACGCCGATGTCGATCGACTCGCCGTCTCTAGCGTCCACGCCCATCAGGAGCACGGTAATCCCATCGGTCGCCTGCAACTCGCCAGGAACCGACTGTGCCTCGCTCACAGGAGTTCCCTCCTCGGACACATCGACGCCTTCCGAAGTCGACGGCAAGCTCGGTCCCTCGGTCGCGACAGGCTCGTCGGTGGCCGACTCTGTGGCTTCCCGTGAAGCAGGCTCTGTCTCCGTGGCAGCCAACTGCGTTTCGTCCACGGCAGGGGCCGTGCTCTCCGTGGTCGTGGTGGGATTAATGCTTCGGGCGCTAGAGGACGTCGGCTCGACGTTCTGAGTGGTGGTGGAACCACCGTTGGAAGCTTCAGTCGCCCGTGGATTGGTGGTCGTTACCGTCTCTTCGGTCGCGGCCGCTTCGGTTTCCTGTCCACCGTTCGTGCCCCCGCCAGGGATACTCGAACTCTCCGTCGAAGCAGGGGCGGTTTGGGTGGGCGCAGTGGTGTTCGTCGGAGACGTGCCCTGCCCCGACTCCCGCTGCTGTCGCTGGCGAATCGCCTCCTGGGCGGGACCTGTATCGATGGCGACATCGTCTTCGAGGCCGAGCGCGCTGCCGCTCACTTCCGGCGGTGGAGTGCTGATCGACTGGACTTCCTGGAACGCGGAGCGTGTTCGGTAGGCGAAAACGCCTCCTACCGTGAGAAACACCGCCAGCAGGGCGAGCGGAACGATATAGCGGGGTCGCTTGTACCAGGGCGGCTTGCGGCGGCGCTTCCGCTTCTTGCGAACCATGGTGGGAGCGGCTGGCAATGGGGTGAATCCCTGGCCAGGACCGCCACTCGTTGGTGGTGGGCTCGAAGTCGTGCCCGCGTTGTCACCCAACCCGCGTCGAACAGCCGTTCCGCACTGAGAGCAGAACTTCTCGTTCGATTGAACGGCGTACCCGCAGTTGGGGCAATTCCTGGCCGCGGGAAACGCGTTGGTACCGTCTGTGCTCATCAACCATCCTTGTGCCGGCGCCGGGCTAGTGCTCTGACTCCAAGGGTTCACTCTACAGGACAGCAGATATCGCTGTCGAAGAAGCCCCGCTGCCCTCAACAGTCCAACGCTCAGGACGCCGTGATTGGTTTCGTCCAAGCCTTACGCGATCGCTGCCTCGACCAGAGAGCGATTGAAGAGCACACGGTCGCCGCGTTCGCGGATTTCCGCGTAGAGTCCAGGCTCTTCGGTGAGGTTGGCGCCGAGTGACGGCACGATTTCCTGTAGCCGCGTCGTCCAGCCGGCGAATTCTCTCGGAAAGCAACGTTCCATCACGTTGAGCATGATCGCCGTGGTGGTTGACGCGCCAGGGGAAGCGCCGAGCAGGCCAGCGATCGTGCCGTCCTCGGCGGCGATCACCTCGGTGCCGAACTGGAGGATGCCTCGCTTCGTCTTCGTGGGGCGCATCACCTGCACGCGCTGACCGGCGTGGATGAGTTCCCAGCTGTCGGGCCGGGCCTCCGGATAGAACTTGCGCAGTTGCTCGACGCGCGAATCCTTCGACTGGAGGACCTGCTTGACCAGGTAGGCCGTGAGCGGCATCTCATCCTTCGCCACGGAAAGCATGGTCATGATGTTGTCAGGTCGGATCGATCGGAAAAAGTCCGCGTAGGATCCCTTCTTGAGGAACTTGGGCGAGAACCCAGCGTATGGACCAAACATCAGGCCGCGCTTGCCATCGATCACCCTGGTATCGAGATGGGGTGCGGTCATGGGCGGGGCTCCGGTGGCGGGGCGACCGTAGATCTTGGCATTGTGCTGAGCCACCAGGTCTGGATCGGTGCATCGCATGAACTGCCCGCTTACGGGGAAGCCTCCGACGCCCTTGATTTCCTTGATCCCGGATTTTTGCAGAAGGTGAACCGCGGTACCTCCCGCGCCAACGAACACGAACCCTGAAGTGAACGTGGACCGGTCTCCGGTCAGCCGGTTCTTCATGCTGACCTTCCACTGGGCCCCCGATCGCTCAAGGCCGTCGACCTGATGACCGGTGAAGAGGTCGGCTCCCTGGTTCACCAGCGCCCTGGTGAGGATGCCGGTCAGGGCGCCGAAGTTTACGTCGGTGCCTTCTTCGCTGCGCGTCACGGCGACCGGGGACGACGCTGACCTGCCCTGCATCAGCAGCGGAGCCCATTCCGCGATGGTGTCGGCCTGGTCCGAGAACTCGATGCCAGCGAACGCGGGATGGCTGGACAGGGCCTCGTGTCGATCACGGAGGAACTGGACCCCTGACTCACCTTCACAGAATCCGAGATGCGGAACGAGATTGATGAAGGTCGACGGGTCGTCCACCATCCCCTGCTCGACGAGCCAGGTATACATTTGGAAGGAAAGTTGGAACTGTTCGTTGACCTGGAGCGCCTTCGACACGTCGATCGACCCGTCGGGCCGGCGCGGCGTGTAGTGCAGTTCGCAGAGGGCGGCGTGTCCGGTTCCCGCGTTGTGCCACGGAGAACTGCTTTCCTGGCCGACCTTGTCCAGGCGCTCAATGATGGCGATCGATGCGTCGGGCCTGACGTGATGGAGGAGCATTCCCATCGTGGCGCTCATGACTCCGCCGCCGACAAGCGTGATGTCGTAATGTGGTGCTACGTTTACCAATTCAAAAGGCTCCAGGAGTTGTCGAACAGGACTTGTCGAACCAGTCGTGACCAGATTACTGGATCAACTGGAGCGCCTCCGCCATCCGATATAGCTCGCCAGCGGCGCGGGCATGCTCCCGACGGGGAGACACCAATCAGCATTGATGATACCGTCGCCGAATTCGGGATCGACGTCAATGCACATTGGCCATCAATCCCCAAAATCATCACCTACACATGCTCATGGGGACAGTTTCGAAAGGCTAAATAATGACGGTTTGGTTCGAGCGGACGATAGCCAGGAACGGACAGGTTGAAACCGAGGTCAGGAAGAGCCGCTTCATCGCATCCGCGTTCCGTGTGGCCGAAGAGGCCGAGGCTCGTGAATACGTGGATGGCGTGCGCAAGGAACACTGGACCGCCAATCACAACTGCACGGCGTGGCGGATTGGTCCAGACGGCCGATTCCAGCGGTCCAGCGACGATGGCGAGCCGTCCGGCACCGCTGGTGTCCCCATGCTTGAGGTACTGAACCATCAGGATGTAACGGATGTGCTGGTGGTTGTCACGCGATACTTCGGAGGTGTGAAACTGGGGGCCGGTGGTCTGATCCGGGCATACGGCTCGGCGGTGTCGGCGGTGCTGAAACACACCGGAATTGTCGAGCGACGACCACTGCACATCGTAACCGTGGCCATGGGGCATGCGGATTCGGGCCGGTTCGAAAACGTGCTGCGCGCTTCGCCGTTTCCACTCGTCGATGTGAGCTATAACCCGACCGATGTCACCTTCACCGTTCACCTGCCTCCCGAGGAACTCGCGCCATACGAAGCATTGATTAGTGAAGCGACGTCAGGCTCCGCTCATCCGGTTGACACAGGGACCACACTTGTAGAGGTGCCTGTTCGGGACGATTGACTCGCTCTCCCGCATTGCCAGGCAAGGCTTGGAACCAAAGGAATGGAATCATGTCCGAATCTCCCCTGACCCGGAACGGTGTCGTCGTTCGCATCGACCCGCGGCGATGCATCGCCAACGCCAAGTGCACCACGGCTGCGCCAGGCATCTATGTGCTGGATGAAGAAACTGGCGTGGCGGTGCTCGAAAACGAGGATATCGCCACGGTCGAGCAAGTATTCGCTGGCGCGCGGGCATGCCCGACACAGGCCATCTCCATCGAGCAGCATGGCCGTCGCGTGTTTCCGCAAATCCTGACGCCGATGTTTGGCGATGAGGTTGATGGCGAATCGGACGGTTGATTGCCGCCGATTACGATCGGGGCTTTGTGAGACGTGAGAATACCTTGCCCAGCGGGCCGGCGCCGGGCACATCACTCGAGGTCGGCTCAGCCCCATGTGAAGCCGCCGCCACTCGCGCGGGATCCTGGCTTCCGAGCCACGCTCCAAACCCGGGAGGCGCGTCGTCGGCGAGGAGGGCAAACGGCACCGCACTCGCCGCCCACTCGTTCACCAGCTTGCCCATGGGAATGTTTCGCTCGACCCATTCCATCCCACTGGGCACGGACGTGAGGCGGCTCCCGTTGGAATGCGCGTCGGTCGCGAAGAGCACAGGGAATCCGCGATCGATGGAGTCGCGCAGCAACGATTGCGCCAGGCGGGCGGATTCCTTGCCATACAGGCCGGCGAGACTGCCGGTGGTGATCTGGATCACCGCGCCCTGAAGGGCCGCGTCGAGCACGAGGTCAGGATTCTTCTGGGCATCGATGTACCGTTCGGGATGCGCCAGGACGGGCCGATAGCCCGCTGACCTGAGGTTGAAGAGCGCCGTTCCGGTATGTTGCGGCCAACCCACGAACGGCAGCTCCACCAGTACCGCGCGAGTATTGGCGAGAGTCGATGGTTCGCCGTCCTGGAGCCGGGCAGCCGTGTCGGATTCCAACAGGTGCTCGAATCCCAGGTCAACCTGGATCCCGAATTCAGCGGCCACCGGCCGGACCTTGACGAGCAGCCGCAGTGCCTGGCGGTAATAGTCAGGCGTAAGCGGTTCCATGAGATGCGGCGTGGCCACCAGTCTCGTGAACCCCATGGTCGCATACGACTTGAGCATCGCCCGGGTTTCGTCCATGGTCTGCGAGCCGTCGTCGATGCCTGGAAGCAAATGCAGGTGCAGGTCAATCATGCGGAATTCCATCGTAGCTGCTCGGGCGATCGGTGCGGGCGGCGGGATTCGAACCCGCACGGGGTTTCCCCCAACGATGTTTAAGACCGTAGCGTCTGCCGTTCCGCCACGCCCGCGATATTGGCGAAGGCGTCGCCTTCCAGCCAGAAGAATACTGTGTTTCCGTTGTGGAGTGTCTTGGTCCGGACCGGATGCCCATCTCCGGAGATTGCGTGGCCATCAACGAAAAACCAGCGAACTGATGAGTTCACTGGCACATTCCGCGCTGTTCGATTGTTTGCCGATTCACTTCGGATTCTGGGAGCGGAAGACGGGATTCGAACCCGCGACCTTCTCCTTGGCAAGGAGATGCTCTACCACTGAGCCACTTCCGCATGGCGTTCGCCAGCAGAGGGATTCTAGGTCGCCAACAGCACGCATGTCAAGGAAATCCGGCAGGACCGGCGAATCACTCTCCGAAGCTCGCCGGCCACCGTAATTACGAAGGGAATGGTACGTGGTCCGGCTCGCCAGGCGATTTGATAGGCTTCCAGTAGTGGCAAGCTCGGAACGTAAGCTGGAGTATGGAAATGAGTAGTCAAACGTCGATATTGCCAGACTCACTTGTGTCAGCGGAATGGCTGGCCGACCACCTCGAGCATCCGGCATTGCGCGTGGTCGATATTCGTGGATATGTTCGAACCACGGACCTCGGCGGGGGGCGGCAATCCGCCACCTACGAAGGCGCCCGATCGGAATACGACGCGGGGCACATCCCGGGCGCCGTCTTCATTGATTGGACAACCGACATCGTCGATCCCGATGGGGACGTTAAGGCCCAGATCGCACCGCCGGAACGCTTCGCGACCGTAATGTCCGGTGTGGGTATCGGCAACGCCACCGATGCGGTAGTTGTTGATCAAACGGGCGGACATCTCGCCACGCGCCTGTGGTGGGCATTGAGGTATTACGGCCACGAGCGGGTGGCGATCCTAGATGGCGGATTCAACAGTTGGACGGCGCTTGGGTTGCCGGTCACATCAGACGTCGTGAATCCCGATCCAGCGGAGTTCTCACCGCTAGTCCATGAGGCCTTGTGGAGCAGCGCCGATGATGTGCTTGGGCTCATCGAGTCCTCCGAGCGCCAGATCGTGGACGCCCGAGACGAAAAGACTTTCAACGGCGAAGTTCAACGTGCCAGGCGAGGTGGACACATCCCCACCGCCATCAACGTGCCATCTTCGAGCTTCCTGGGGGAGGACGGACTATGGAAGTCCGGCGACGACATTCGCCAGGTGGCGCGGGACGCGGGGCTCGATCCGGATGCCCCGGTCACCGCGTATTGCAATGGGGGAGTGACGGCTACGGCTGTCCTCTTCGGGCTCCATCGGGCTGGAGCCACCGATATCAGTAATTACGACGGTTCCTGGAACGAATGGGGCGAGCGTGATGACCTTCCGGTGGAAGGCAACCAGGATCTTTGGTCAAGAGCCTGAAACGAGCGCTCGCATCTCACACGCAGGACAACGAAAAGCCCTGTCCAATCGGACGGGGCTTGTCATGTTCTGGTGCCAAGGCGCGGACTCGAACCGCGGACCGCACGATTTTCAGTCGTGAGCTCTACCAACTGAGCTACCTTGGCATATATTGTGGCGCGCCGAACGACCCTCGAATCGGTGGGCGATAGAGGGCTCGAACCTCTGACATCCACGGTGTAAACGTGGCGCTCTTCCAACTGAGCTAATCGCCCAGACCCGTAGTCGTATTCGGTGCCCAGGAGAGGATTTGAACCTCCACGCCCTAAACGGGCACTAGCCCCTCAAGCTAGCGCGTCTGCCGATTCCGCCACCTGGGCAGGTGTTCCCTACGGCGGACCGAAGTATAGGGTGTGACCGGAGGCCGCGTCAACGAAAAACGGTCGAATCGTGACATTCGTTGGTTTCGCGCACATTCGGGATTGCTCGAACCCGGTCGGTCGATCGCATTGTCCAGCATGAAACCCCGATTTCCTCGTTCGCGTTGGCAACGACAGGACAAGCGAAAACGGCGATAACGTGGGCCCATGGTACGATTCTGGCAGGATAGCTCGGCGGCATCATACCCATGTTTTGGGCGTTTGGATGCCGCGCATTGTACGTTCAACGAGGTTGCTCCGCAGAGACCAGAAACCGGGAGGTTCCGAATGACATCAGGTCAGTCAGGTAATCGCGCCGCTCGTCGCAAGGTCACGGTCGTTGGAGCCGGAATGGTAGGCGGCACGGTCGCCCAGTTACTTGCCCAGCGGGACTACGCGGACGTAGTTCTGGTGGACATCGTGGAGGGGCTTCCGCAGGGGAAGGCGCTCGACCTGCTTGAGGCTGGCCCGGTTCTGGGCTACGACTCGCACCTTACTGGCAGCAACTCCTACGAGGAGTCCGCGAATTCCGATCTGGTGGTCATCACCTCTGGGATCGCTCGCAAGCCCGGCATGAGCAGGGACGACCTGCTGAAGACCAACATGGGCATTGTCCGGTCGGTAACCGAGCAGGTGGCGGCGACCTCGCCGGACGCTGTCATCCTTGTGGTTTCCAATCCTTTGGATGCGATGTGCCACGTCGCGTTGGAGGCCTCGGGATTTCCCAGGGAGCGCGTGATCGGACAAGCTGGCGTGCTCGACTCGGCGCGATTCAGGACGTTCATCGCCGAGGAGCTCGACGTTTCCGTGCGGGATGTCTCGGCGTTCGTGCTGGGTGGCCACGGCGATACGATGGTGCCGCTTTCACGCTACTCGACGGTCGCCGGCATTCCCATCACCGAGCTCCTGTCCGAGGACCGGGTGAAGGCGCTGGAGTCTCGCACCGCGAACGGAGGCGCCGAAATCGTTGGGCTGCTGAAGACGGGCAGCGCTTACTACGCGCCCGGCGCGTCCGTGGTCGAGATGGTTGACGCGATTCTCCTGGACCAGAAGCGTATCCTTCCGAGCAGCGTCTATCTTCAGGGCGAGTACGGCATCGACGGCCTGTTCGTTGGCGTCCCGGTGAAACTTGGCGCCGGTGGCCTGGAGCAGGTATTCGAGGTCCGTCTCACGGAGGAAGAGTCGAACGCGCTGCACACATCCGCCTCCGCGGTTCGAGAACTGGTCGAGGCGATGGACCGGCTTTCCGCCGGAGATTAGCCACGACACGGGTCCCAATAATCTGGAGTTTCCATGCCATCAATGAACCCACTCTCCGCCGTCGATTCCGCTCGCAACTTTATGAACATCGTGAAGGAAGTGAACTTCGACGAGGTTCGGGACCGCGCGGAGCAGGCGCCACGCGTGCTCGTGGTTTCACGGAATCATGAAGACGCGGAAGAAGCGTCGCGGGCCGTGTTTGGCGACGCCTCCTCACATCTTGTTGAGATTCGGGCGGGCGATCAGGCGAATACGGTCGATCCAATGCGCCACGACGTCATCGTGGTGTTCGATCCGGGCCAGACGTCGCTGTACGAAGAGGTCCGGTCGCGGCCAGGGGAGGGGCATCGCGATCATGTCTTCTTCCTTCCGGGCTCTGAGACGGCCGAGGTCGAACGGCTCCGGATGGAAATCGTCATGTCGGATCCGGAAATGGCACCGGCGCTGGGACGACATTTTCTGGAGTTCCGGGCGCCGGCCATTCACGCGATCATCGATAGCGTGGCGAAGGTCAACGCGAAGTTCGCGCTGGTTTCAAACATGCCGGCGATCATTCCGATCCTCGGCAGCATCATCGCGGCTGGCGCGGATCTCGTCGTGCTCACCAAGAACCAGGTGATGATGAGCTACAAGCTCGCGGCCGTGAATGGGCGCGATCTGAGCGATCACACAGGAATCATCCGCGAACTCGTTCCGGTGGTGGGAGCTGGATTCGTCTGGCGAACGGCGGCGAGAGAGGCTACGTCGTTCCTTCCGCTGCTGGCCGGCACGGTTCCCAAGGTGGCGATCGCGTTTGTCGGCACCTATACCGTGGGCCGCGCGGTCGACTACTACTATCGCTTTGGCACCAAACCGCCCAAGGAACAAATGAAATTGTTCCGAGAGCAGGCGACCCGACTCGCCGCCAGCATCCCCTTGCCCGGCCGTGACAGTGAGGACAAGAGGCAGGATGATATCGAGGCAGCCATCGAGGCTTCGGTCCTCGAAGTGCCTGCCCCCAAGCAGCAATCGAAATAGTCATAACCTGCAAGGACTCAGCCACCAGATGATACGCCGGATTGTCTTGACGGGATTGAGTGGATCCGGGAAGAGCACGATCGGTCGGCTGGCGGCCGATTCGCTCGGCTGGGACGTGGTCGACACGGATGCCGAGATCGAGCGGCGGGAGGGTCGATCGATTCCGGATATCTTTACGAACGATGGTGAAGCCGTCTTCCGTGAGATGGAAGGCGCTGTGTGCCGCGAGGCACTCAGCCAGGAAGACGTCGTCATCGCGACCGGCGGCGGCGCCGTGCTTGACGAGGCGATTTGGGCGCCCGATCTCCTTGGCCACGAATCCTCCCTTGTCGTTTGGCTCGATGCCGATGCGATGACGTTGGCCAAGCGCCTCCAGGATCAGGCCCGGGAGAAGGGGGATGTTGCGGAGCGCCCATTGCTCCAGGGTGATGTCGTCGCCCGGCTGGATGCGATGCGTGCCTCCCGTGAAGAAATCTACGCCCGCGCCGATGTCACGCTGGAGGTCGCGGGTCGAGCGCCAACCAATGTCGCGTCGGACATCGCGGAACTCGCTCGCCTAGGGTCTGGAGTGGCGTCGATCGTCGACCTCAAGGTTGAACACGCCGAATCGACCATCACGGTAGGTGCTGGGGCCCGCCAAGATCTGGGCGACCGCGTTCGGAAGCGCTGGCCGAAGGCTCAGCGAATCTGGGTGATGATCGATGGTAATGTCCGTCCCTACGTATCGGACGTGCTCTCGGAGCTTCGGACGGTCACTGGCGCGGATGTACGGGAGTTCATCGTGCCGCCAGGTGAGGCGAGCAAGAGCCTGGACGGCCTGAGCGCGTTGTACGACTGGATGCTCGGCGGCGGGATCGAGCGCGGTGACGTGGCCATCGCCATCGGCGGTGGCGTGGTGGGAGACCTCACCGGATTCGCGGCGGCGACGGTGCTTCGGGGTGTTGGCCTCGTCCAGGTTCCGACCACGCTGCTGTCCATGGTCGACAGCAGCGTCGGTGGGAAGACCGGAATCAACCACTCCACGGGAAAGAATCTCATCGGGGCATTTTACCAGCCGGCGGAAGTCGTTATCGACCCGGAACTCCTTGAGTCGCTTCCTGAGCGAGAGTGGACTTCAGGGTGGGCCGAGATCATCAAGCATGCGGTCATCGAGCCGACGACTCCCGCAGGGAGGGAGCCGGTCCTGCTCGGTGCGCTTGAGCGGAACGCGGCGGCCCTGAAGCGCCGGGATCCGATCGTCACGGCCTGGCTGATCCGGCGAAATGTCTCGCTCAAGGCGTCCGTTGTGGCGGCGGACGAGCGGGAGGCTGGACTGCGCGCCATTCTCAACTTCGGACATACGATCGGACATGGAATCGAAGCCGCGGGCTATGCGTTGCTTCATGGCGAAGCGGTCGCCGTCGGAATGCGCGCCGCGCTGTGCATTGCCGTTGATCTGGAGCTCGTGAGCCAGACGGAAGCCGATCGGGTGATCGCGCTGATAGGTGCCTACGGCCTCCCGACGTCGGCGACCGTCGATCCAGCGACGGTGCGCAGGAAAATGACGCAGGACAAAAAGAAGTCCGGTGGAAAGCAACGCTGGGTTTTGCCTGTGTCCAGGGGCGGCGTCGAAATCGTCGAAGACGTTCCGGATGAGGTCGTCGACCACGCGATAGAGACGGTCACGAGGGCATTGTCGCCGAGCTAGTCAAGGGCCAACCATGCCGGAATGATATGTTATGCTGAGCGGCGGGACGATTGCCTGATTTGGGGACGTACCACCGCGCCCGCTGTGCGAAACCTGGAAAGTCCTTTCATGCAGGATTCGCCAGGTGCCATGTGTGACAGCCAAGAGCCTAGTTCTTCCGGGAGCCACTCAAGCGTGACAACGAGTTCAAAGGTAGTCGTGAGCGCGTCGATCGCGTTCGACCATGTCATGACGTTTAACGGGTCGTTCAAAGACCACCTGCTCCTCGACAAGGCGCATGTCCTCTCCGTCAGCTTCCTGCTGGAATCACTGAAGCAACAGCGTGGCGGTGTCGGCGGCAACGTTGTCTACAGCCTCGCCCTCCTAGGTATTCCGAGCACCCTTGTTGGCGCGGTTGGCCAGGACTTCGCGCCCTACGAACAGGTTTTGCGTGACCTTGGGGTCGATCTCTCTGGTCTCCTCCACGTTGACGATGACTTCACTTCCAACGCCTACATGAACGCCGACCTGATGGACAATCAGATCGCCGCCTTCTATCCGGGCGCGGGTGGTCGGTCGGCGGAAATAGACATCCGTCCATTGGCGAAGGGCGCGACGTACGGCCTGGTTGGCGCGGCCTCCCCAGACGCGATGGTGCAACACGCCGAGCAGTTGGTGGAGTCTGGCCTGAAGCTGGTGTTCGATCCGGCCCAGCAGATCGTGATTCTGGATGGCGATCAACTTTCCAGAGGAATCGATCTCGCTGAAATCGTGGTAGGCAACGACTACGAATTCGGAATGATGGAACGGAAGACCGGTCTGACAATTGACGATATCGCGGCCAAGGCTCCCATGACCGTGGTTACGTACGGCGGAGAGGGGTCTGAAATCCGTGTGGGTGGCGAATCGGTGCGGATTCCAATCGCGCCTGCGGAACCGATGGTGGGGCCAACCGGTGGAGGCGACGCCTATCGGGCTGGTCTTCTCGCGGGGCTCCTTCGGGGCAAGGATCTGCCGGTCGCGGGCCGCATGGCCGCGCTGGCCGCCACGTTCGCCGTCGAGCATCACGGTACCCAGGAACACTCCTACGACGCTGAAACGTTCGCGTCCCGGTTCGACCGCGTGTTCCCCGACTTCGCGGGAGCAATTTCGGCGGAAGAACTGCATACTTCACCCTAGATAGCAACTCCTCGCGAGCCGCGTGGTTCGACGAGCAAACCATGGCGCCCGTTGGATGCGGGACGACGTTCCCACAAGGAGACGATCAACGAATGGCAGTTTCGACAACTCCGGCCAAGAATTTCGACATCAAGGATCCCTCGCTGGCCGCCGCTGGTAACCGTCGTATTGAATGGGCCGCGCGGGACATGCCTGTGCTCTCCCAGATTCGTGAGACGTTCTCCAAGACCCGTCCGTTCGAGGGACTGCGACTCCTGGCCTGTGCCCACATCACCACCGAGACCGCCAACCTGGCGCTCACGTTCCAGGCTGGTGGCGCCGATGCCGTAGTCTGCGCGAGCAACCCGCTCTCGACGCAGGACGATGTCGCGGCCGCGCTCGTCGAGGCCGGCATTCCGGTGTTCGCCATCAAGGGTGAGGACAACGAAACCTACCATCGCCACATTCACCAGGCCATCGCGCACAAGCCACACGTGCTGGTGGACGATGGGGCCGACGTGGTGACGATCCTCCATAAGGAATACCCCGAGATCGTCTCCGAGATTCTCGGCGCCACCGAGGAAACGACCACCGGCGTGATCCGCGAGCGCGCGATGGAAGCCGCTGGCGTGCTCAAGTTCCCGGTAATCGCCGTCAACGACGCCGACACCAAGCACTTCTTCGACAATCGGTACGGCACTGGACAGAGCACCATCGACGGCATCCTGCGCGCAACCAATATCCTCATCGCGGGGCGCACGGTTGTCGTGGCTGGGTATGGCTGGTGTGGCAAGGGTATCGCCACTCGCATGCGCGGCATGGGCGCCAAGGTCATCGTCACGGAGGTCGACCCGATTCGCGCGCTGGAAGCGGCGATGGACGGCTTCCTGGTCGAGACCATGGAGCAGGCCGCGCCGAAGGCCGAACTGATCGTTACCGCCACGGGCAATATCAATGTCGTCGATCGCCATCATTTCGAGGTGATGAAGAACGGCGCGATTCTCGCCAACTCCGGTCACTTCAACTCGGAAATCAACCTCAAGGCGCTTGAAGAGATGTCTGGCGAAGGCCGCCGAACACTGCGACCATTCGTCGAGGAATTCACCTTTGGCGACAAGAGCCTCGTCGTTCTGGGCGAGGGTCGCCTCATCAACCTGGCGTCGGCCGAGGGGCATCCCGCCAGCGTGATGGACATGAGCTTCGCCAACCAGGCGCTCGCGTCCGAGTACATCGTGAAGGAAGGCCGCAACCTCGAGCCGCGCGTGTACCGCGTGCCCGAGGCCATCGACCGGGACATCGCCGCGCTCAAGCTGAAGGCCATGGACATCCAGATCGATGAACTGAGCGCGGAACAGGATCTGTACCTCAATTCCTGGGAAGGATAAGTTCGGAAGCTTCGAGCGAGGAACCAGGGGTGACCCGTCACCCCTGGCCTAAGCACTCTGGACATCCCGACCCGTCGTGACACACCTATTTGCACTGTCCGGACCAGTCAGGGCTACAAGGATTACGCAGATGACAACAACATTCGACTCATCCCCGAAGCTGCTCTTCACCTCCGAATCGGTGACGGAGGGACATCCGGACAAGGTGTGCGACCAGATTTCCGACGCCGTTCTCGATGCCGTCCTCGCCGTCGATCCGATGAGCCGGGTTGCCTGCGAGACCGCCGTCAAGACCGGCCTGATCCTCGTGTTCGGCGAGATCACCACGGAGGCGTATGTCGACATCGATTCCATCGCCCGGCAGGTGGTTCGGGACATCGGCTACACGCATAGCGATCATGGCTTCGACGGCGACACCTGTGGCGTGATCGTCGCGATCAAGGAACAGAGTCCGGAGATCTCTGGCGGCGTGACGAAGGCCTTCGAGAATCGTGGCGTCGACGGCGGCGACAAGTACGATGAAACGGGCGCCGGCGATCAGGGCATGATGATCGGATATGCCTGCAACGAGACCGAGGAACTGCTGCCCCTGCCGATCGCGCTCGCTCATCGGATCTCCCGGCGACTTGCGGAAGCGCGCAAGAGCGGTGAGATCGGGTATCTCCTCCCGGATGGCAAGAGCCAGGTCACGGTTGAGTACGCCTTCGGCAAGCCTGTGCGGGTCGACACGGTTGTCGTATCCACCCAGCACCTGCCAGAGGCAACCAACGAGCAAATCGAGCGAGATGTTACCAACCTCGTTATCAACGAGGTCGTGCCGGCGGAGCTTCGGGACGAAGCAACGCGAGTGTTCGTCAATCCCAGCGGTCGGTTTGAAATCGGGGGTCCGTTGGCGGATGCTGGCCTGACCGGTCGCAAGATCATCGTCGACACCTACGGAGGCATGGCTCGCCACGGGGGTGGAGCATTCTCTGGCAAGGACGCGACCAAGGTGGACCGTTCCGCCGCCTATGCCGCTCGCTACGTGGCCAAGAACGTCGTCGCGGCGGGACTGGCTGACCGGTTCGAGTTGCAGATTTCCTACGCGATCGGTGTCGCCCATCCCGTTTCGGTGATGGCCGAGACCTTTGGTACGGGCCATGTGAGCGATGAAGTCATTGAGCAGCTCATCCGCGAGCATTTCGATCTGCGGCCCGGCGCGATCATTGACGGCCTCGATCTTCGCCGTCCGATCTACCGGCAGACCGCCGCTTACGGCCACTTCGGTCGGTTGGACATCGAGCTGCCCTGGGAGCGGACCGACAAGGCGGACGCGCTTGCCGCGGCGGCCGGAATCACCCGGCCGGAGACGACGGCGGTATCGGTCTAGCGGCGATCCGCACTCGGGTTGAAATCACAGTGAAGCAAAAGGGCTGGGAGCACTCCCAGCCCTTTTGCTTTCCGGACGTGGAGCCATTGAGTGATGCGATTGACGGACCGGGGACGTGTGATATAACGCTTCCAAGGGCGAACGAATGTGCATCCGATCGTACTTCCACCGGTTCGCCCATTGCTTGATACATTCATTTCGTGCGTCTGACCCAAGCCGAACACGCCGCCATATTGTCACCGAGTAGGTTTAGGACGTATACGCTGGCACGATGGAGTCTGCTGGATACATGAAGCTCATCATAACAATCGTGCAGGACTATGATTGCGATCGCCTCCTGAGTGCCGTGACGGATGCCGGGTTCTCCGCCACCAAGGTTTCGAGCATGGGCGGGTTCCTCCGAACCCGGAACACGACCGTCTTCATTGGAATCGACGATGAGAAGGTTGAAACCTGCCTCCGGATCATCGAGAACGTGTGTCGATCCAGGGTTGAGGTTCAGCTCGATCCTTATGCCTCCGAGTACGCCGAGTGGTACGCGGCCGGTCTTCATGAAGTGACCATTGGTGGCGCGGTCGTGTTCCTCGTCTCGGTTTCGCGGTTCCTGCAGTTCCCGGTACCGGTCGCCACTACCAGTCAGGCACAGTGAGAGGCTCCGAAAACTCGGAGCCTCTCATGCGTGGAGTTGATTCGGTTATGGCTAAACCGCGATCGCGGCATCCTCGTGCGCGGCGAACCGGGCCTTCTGGGAGAGCATTGGGCGCAGCAGTTGTTGCGCGGCCATGACATGGGGACAGGTGTCCAGAACATGTGACTCGAAGGTATGGCAGGTGCAATGCCAATCGTCGCCGCTCAGGGTTACTTCGTAGTCGTCGTGAGAACCGTGAAAACTGGCGCTGAACTGGTGGATTCTCAGCCTCTCGGGCTCATGAGCGTAGCGGTGTGCCTTGTCGATCTTTCCGATCATTCCCGAATTCATTGACGCTACTCCTTGATCGATCCAGCCTCGGCGATCGGTCCGCGAGGGTACTCGTGCGATGGTGTGCCAGTATCACGGAAACGATGTGATGAACGGACTCCTCCTCTCTCCGTCGTCCGATCCGGGACTCGGACGCCTAACGCTGTTCGCCTTAACGAAATCGCACCGTCGAGCATGACTCGTACGGTGCGGGGAGGCCGATATTTGGTTTGCCTGGCTGTAGTCCATCGCAGTGCCCTCCTGATGGCGGTACGTGCGAACTTCACTGCTCGGCGTATTCAGGTTTGGCGAGCAGTATAGCAAGACTTTAGCATTCGTGCCTTCCAGGACGGGTGGGCTCTTTCTCCCATTCCTTTCCCCTGACTGAACTCAGGTCAGCGCCCCATACGTTTCGGCGCCAGGACACGAGAGCGTATACTGCTGGCGAATGGGAACCTCGGTCTCCACGGAACGTCAAGCGAGCACGGGTTCATAGCTCAATGGAGAATTCGACGGTGCCACGGTCGTCCAGTCAATCGAAGCGTTCCAGGAAGAACAACCGGCAGGCGCGGGCGACGCTCAAACCGAAAGGCGTGTCATCGGCGCCCGCCGCTGAATCCACTCCCCCGCCTTCGAGTGGCTTCACCGGTACGTCTCGAGCACAGGCGTTGCCATATGGCGGGAAGACCTCGACCGAGCCCGTTAATCGAGGGAGATCTTCCCAGGGCCTGGCCATAACCAGGGAGCAGGAGTACGGGTTCATTCGCGAGGATCTCAAGCGTCTTCTCTACACGGCCGCGATCCTGCTTGTCGTGATGTTCGCGCTGTTGTTCATGGTCGATCGATAGGGAGTTCGGCATACATCCGAATACGAGAAAGAGGCGGCCCGGACGGGCCGCCTCTTTCCGTGTGAATCCAATTCGGGGTGCCCGGGACTACATGTCGTCCCGGCCGTCGTCGTCGGACGTCACGGCATCGCCGACATACTCGCTGGCGTCGGCGGCATCCTCGTCGTCGGGATCCACCTCATGATCGGTGTCGTCCTCGTCCTCGACTTCTTCGTCCTCATCATCGCCGAAGATGAAGTCGCTTTCCTCGCGCTGGAACAGCAGTTCGCGCTCGCGCATGAGCTCCTGCGTCTTACGGACCTGCTCGGGGAACGACAGGCGGGTCGCGAGCGACGGGTCGCGGTGGATTTCGCGAATGATCACGCGAAGACTCTGGCTGGAGATGCCGAGCGCGTACACCTCGTACTCGTTGCCACCTTCGATCAGGTTGGCGAGTCGCTCGCCGATCGGCGCGCCGACCTCGCCCAGTCGTACCTTGTCGTCGCTCTCGATGAAGACCTTGCCAGACTCCACCACGATCTTGAGTTGCTCGCCGGGCGAGACTTCCGCGAGGTGGGTGAGGTCCGCTGGGTTCGCCAGTTCATCGACCCAGGTCTTGCCCGTTTCCTCGACGAAGGTGTTCTGCTTGGGCAGGACGGTGGGGGAGGTGCTGGCTCCCTCGATCGAACCGTCCGGGCGGTTGTAGAGCATTTCCAGCCGCTGCAGGTTGCGGCGGGCGATCATGTTCGCTGGGTCGGCCTTGAGCGACTCCGAGTAGGCATCGCGCGCCGCGCTCAGCTGACGAAGCTCGATCAGCGCCCGTCCCTTTCGGTTGAGCGCCTCGGCATCCCGGGGGAATCGTTCGATCAACTTCTCGTTGAGGGCGAGCGCTTCTTCCCAACGGCCTTCAACGGCCGCGGCCTGTGCTTCCGCGACCAGTTGTCGCTTTGATGCCGAGTTCTTCGCGTTTGTAGCCAAGTGCCATTTCCTTTCGAGCAACGCCAGGTGGGCGCCGGTAACGTGGGGTTGATTAGTTCGGGGCGCCGGCAGGTTCCCCCATTAGGAACCATGGTGACGTTCGGGTGATTTTCACGTCCATCAGCTTGCCAACGAGATCGCCTTCACCATCGAAATGAACCAGCGTGTTGCCGCGGGTGCGGCCAGTCCAGCGGCCCTTCGATTTGCCCTCGACAAGGACCTCGTAGGTCTCGCCCAGGCGCGTCGCGTTCAGTTCGGTGCAGACGCGCTCCTGGAGCTTCTCGAGCGCCTGGTGCCGGCGATGCTTTTCTTCATGCGGGACGTCGTCCTCCCAGCGAGCGGAAAGCGTTCCCGGCCGAGGGGAGTACATCGCGAGGTGAACCTTGTCGCACCGAGTCCGCTCCAGCATGTCATACGTCTGCATGAACTGCTGTTCGGTCTCGCCAGGGAAGCCAACGATGATGTCCGTCGCCACGGTCACGCCCGGCATCTGTTCGCGGGTGTAGGCGATTCGTTCCATCCACTGGTCGCGGGTATAGGTGCGTCGCATGCGACGCAGCACTTCGTTGTCACCCGCCTGCACCGGAAGGTTCATGTGCTCGCAGGTGGAGTCCAGTTCCGCGATCGTGTCGATGATCTCGTCGGACATGTACTTCGGATGCGATGTCAGGAATCGAAGCCGATCGAGTCCGGGAATCGCGTCCACCGCCCGCAGGAGATCCGCGAGCGAAGGCTGGCCGGGAAGATCATGCCCATAGGCGTTGACGGTTTGCCCGAGCAACGTGACCTCACGCACGCCATTGGCGACGATTCGCTCGACCTCGGTGACGATGTCTTCGAACGGGCGACTGGTTTCCTTGCCTCGCCGGTAGGGGACGATGCAGTATGAGCAGAGGAAGTTGCAGCCGTAAATGATCGGCACGAAGGCCGTGAAACCCTTGACCCCGGCCTCGGTCTGCGGCTGGTAGTAGTGCGGCAGAGCGTTGAGATCATCCTCGAGCATCGATAGCTCGGGAACGACCTCCTGCATCTTGTCGAAGTCGGAAGGGTCGAAGAACAGGTCGACGTAGGGAAACTGCTGCTTGAGCTTTTCCTGCTGCTTGGTGACCATGCAGCCGGTGAGCACCAGCGGCATTTCGGGCTTCTGACGCTTCAGCCGGGCGAGCGAGTTGAGCTTCCCCGCGACCCGGTCCTCGGCCGCCTGCCGCACCACGCAGGAGTTGAGCACGACGATGTCGGCATCCTGCTCGTCATTGGTCCGCTCGTAACCAACCTCCTGCAGCATCGAGGCCACCTTGGCGCTGTCGGCTTCGTTCATCTGGCACCCAATGGTCCAGATGAAGAAACGCTTGCCATTCAGTGGAAGCCTGGGTGGTGAGAATTGGGGCTCGTTGAGCGGGGTCAACTGGATGACCGGTTTTGTTGACACGATGTTGCTCCCTCGTACCGGATTGCACGCAAATACCCCCCCGTGAGAATTCCCGGAGCGATCTGCCCGATACATTGGCGTAGTATAGCCAGTTTTGGCGGCTCGGGTACAGCGACTGGTTGCCAGAATATCTCCACGACGGCACGCAATCTCGAGCCTGGACACCCTGCTTGTTGCCAAAGGGCGTGTCCGTACGGATTTGACCGGAATGTCACGAATTCCCTGATCGAAATCCATCGTAATACGGTCGATTGGAACCCCTCGCCATGGTAGTCTGACATACAGGCAATTGACCCGCATCGGTTGTCTCTCAATGGCCTTCCCGGGATGGAGACGCGACGAGGGCAGCGGTCACGCTGGCGGAATCATCCGAAGACCGAGGATTATCTGGTGAAATCGCAGTTCCCCGTTTTCCATCCAACAGTGAAACAGTATCTGGGCTTGGCGAGCATCGGGCTGGCGCTTGCGTTTTCGATTGCCCTTCCGGCCAATGTCTTTTCCGCCCCGGCCGATCCAGTTGTCGTCACTCAGGCGGCCGCTCAGAACGTCGACTACATCAGCATCGAGGCTGGGTACGCGCTCGATCTTGGTTTCCCGGTGCTTGTTCCCAGTTGGGTGCCGGCCCCGTTTGGTGGCTCGCCATCGATCGACGCGGGAGGTGGCTATTACAGCCTCTATTGGATGAACGGCGGGGGCGAGCCCACCTTTCTCCAGATAACGGGGACAGTCGGCGGAGGGTTGCCCGCCGGTTCCCCGTATGACCTGAACAACGAGTTATTCATCAACGCCACCGTTCAGGGGTACAGCGCGATCCATGATGTCACGCCCGCGTACGACGCCGTTTGGTGGATCGCCGGTGGTGTGCTGTACAAGGTTGAAAGCCGCAACTCCAGCACGGATAGCCTGACGCTCGCCAATTCGCTGATTCAGTTCACGGCGCCGTCGGTGCCAGAACCGACGCCAATTCCCCCGACGCCAGTACCGGTCGTGCCAACGCCGGTGCCTTCGGACCTTCCGGCGGAAGGCTCCGGTTCAGAGCCGGTGGTTGTGGATGAGCAGCCTGTTGAGACGCCGGTCCAGAATGAGCCGGTTACGGGGGACCAATCGTCCGATTCCACGGCCACCGAGGGTGACCAGGCCAATGACCCCGAGACCAGCTCCGAAGGCAGCGAGTCCGAGCCGACGGAGACGCCAACCGTTTCCGATGGCACCGGCGATCCGTCGCCCAGTTCGGATGGGACGGGAGGACCGCAGACCGTTATCGGTGGCGACGGTACCGGTGGAACGATTGACGTGGTGGTTCCGCGAACCACGAACAGGGGCACGGAAACACCCTGATTCACATTGAGCACAAGAGATGGCGCCAGCGAAAGAGGCTCCCGGTTCTCACCGGGAGCTTCGTCGTCTCTCGGCTGTGTCGCCGCCGGGCACCATCACGCGCGATTGGGTGAATCGCTCACGGGGATTTCGATGATGAAGGTGGACCCACCCAGGTCGCTCTCGGTGATTCTCAGATCACCATCGTGCTCAACAATCAGTTCGTTGCTGATGTACAGGCCCAATCCAAGTCCCGGAACCGCGCTCTCGGAGGCGTTTCGCGCCCGGTAGAACGCCGTGAAGACCGCGTCCCGGTCGATCGCCGAAATGCCGGGCCCGGAGTCTGAAACGCTGATCTCCGCCGTGGGCTTGCCGTCCTCACGCGTGCGACGCGTCAGCGACACCCGAACCGGTCCGGCGTCCGCGTATTTCACGGCGTTCCCCACGAGGTTGTCGAGCACCTGGTGGATACGGTCGGCGTCCACCATTGCGATCAGTTCGTCAACCTCGGAGACGAAGCTGACGTCATGCCTCGTCGCTGTCGCGTTCCAGGAGTCGGCCACCGATTGGCAGATACCCGCCAGATCAGCCGGAGCGCGCAGGATCTTCAACCGACCGGCGCGCAAGCGTGAGACATCCAGCAGATCGTCAACCAGCCGCGTCATGCGGTCGACGTGCTGTTGAAGCGTATTGAGCCAGATGACCTGCTGGTCGTGGCCGCCCTCGCGTTGTAGCTCTCGTGAGACCACCTGGGCGAACCCTCTGATCGGCGTGAGTGGTGAACGGAGTTCGTGGGAGACCACGGAGATGAACTCGTCCCGCAGCCGTTCCGCTTCCTTGAGCGGGGCAACGTCCTGGAAGATGCCGACCACCGCGTCAATCGTCCCGTCATCGGCCCGCACTGGCGCCGCGCTTGCGACGACCGGGGTCATCTCCCCGTCCGGCTGGCGAACGATGAGCTCGACGCCGGTGACAATCGTTCCTTCGCGCAACGCACGCATGATGGGGTTTTCGATTTCCCCACCCGATGTGGACATGATCTTGAGCCGATCGGCTCGCCGCAAATCCGACGGGCCATCGAGCCGGACCCCGAACATCCGTTGGGCGGCGGCGTTCGACGCCACGATGACACCGCGAGTCGGCCTGGCCACCATCACGGCCTCGGGAATGGTCTGAATCACGGACTGGAGCCGGCGGTAGTGATCCTGGACCCGGTCGAGGAGTTCGTCCTGGTCGTCGGCGACCCTGGCGGCTTCCATGAACGCAATGGTGCGACTGGCCAATGCCTGCATCCTGGCGATCGCCGTCATCGCAAACCGGTACGGGACGTACAGGCCCACCCATGCGACACCCACGAGTTTGTCGTTCGGGTCCACCAGCGGCACGCCGACGACGGATCGAATATGAGGGTTGGTGTCGAGGATGTCCGCGACATCATCATCGATAAGCGTGTCGTAAATGGTGATGGGCCGTCGCTCCAGCGCCACGCGCCCGGCGAATCCCTCGCCAACCTCGACATCGAAGGCGGGGAGTTGGCGATTGTCCTCAATTGGTTCATCCCCGCCGTAAGCCGCCGCCCGGATCAGCACCGAGTTCGAGGGATCCAGCATGTACAAGGCCCCCGCCGACGCGCGGTTCACCCGTGCCATGGCGGTGAGGATGGTGGAGAGGACCGTGACGTAGGCCTCCCTGTCGCCCGGTGGGCGTTGCGCGGCGGCGATCTCCACGGCGCTCAACGCGGTATTGGCCGCCCTGAGCGACGCGGCTTCGATCCTGGCATTGGCCCGGTCGTACTTGAGATGCTCGATGGTGGTGACCGCGATTGCCGCGATGACGCCAAACGCGAGGAGGATGATGCCCGACGTGGAGTTCCGGAACGCGTCGATGGCGGGAGTCCGGCCAAGGAAGAACACGTCCAGGCATACGAGGGCGATCACCGCGCCGGTGGCACCTCCCACCCAGTCGGCGATATACGTACAAAGCCCAACCCCGATCAGGAGCGACATCGGCACGATGGCGACAGCGAGCATTCCGTCCAGCGGGCTAAGTGCCAGAGACAGGATCACGATGAGGAGGGCGGCTACGACGAGTCGCCACGGCTCCATTCGAGCGGACCGGAACGATGTGACGTGCTCGCTTCCGACGCCCGCCCAGCGACGCACCGAGGCGGCTCCCTCGTTCGCGTTGGCCGCTACCCGGGAGCCAGCCTTGCGCATCCGGTCCCAGGTTTGGGGAGCCATGCGGGCCTGGGCCCATTTCTTTGGTTCCTCAAACACGGTGTTGCTCCAGGGAGTGATGGCGATGTATGGCGTTTGCGCACAGCCGATTCGACCAGTGTCGCGCCTCGGCGCGACCTCTGCATTGTACAAGTGGCATGGGCGTCGGGCGCTGATTTGTGCTTCGCGCACGATGGGTGCGTGTAGACGACGATATTGATCGGAATTTACGCCGCATGCCGTGTAGAATCGATGCAGCGCGGAGAACAGGCGTGGGCGAGTGCTCGAACCAGACTCCGAATGACACCAGTACCATCTGCGTTGCCAAGGGGATTAGTACGTGACTGACGTGACCAACAGCCTGGTGAACGAGTCCATCGACTCAGAGCCCATCTTCGACATCACCATTGTCGGAGCAGGACCGACGGGGCTGTTCGCCGCATTCTACGCTGGACTGCGTGGCGTCTCCGTCCAGATCATCGACTCGCTTGAGGAAGTCGGTGGTCAGTGCAGCGCCATGTATCCGGAAAAGTACATCTACGACGTGATCGGTTATCCGAAGGTGCTCGCCAAGGACTTCGTGGCTGCTTGCCACGAACAGGCGCTCCGTTCCGATCCGACCATTCACCTGCGCGAGCAGGTCCAGTCGCTCGAGCCTCTCGAAGACGGCACCTTCGTTCTCCACACCAGCAAGGCGAAACGTCGGAGCCGGTCGGTCATCATTGCCGCCGGAGTGGGGGCCTTCGAGCCGACCAGGCTCGGAGCCAGCGGCGTCGACGCGCTGGAAGGCAAGGGCATTCACTACTTCGCCAAGCACATCGAGGACTTCCGCGACCGGAATGTCGTCGTGGTTGGCGGCGGTGACTCCGCGGTGGACTGGGCCATCACGCTCGAGCCCATCGCCAAGACGGTCAACCTGATTCACCGATCGAAGTTCCGCGCGCACGAATCGACCGTGGCGGAACTCGAGGCTTCGACAGTCACCCTCCACTATCCGGGCTACGAAGTGGTCGAGGTGCGCCAGGGCGACCACGGGCGGATCTCGGCCCTCACTTTCAAGCACCTTGATGGGACCACAAAGGACCTTGAAGTCGACGAGTTGATCTGCGCCATCGGCTTCAAGGCGGACCCGGGGCCGATCAAGACCTGGAACCTTGAACTCCAGCGGAATCAGGTGCTGGTCGACCAGCGGACGCTGCAGACCAACATCCCCGGCGTGTACGCCGCTGGCGATATCGCGGCCTATCCGGACAAGTTCAAGCTGATCGCCACTGGCGCCGGTGAGGCGGTTTCCGCCGTCAACCACGCGGTCCAGTACATCGATCCGGCTGCCCGGCTCGACGCTGGCCACTCCACGACCATCATGGAGAAGCGCGAGAAGGTCGCCGCGGCGTCGTAGGCAGATCCTTCATCTCAACGGCACACAAAGAAGAACGCTGGAGCCAACCCGGCTCCCGCGTTTCCCATTGCCTGTTGTCGAGAGTCGCTACCGGCCGGGGTTGCTGCCGATCCCGATGCGGTCGCGAACTCGGGCGAGCGTGGCGTTCGCGTAGATCGACGCCTTCTCGGCGCCTTCGGCCAGTACCTGGTCAATGATTTCCGGCGACTGTTCGAGTTCGGCGATTCGCTCCTGGATCGGCGCGATGGCCTCGACCACCACTTCCGCGAGCTCGGACTTGAACGCCCCGTAGCCTTTCCCGACGAATGCTTCCTGCACTTGTTCCGGGGTTTTGCCGGTGAGCGCCGCATACATCGAGATCAGATTGCTCAGCGCGGGTTTCTCTGGATCGACGATGATCTCGCTGCCGGAATCGGTCACCGCCCGCTTGATCTTCTTGCGAATCACGTCCGGAGCGTCGCTCAACGCGACGTAGCTGTTCGGGTTTGCCGAGCTCTTGCTCATCTTTTTGGAAGGGTCGTCCAGCGACATTACCCTGGCGCCTTCCGACTTGATGTCGGGCTTGGGCACCACGAACGTGTCGCCGTAGCGGGTGTTGAACCGGTGGGCGATATCCCTCGTGAGTTCCAAATGCTGCTTCTGGTCCTCGCCAACGGGCACGTACTCGGCGTCGTAAAGCAGGATGTCAGCCGCCATCAGCACTGGGTAAGTGAAGAGCGCCGCGCTCACCGACTCGTCGGTTCCGCCGCCCTTGTCCTTGAACTGGGTCATTCGACGCAGTTCGCCGTACTGCGTCACGGACTGGAGGATCCAGCACAGCTCGCTGTGGGCTGGAACATCGGACTGCACGAACAGCGTCGACTGCTTCGGATCGATACCTGAGGCGACGAGCACATTCGCCAGATTGCGGATATTTGCCCGCATGCTCTCGCGGGTGGTCGCAAGTGAGAGCGAGTGGAGGTCAACGATGCAAAACGAGTTCTCGAAGTCGCTCTGCTGATTCACCCAGTTGCGAATGGCTCCAAGATAATTCCCCAGGTGGAAGTTGCCCGAGGGTTGGATGCCGGATAGCACGCGTGGCTTCCTGTCGAGCGTCGAGTTGCCCGATCCGGTCGTCTCCGTCTGCTGTGTCACCATGAATGTCACTTTTCCCGTGATCAAGGTCGGCCCTGAACGCGCCGGACCTGCGAATCCCTGTGCGACAGTATACAAATGGTCAAGCGTTGGGCGGCTCCTGGTGAGCACCCGAGTTGACGCGAATCGCGAAGGGTCGAGTGTGCTCCAGGCATTTGTTTCGCAGCGTCGCCACTCCGAAAGATACCGCGAGATCGTTCGCACCCTCATGCGGCACGGTCTCGGTGGTTTCGTCGGGCCGGTTGATCTCGGACGGCGAGTCCGTCGGTATGTCCCCGGACTTCAGGGCTCGGGCGATCCCGGGCGCGACGCCGCTCGTCATTCACGGCCTGTTCACCTTCGACTCGCGCTGGAGGAGCTCGGTCCCACCTTCGTGAAGCTGGGGCAGATCCTGTCGATGCGCGCCGACCTGCTTCCGTCCGCCTACATCGCCGAACTGGAACTCCTGCAGGACCGCGTGCCGGCCGAGCCGTTCGACCTCATCCGGGCCACGATCGAGGCGGAACTCGGGAAATCGATTGACGAGGTGTTTACCAGCGTCGACCCCGTACCGATCGCCTCGGCGTCGATTGGCCAGGTCCATGCGGCGGAGTTGCCGGACGGCACGTCGGTGGTATTGAAGGTGCAGCGTCACGGGGTAAGTGAGCGGATCGCACAGGACCTTGACATCCTGGACGAACTCGCCCGAATCGGCGAGGCTCGGTCCTCGTTCCTCCGTCAGGCCGATATCTCCGGTCTGGTCAAGGAGTTCGCCTGGACGATCCGTTCGGAGTTGGACTACCGGAGGGAGGCGTCCAACGCCGAGCGATTCCGTTCGATGCTGGGCGGGGATGGCGAACTGGTCGTTCCCCGAACGTTTCCCGAATACACGACGCGCCGGGTGCTAACGATGGAACGGGTCGTCGGGGTGAGAATCGACCGACTTGGCCCGACGCATCCGTTGCCGGTGAGCAGCGCGGAACTCGCGGCCAGGCTGGTTCGATCCACGGCTGAACAGATCCTGCGCATTGGCATGTTCCATGCCGACCCACATCCGGGGAACTTCCTGGTTGGCGACCGGGGTGAATTGAACATCCTCGACTTCGGGATGGTGGGCACCGTGGACGAACGCCTGCGGGAGCGACTCATGCTGTTGGCGTTGGCGGTCGCCGGGCGAGACGCGTCCCGTATCGTTGACGAAATATCGCTGCTGGGCGCCCTGCCGGTGGGATGGGACCGTCACATCATGGAGCGCGATGTCACGCTCCTGGTGTCCCAATACGTCGGCGCCTCGCTTCGCGACCTGCCGGTCTCACTGATCCTGGGCGACGTGATGAGCCTGATCCGGCGAAACGGCATTCATCTCCCGTCGGAACTGGCGCTCCTGGCCAAGACGGCGACGATGCTTGAGGCCCTGAGCCGCCGGCTGGACCCGGAAATCAACGTGATCGAGGTGGTCGATCCCGTGATCAGGTCGGCGATGAAGGAACTGTACTCCCCGGTTTTCTGGGCAAGGCGGTTCAAGCTACAGCCGCTGGACGCCATGTTCCTGGCATCGTCGATGCCAGCGCACATCCAGCGGTTGATTTCGCGGATCGACCGCAACGACCTGACGTTCCACATTCACTACGATGAGCTGCCGGAGACGTTGCGCAGCCTGAATGGCATGGTCAACCGGTTGGCGTTTTCGATCATGACCGCTGCGGCCTGGTTGGGAACGCTCTTCCTTTTCCTGGCGGTCGATCCCGATGTCACGGGGTTTCCGGGGAACCTGTTCCTGCTTGTGTTCGCCGGGCTGGTGGCGATGGTGATCTACGGTTTGCTGACGATCTGGCGCAGCGGCCGGTAGACCTCGGCCGGTTGGCCAAGTGAGAGGCGTGGGGAAGCGAGAAGTCAGGAGATCGCGGTGGCCAGCTCTGGCACCTCGGCGCTGGTTTCCTCATCGTCGCACTCGGGGAGCCATTCCTTGCCGTAGGACCGCATGCTTTCGATCACTGGCAGCAACGCGAAGCCCTTCTCGGTGAGGGTATATTCAACCCTTGGGGGCACTTCCGCGTAACAGGTCCTGTTGACCACACTGGCGTCCTCGAGTTTCTTGAGGCGCTCGGAGAGGGTCTTCGGGCTGATGCCGCGGAGCGATCGCTCCAGTTCAGAGAATCGCTTTTCACCCTTCACCAGGTCACGAATGATGAGTGGCGTCCACTTGTTCCCAATCAATTCCGCCGTTCGAGCCACCGGACAGCCAAGATTGAGTGTGTCGTTTCGAGCCATGATGTGTCATCCGATCCTGAATTCGCGGTGCGGCGGCATTGACGCTTTACTTAGTATAGCATCGGCCTCTGAAGCCCACAATTCAACGCCACGCGGAACACCGGGGGTTGGGTCAACGTATACTTGGCGAACCTGGCGGCTAGCGATGTGTGTCACCCATCATGCCTCGCGCTCCCGCAAAGTCAAGCAACCGGCACCTAAGGCAGTTCAAGGGACGCAGCCTACGTGATTCCAATTTCCTTCGTCCGCATCGCCTCCTATGCGATCGCGGCGATGATCGCCACGCTCATTCTGTGTACGATTTCGGCGAGGTTGATCTCGTTCGACGATGCCGCGACCGTCCTGCTGTTCGGCCTGGTCATGGGCGTGATCAACGCCTTCCTCAAACCGGTGCTCGCCGTGTTGACTCTGCCCCTGACCTGCCTGACGTTCGGAGTGTTCGCGTTGGTACTGAACGTCGTGCTGTTTTTCGCGGCGGGCTACATAACCCCTGGGATGACGATGAGCTGGTGGGGCGCGCTTTTTGGCGCGATGCTGACCGGCATTGGGAGCGGGCTGATGTACTCGCTATTCGACGACCAATGACGCTGCTCGATCCGCGACGGGTGTTCGACGTTCCCCTGAAGATGGGTGTGATTTCGGATACTCACATTTACGAGTCAGGATCGAGACGACTTCCCGAAGAGGTGTTCGATATCTTCCGGCGCGCGGCGGTGGACCTCATTCTCCACCTGGGCGACGTCAACACCCGCTTCGTCCTTGAGGAGCTGGGTGAAATCGTTCCGGTACTGGCGGTTTCCGGCAACAACGACGACGATGAGTTGTATGAGGTGCTGCCCGAGCGTATCGCCTTTCGCGCTGGAAAGCATTCCTTCGCGATGATGCATGGACACGGCGGCCGATCCGCCAGGCAACATGTCACCGACGAATACGCCGGTAAGGTCGACGTCGCGTTTTTTGGCCACAGCCATATTCCGTTCATGGAGGAGGTCTCGGGCACCACATTGTTCAACCCTGGTTCCGCCACGGATCGCCGGTGGCATCAGCACTTTGGCATCGGCATCGTGAAAGTAACCGAAACACTCGTGGACCCGGAGTTGATTCTCTTCGCGAATGCGCAACACTTGGTGAACATTCGGTTTGACGAGTGAGATAGCCGTCTCCCAACGCTGAAAGGAATTCTGGATGACCTTGCCTGTCGTGAACGTCTCCGATCCGCGCCTGACCAATGGACGATGGTTGCGCATTCCTGGACCCACCGTGGTCCATCCCAAGGTCGTCAGGGCGCAAACTCACGACATGATCGCGCACCGAGGGCCGCAGATGACGGCGTTCATGGGCGACCTGCGACGGAAGCTGGCGGCCGTGCACCAGACCGAACAGCAGGTCCTTGCCTGGGCGGGGAGTGGATCGGCGGGATGGGAAGCGGGAATCGTCAACCTGCTGTCGCCTGGCGACACCGTGGTGGCGACCGTTTCAGGCGCCTTCGGCGATCGGTTCGCCTCGATTGGAAAGATGTACGGCCTGAATGTCCACCGGGTCGAAGTTCCGTGGGGCCAGGCTATCTCTCCGGACGCGTTCGCGGAAGCACTTGAGGCGGCTGGTGACGTGCGGGGCGTGTTCATTACCCACAACGAAACGTCGACCGGCGTCACCAATCCCTTGAAGCAATTGGCGGCTCTGGCCCATGCCAAGAACGCTCTGGTGCTGGTGGACGCGGTGAGTTCGGCGGCGGCCATGGAACTCCGCGTGGATGAATGGGGTCTGGACTGGACGTTTTCTGGCGTGCAGAAGGCCTGGATGTGCCCGCCGGGCCTGATGATCGCCGCCGTTAGCGACCGCGCTCGCGAGGCCGCCAAGTCCACGACGTTCAAGCGGTTCTACTTCGATCTCGAGCCGATGGCGAAGGCGGCCCAGGACGGCACGACCGCGACGACGCCCGCCATGTCTCTCCTGTACGGTCTCGACGCCGCGGTGGACGTCATGCTGGACGAGGGCATCGAAAACGTCTGGGCGCGCCATACTCGATTGGGAGAAGCGTTCCGCGCTGGCCTCACCAACCTGGGCATCGAGCTGCTCGCCCAGGAGGGGTACGAATCGAGTTCGGTCACCGCGTTCTACACTCCGGGCGGCATGACCGCGCCGGAATTCCAGGAGAAGCTGCAGGAGAAGACGGGCATTGTCATCGCCCTCGGGCAAGGGCCTCTTGGGCAATCGGTCAATCGCGTCGGCCACATGGGGTGGACAGAGCAGCCCGAGATGGACGCCACGCTCGAAGCCATTTCCAGCCTGATGAATTCCTGAAGACGTCCGCCGGCAACTTCCGCTGGGCGGACCTGTCCGACCGGGGACATACCGTCGTCGAGTAGAGGGGAGC
Source organism: Chloroflexota bacterium (assembly GCA_023389575.1). Taxonomy (GTDB): domain Bacteria; phylum Chloroflexota; class Chloroflexia; order Thermomicrobiales; family UBA6265; genus JACCYX01. The sequence goes on along the minus strand of JAEWEG010000066.1, from coordinate 22,180 downwards.
CTGGTTGCATTTCGATGCAATCAGGCCGCTCTGTTGCGGCATGAATGCTGCTCGTCTATACTTTCAACCTAAACCTCCACCAAGGGACAGCCACTCTGGCCTGATCTCGATGGGATGGAGGTTGCTGCGTGTCTTTTTATTAAGGTAGGTATATGGACGGTACGGACGTTCGTGAGCAAAGCAATGGCGTCAGCGTTTCGGAGCAGGACACTGCGGCGGAACAGGAGCTTGCCGACGGGCTTTCGCTCATGGAGCAATTCCTCAGCGATCCCAGCCATGACTACAAGACCCTGAAATATGGGGACGTCCTGGAAGGGATCATCATGCACCTCGATCGGGACGAGCTGCTGGTGGACATTGGTTCCAAGGCAGAAGGCATCGTTCCGGCGAAGGAGTATTCCAGTCTTTCTGCTGAGGAGAAAGACAAGCTGGAGATTGGTGACAAGATTCTCGTTTTCGTGGTCCAGCCCGAGAACGCGGAAGGTCACCCGGTGGTCAGCATCGATCGCGCTCGCCAGGAGAAGAGCTGGCGCAAGCTGCAGGAGATTCACGAGCAGAACGAGGTCATCGAGGCCGAGGTCACCAATTACAACAAGGGTGGTCTCCTGGTCAATCTCGATGGCGTGCGTGGCTTCGTGCCCGCCTCGCAGGTAAGCGAGATCCGTGGTGGCGACGAGTCAAGCAAGCAGGCCGACATGGCCCGCCTGATTGGCACCTCACTCCCGCTCAAGGTCATTGAAATCAACCGGCACCGGAACCGCCTGATCCTCTCCGAGCGACAGGCAATCCAGGAACGCCGCGACGTCATGAAGGAGCGCCTGATCGAGGAGCTCGAGGAAGGCGAGATTCGCAAGGGTCGCGTGTCCTCCATATGTGACTTCGGCGCGTTCGTCGACATTGGAGGCGCGGACGGACTCGTCCACCTCTCCGAGCTGTCCTGGAGCCGTGTCCGCCACCCAAGCGAACTGCTCAAGATCGGCGAGGAAGTCGATGTCTACGTCCTCGGCATCAATGCCCAGGAAAAGAAGATCGCCCTCTCCATCAAGCGCACCCAGGCCGAGCCCTGGAGCCGCGTGGCCAGCTCCTACGAAGTGGGCAAGCTCGTCCGCGGTAACGTGACCCAGCTCGCCAACTTCGGCGCCTTCGCGCGCATCGAAGACGGCATCGAAGGCCTGATCCACGTCTCCGAGCTTGCCGACGAGCGCATTCAGCATCCGAAGCAGGTCGTGAGCGAGGGCCAGGAACTCCTGCTCCGCATCATCCGCATCGACCCCCAGCGTCGCCGCATGGGCCTCAGCCTGCGCCGCGCGCTCGATACCCCCGATGATGAACTGCTGAGCGTGTTCGGCGAAGGCATTCTCGAAGAGCGTGACGCCCTGGTCCAGAAGATCCGGGAAGCGCTCGACGCCGAGGGCCTGACAGGTCAGTTCGCCGAGCCGGCGGCCGATGCCGCCGAGGGCGGCGCGACCACCGCGCCAGAGGCCGGTGAAGCCGCCGAAGCCGAGAACGTCCGCGTGGTTGACCAGGTTGCCGCGTTCCAGGAGCGCCAGCAGCGCGCCGAGGAAGCCGCCAACGCTCGCCGCGAGGCTCGCCAGAATCAGCAGCGCCAGAGCCGCCAGACCGAATCCTCCAGCTTCGCCGACGAGGACATGTCCGCCATGGCGATGGCGTTCGCCCTCGCGGGTGGGCCGGATGACCTGATCAGCGCGATCGAGCAGCCCGCGGAAGAGCAGGCTCCAGCCGAGACCGCGAGCGAGGAACCGGCCGAGTCGGAAACCCCGGTGGCGGAAGCCGCCGCGCCCGAGGTCGAGGAAGCTCCGAAGCCCACGGCCTCGAGCAAGCTCCCGACCGAAGGCCAGGGTGAAGACTGGGTCGCGGGCGATGGCACCAACAACATTCCCGAGGGCTTCCCGCTCAAGGGCAACGCCAGTTCCCGCATCTACCACCCGCGGGAATCGGGTTCGTACGACGTGACCGTCGCCGAGATTTACTTCTCGTCGCCGGAAGCCGCGGAGCGCGCGGGCTACCGCCTGCCAAAGAACCTCCAGGCGGCTGGTGAATCGGTTGCCGCCGCGGCAGCGGAGGCCGCCGCTGAAGCAGCGGAGTCCGCGTCGGAGTCCACTGAAGAGTAGGGCTCACGGCACAATTCAGCAGGGCAAAAAACACAACGGCGGGTGAGGAAACTCACTCGCCGTTGTTGCGTATCCGTGCGATGTTCGGGCATAGTAGGTTTGGGGAGTAGCATACAATCACTCTCCGTCGCACAATTGATTCAGGGCACCTGAATTGAGAGTTGGGTGTCCGATCGATGTAACACCACGTAGACGGATGTGCGGGGGCTCGCTCTCGAACACCCGTCGAGATTGGGGGAGCCCTGGATGGCCGAGAAGTTCGACAAATTCACAGATCGAGCTCGCAGAGTCCTAACGCTCGCCCAGGAAGAGGCCCAGAGGTTCAACCACAATTACATCGGTACCGAACATCTGCTTCTTGGTCTCGTGCGCGAAGGCGAAGGCGTTGCTGCGAAAGTGCTGAGCAACATGGGAGTTCAGCTTCCACGTGTGCGCTCGGCGGTAGAGTTCATTATTGGCCGCGGCGAAACGATGGTCATGGGCGAGATCGGGCTTACCCCACGCGCCAAGAAGGTCATCGAACTCTCCGTGGACGAAGCACGGCGGCTCAACCACCACTATATTGGCACCGAGCACTTGCTGCTTGGCCTCGTTCGTGAAGGCGAAGGCATCGCCGCCGGTGTGCTGGAGAGCCTTGGGGTGAACCTCGAGAAGGTTCGCGCCCAGGTCATGCAGGTCGTCAGCCAGAGCGCGACCGCCCAGCAGCAATCCAAGTCCCAAACGAAGACACCGTACATGGATGCCCTCGGCTTCGACCTGACCGAAGCCGCCCGGACCCAGAAACTCGGTCCCCTTGTTGGGAGGCAGCTTGAGATCGATCGCGTCATGCAGATCCTCTCGCGCCGCACCAAGAACAACCCCGCGCTGATCGGTGAGCCTGGGGTCGGCAAGACGGCCATCGTCGAGGGGCTCGCGCAGCGCATCGTCAACGGCGATGTGCCGGAGCAACTCCAGAACAAGCGGCTCGTGGCGCTGGACATTGGCGCGCTTGTGGCTGGCACCAAATACCGTGGTGAGTTCGAGGAGCGCCTCAAGAAGATCGTCAATGAGGTCAAGGAGACCAAGAGCATCCTCTTCATTGACGAGTTGCACACGCTCGTCGGAGCCGGCGCGGCAGAAGGCGCGGTGGATGCCGCGAACATCCTCAAGCCAGCGCTGTCTCGAGGTGAACTCCAGACCATTGGCGCCACCACGCTCGACGAATATCGCAAATACATCGAACGAGACGCCGCGCTTGAGCGCCGCTTCCAGCCGATTCAGGTTGAGGAGCCGTCAATCGAGGAAACCGTTTCCATTTTGGAAGGCGTCCGCGAACTCTACGAAGAGCATCATCGCCTCAAGATCAGCGACGATGCGCTGAAGGCTGCCGCCAGCCTGGCCGCCCGATACGTCACCGACCGCTTCATGCCGGACAAGGCGATCGACCTGATCGACGAAGCCGCGTCGAGGGTGCGCATGCAGCGCTCCGCCGCGCCGCCGAGTCTCAAGGAAGCCATGGTCGGTCTTCAGTCGCTCCAGCGGGAACTCGACGCCGCGGTCAATGGCCGCGACTACGAACTCGCGGCCGAGCTGCGGGATCGTGAGCGAAAGCTGCGGGACCGGATCGAGTCCCAGGAGCAGGATCTCAAGGATTCGCAGACGACCGAGGAAGGCTACGTCACCGAGGAAGATATCGCCGAGGTCGTCTCGATGTGGACGGGCATTCCGCTCATTCGCATCGCTGGCGAGGAAAGCGAACGGCTCCTTCACATGGAAGAGGCCCTGCACCAGCGCATCGTCGGCCAGGAAGAGGCGATCACCACGATCTCCAAGGCCGTTCGACGGGCGAGGGCCGGGATCAAGGACCCCAAGCGGCCAATCGGGTCGTTCATTTTCATGGGTCCGACAGGTATCGGTAAGAGTCTGCTGGCCAAGGCCCTCGCCGAGTTCATGTTCGGTTCCGAGGATCACCTGATCAAGATCGACATGTCCGAATTCATGGAGCGCCACGCGGTCGCCCGCCTGGTCGGCGCGCCTCCGGGCTACGTCGGTTACGAGGAGGGTGGCCAGCTCACCGAGGCCGTCCGTCGCAAGTCGTACTCCGTGATCCTGCTCGACGAGATCGAGAAGGCGCACCCGGAAGCATTCAACATGCTTCTCCAGATCATGGAGGACGGCTCACTGGCCGACGCCAAGGGACGTAAGGTCGACTTCCGCAACACCATCATCATCATGACGTCAAACGTCGGCGCGGAAGAGATCTCGAAGAACATGACGATGGGATTCGTCTCCCAGGAAGACGAGGCCCAGATGAAGAGTCGCGAGTACAACGCGATGAAGGACAAGGTCATGGCGCGTCTCAAGCAGACGTTCCGGCCAGAGTTCCTGAACCGCATCGACGCCACCATCGTCTTCCACTCACTGACGCAGGAGCAGATCCGGCAGATTGTGGATCTCGAGATGACCCGGGTCCGGCAGCAACTGGCCGAACAGGACATCACGCTGGAGATCGATATCGCGGCCAAGGACCTGCTTGGTGAGCGCGGTTACGACCACACCTACGGGGCACGGCCGCTACGACGTATCATCCAAAACCTGATCGAGGACCCACTGGCCGAGGGGTTGCTCACTGGCCGTTTTCTCCCTGGTCACACCGTCAATGTCACGGTCGAGGACGACATGCTGAAGCTGGAAGGCGCGCGCGAACTCGCCGTGGTCTAGTATCGGCGGGACTCCCAGTCCTCATCTCCAAGAGCGCGGGCGGTTTCCACGCCCGCGCTCTTCCCATCTCTGGCCTTCGTCAAAGGAGCACCCGCCAATCATGCCCAAGGTTCGTACAACGTGGGTTTGCCAGCAATGCGGAGCGGTGAGCCCCGCCTACATGGGGAAGTGTCCCGCCTGTGGCGAATGGCACACCATGGTCGAGACCATCGAGGAACGTGCGTCTTCCGGTGGAACACGAGGCCGCGCCGCCCGCGCCACCCTGCGTCCGCTTGGTGAAATATCGTTCACGGGCGAGGAACGGATTCCGGTTCCGATCGGTGAGTTGAACCGGGTGCTCGGTGGTGGGCTGGTGCGTGGCTCGCTCGTGCTGGTTGGCGGTGACCCTGGTATCGGGAAATCCACCCTTATCCTCCAGGCGGCGAGCCTGCTGGGTGACTCTCGTAACCCCGTGGTCTATGTATCGGCCGAGGAATCCGCCCAACAGATAAAGCTCCGGGCTGATCGGCTCAAGGTCCGCACTGACAACATCCTCGTGCTATCCGAGACGAGCCTGGACACGATTCTGGCGAGCATGGAAGACACCACGCCATCGATGGTCGTGATCGACTCGATCCAGACCGTGATGCTCGAGGAGATCTCCTCCGCGGCCGGCAGTGTCTCGCAGGTTCGCGAATGCACCAGCCGGCTCATGCAGTGGGCGAAACCTCGCAATATTCCCGTGTTCGTGATCGGCCATGTCACCAAGGAAGGCGCGATCGCCGGTCCTCGGGTGCTGGAGCACATGGTCGATGCCGTGCTCTACCTGGAGGGTGAGCGTTTCCACCAGTTCCGCATTCTGCGGGCCGTCAAGAATCGCTTCGGATCCACCGATGAGGTCGGCGTGTTTGAAATGGCGGACGTCGGGCTCCGCGAGGTCCAGAACCCGTCGGAGGTGTTCCTGGAGGAACGGTCAGAGATCGCGCCGGGGTCCACCGTCGCGGTGACCATGGAGGGCACCCGTCCCATACTCGTCGAAGTACAGGCTCTCGCCACGCCGACGGCGTTCGGGCTGCCGAGACGAAACGCGAACGGACTCGACAACAGTCGCCTCCAGTTGCTGGTCGCCGTGCTCCAGAAGCGAGTTGGGTTGGGACTGGGAACGCAGGATGTCTACGCCAACGTCGTGGGCGGCCTTCGGGTGATGGAACCGGCCATCGACCTGGCCGTCGCGGTTGGGATTGCCTCGAGCCTGAAGGATCGACCGGTCGATCGGCACGCGGTGGTGATTGGGGAGGTCGGTCTCTCCGGAGAACTTCGTTCCGTGAACCAACTCGACCGGCGAGTCAGCGAGGCCGCTCGGCTTGGGTTCACGAAAGTCATCGTGCCCGAAGGGCCGAGGAAGCCAGTTGGAGAGGTGCCCCCCGGCATCAACATCGTCCGATGCCGCACCGCTGGCGAGGCGATCGAGGCCGCGCTGGCCTAGTCGCTACGCTTTTCCGGCCAGCTTCAGCAGTTCATCGACCAGTCGTGCCGCCGCGTCGGGACGGCTGGTGCTCTTCGCCGCTTTCCCCATCGACTCACGCCTCGAGGGATCTCCGAGCACGGTCAGCACTTCCGCCTGGAGGCGCTCAGGGCTGGCCTCCGACTGTTCGATGACGACGGAGGCGTCAACGCCCGAGAGGATTCGGGCGTTCTTCCGCTGCTCGTCGCCCCACGTTCCCGGAAGGGGGATGAGCACCGAAGGCAGGCCCATATAGCCAAGTTCGCTCACCGTGCCCGCGCCGGCGCGAGCAACGACAAGGTCCGTCATCGCGTAAACGTCTGGCAGTTCGTCGCGTACGAAGTCGGTGACCTTGTAGCGACCTTTCAAGGCTTCGGGCAGCGCGTCCCTCCTGGCGGTCAGCCTCGCCAGGTCCGCGTTGGCGGTGGCGGGCCCAACCTGATGAACGACCTGCGCGTGCTGGAGGAGGGCGTCGAGTATGGCCTCCACCCGCTGGTTGAGGGGGGAAGCACCCAACGCTCCACCGGTGACGTACACCACGGGGAGCATCTCGTCGAAACCGGCCCAGGCGCGACCCCGGGTGGCATCGCCCCCGAGAAGCGATTCGCGAATCGGGTTCCCGGTCACGACAACGCGATCGTGTCGCTGTCGTGCGGCGATCGCGGTTTCCTCGAAGCCCACGCAGAATGTGGCGGCGAACTTCGATGCCGTCCGGTTGGCGATACCGATCTGCGCGGTCTGCTCGTGGGTGAGAATTGGGCGGCGCTTGCCGAGGCGAACCTTCGACCCGATGGCATGGCCCATCACGGTGGGGACGCTGACCGCGCCGCCGGTGCTGTAAATCACGTCCGGGTTGAACGTTCGTACCTGACTCCAGCCCTGGATCGTGCCAATGGGAATCCGGAAAATGTCGGTAACTGTTTCGATGGCGAGGTAGCGCCGGATCTTTCCGGTCTGGATCGTCACGAACGGGACACCGCGAGACTCGGCGATCCCGCGTTCCACGCCCTTGCGCCCACCAACCCACAGCGCATCGACCTCGATGTTTCGCTTGCGCAACTCGTCAAGCACGGCCACCGCGGGCAGCACATGACCGCCGGTGCCACCCCCGGCTATCAACAGGCGAAGTCGCGTAGATTCGTTGGACACGGTCGGAAACTCCAGGCGGGACGACTGCGTATTTCAGCCTGAAGTATAGCGTCCAGTCCATACGCCACCCGCCCCGTTCGCCCTGTCGTTCACGATGCGTGCTACCATCGCCAACCATGGACATGTACGCTCCGGAAAGCGATCCCGCCCTGTCAGATACCCATCGGCCAGATACACAATCGTCCGACCAATCCGTTTCCTGGCTGGCCGCAGGCGCCACCATATTGGTGGTCATCCTGTCGGTCGTGGTCCTCGATCAGATCGCCAAGTCGGTGATCGTCGAGTGGATCGGCCCAGACGCACCCGAGCGACGGGCCGATGTGATCGGAACCTGGGTAGCGTTCGAGTATGTGGAGAACACGGGGGCCGCGTTTGGCATCCTGAGGGGCCAAACCTGGCTCCTTTCGATCCTTGCCCTCCTGGTCGCCACTGGGTTCGTGGCCATGTTTTGGTCGCACCTGCCCACCGACCGCCTGTTGCGCCTGAGCGTCGCCCTGGTGATCGGCGGGGCGATCGGCAATCTCATCGACCGGGTACGATTGGGGTACGTGGTCGACTTCATGGCGGTTGGCGCGTGGCCTCGCTTCAACGTCGCCGATTCGGCGATCACCATCGGTCTCGTCTTGCTGGCTTGGACGGTCCTTCGATACGATGGCCAGCAGGAGAATGAAGACGCATGACAGCACATGACATTGGCGGCAATCAGACAGCGGAGAAGGGGAACGAGGGGGATTTCGAGCTCTTTGACCTCCATCCCGAGCGGTCGCACCTTGGTATCCGGCTCGACCGCTACATCGCGAGTGAATTGCCCGACCTGAGCCGTACCTACCTCCAGACACTGATCAGCGAAGGGCAGGTTCTCGTCGATGGGATTTCTCGCCGCGCGGCGTTCAAGATCACGCCCGGCCAACATGTGACCATTGCCATTCCAGAAACGACCGAGGTGGAGATTCAGCCGGAGGACCTTCCGCTTGACGTGATCTACGACGATGCCGACGTGGTGGTCGTGAACAAACCGGCGGGCCTCGTGGTGCATCCCGCCCCAGGGCATCCAACCGGGACGCTGGTCAACGCGCTGCTCTACAGGTACCCCGAAATCTCGATCGCGGGAAGCTCGCGCCCAGGCATCGTTCACCGGCTCGACAAGGACACTTCGGGCGTGATGATCGTCGCAAAGACCGATCGCTCGCAGACGAGTCTGGTTCAGCAGTGGCAAGACCGCACCGTCGCCAAGCAGTACGTCGCGCTGGTGACCGGGGTGATCGAGGAAGATGAGGCGACGATCGATGCGCCCATCGGCCGCGATCCGGCCAATCGGCTACGCATGGCCGCCGTTCGATCCGGGAAGGACGCGGTCAGTCATTTCACGGTCCGACAGCGCTTCGCCAACGCGACGCTGCTCGATGTCCAAATCGAGACAGGGCGAACGCATCAGATCCGGGTGCACCTTGCGATGATCGGCGCGCCGGTGCTGGGCGACAGTCTCTACGCATCGGCGAAGGCCCGTCAGGTCGCCAGCGATCTTGGCATCAAGCGGCAATTCCTCCATGCGTCGAGTCTTTCGGTGAAGCTGCCGGACGGCGAGACTCACACGTTCACCGCTCCGCTGCCGGACGATATGCAGGAGACGCTCGCGCGACTGGAGAACGGCGAAGCATGACCGTCGACAGCGCGACGATTGAACAGGCACGGACGCTGATCCTCGACTGGTACCGTCAGGGCCTCGACGCGGTCGATCCACGACTCGCCGTCCAGCGCTCGGTGGAATGGTCGGGAGACGGTGCCCTGCAGGTGGCCGGGGATCGGATCGAGATTCCGTCAGAGGCGCGTGTCATCGGCATAGGGATCGGCAAGGCCGCCGCCGCCATGGCCGCCGGACTGGACGAACGGCTCGGCGACAGACTGACCACTGGCATCATCCTCACCAAGGATGGTCACGCGGACCAGGTGCCGACGGGTTGGCGTGTGTTCGAAGCCGCGCACCCGGTTCCCGATGAGCGGGGCGTGGAAGCAACGAAGACCATCCTCGACACAGTGTCGGGTCTTCAGGCCAGTGACGTGGTCATTGTTCTGGTGTCGGGCGGTGGTTCCGCGCTGCTCGAGGCGCCGCGGGAACCCCTCACGCTTGCCGATATCCAGCGGGTCACGAGCGCGTTGCTTCGCGCTGGCGCCCCGATCCAGGATCTCAACGCGGTGCGGAGCGAACTTAGCCAGGTGAAGGGCGGCGGCCTGCGGCGAGCCATTGGCGAGGCCCGATGCGTATCGCTCATTCTTTCAGACGTTCTCGGGAATGACCCGCGTGTCATCGCCTCCGGCCCAACCGTGCCGCGTGAACCCGCGCCAGAACGCGCGTTGGAACTGCTCGAATGCTACGGTGTACTCGATCAGGTGCCCCCTGCGGTCATCGAGTTGTTGAGGCGGACGCCTGAGACCTTCGATCCGGATAGCGCGGCTGGCGATCTGTACTCCGTGGTTGGCGACAACGAACGGTTCGTCGGTGCCATCGCGACAGCGGCGGGCGAGGCTGGCTTCAAGCCGGAAGTCGTGTTGCGCCACGGAGAAGGCGAGGCGCGTGACCTGGCCCGGGAGTTCCTCTCGCTGTCTGATTTACATCCCACCGCGGACGTGTTGATTGGCGGCGGTGAAGCCACGGTAACGGTGCGAGGTAACGGCCGTGGAGGCCGGAACACCGAGTTCGCCCTGAGCGCCGCGCATTCGTTGGCGGAGGCGCGGAACGGAAACCTGGTGGTTGCCAGCCTCGCGTCCGACGGCCAGGATGGCTCGGTGGAAGGCGCGGGCGCCATCGTCGATGCCAGGACGATCGAAAGGGCCGTGGCGATGTCACTCGATGCCGGGGCGGCGCTCGGCCGGAACGACAGCGGTGGTTTTTTCGAGGAACTTGGGGAAATGGTCGTTCCTGGACCGACCGGGACGAACGTGAATGATGTCTATATCGCTATTCGCCCAGAGGCCGTGAAGACCATGGCATCCGGAGCGGCATGACAGGAGCTGGTAGTTCGATGAATGGCGCGCAATCCCTCGTCCGGGCCCTGCGGGGTGTCGGAGTCGACCATGTGTTTGGCCTGCCGGGAGATACCGGGATGGCGCTCTACGACGCCTTGTTCGATGAGCCCACGATCACCCATGTCATGACGCGCGATGAACGGTCCGCATCGTTCATGGCTGATGTCTATGCCCGGGTCTCTCGCCGTCTTGGGGTGTGCGAGGGACCCAGCGGTGGCGGGGCGCTTTACATAGTGCCCGGCGTCGCCGAGGCGCAGGGAACCGCCATTCCCGTGCTCTGCCTGACCTCCGACACACCAGTGAAGGAAGAACATCGTGGCGTCCTGACCGAGTTGGACCAGGTTGGGCTGTTCCGCTCGATCACCAAGTGGAGCGAGCGCGTCAACCGATCGTCCAGCATGGAGGATGCCATCTACCGCGCGGCGCGGCTCGCCACCAGCGACCGGCCGGGTGCCGTCCACCTTTCGCTGCCATCCGACGTGCTTGAAGACGAAGGTGGGGTTGCCAACCGGGCGGCGTATGGCGCCGCGGACGCGACCGTGCCCTCCACGCGCCCCCGAGCAGATGCCGGGGAGATCCAGCGAGCGGCGGATATCCTGGCCCAGGCGGACCGGCCCGTGATCGTCGCGGGCGGTGGGGTGCTTACGTCAGGCGCGTGGGACGAATTGACGGCGTTCGCGGAAGCGACCGGCATTCCCGTCGCCACCAGCATCAATGGCAAGGGCGCTATCGCCGAAACCAACCGGTGCTCGATTGGCGTGGTTGGAAACAACGGTGCCCGGTCGTACGCCAATGCCTGGGTCGCCGACGCCGATGTCATCCTGTTCATTGGTACCCGTACCGATTCGACGACCACGGTTGGCTGGACACTCCCGCCGAAAGCCACGCCGCCCACGACGATCCATCTCGACGTTTCGAGCAAGGAAATCGGCAACAACTATCATCCTTCAGCGTTCCTTCAAGGCGATGCCGCCGCCACGCTAGCCGACCTCCTCGCGGCCGTGGACCATCCTGAGCGCGTCGCCTCGCGCAACGCTCCGCGACTGGAACAGCTGGCCCGCGAGCGGGAGGCGTACTTCGACGGCGTACAGGCGATCGCGGGAAGCGACCAACAGCCAATCAAACCACAGCGGCTGATCTCGACCGTGCGCGAACTGCTGGATGACGACGCAATAATCGTCGCCGATCCGGGCACGCCCACGCCGTATCTCGCCGCCCAGTACGTGCTGAACCGGGCTGGTCGCACCACCGTGATCCCACGCGCCCACGGCGCGCTCGGATACGCGATCCCTGGTGTGGTCGGGGCTTACCATGCCGCTCCAGGCGGGCGCGTGGTTGGCATGCTCGGCGACGGTAGCTATGGGATGTCCGTGGGTGAACTCGAAACCATCAGCCGGCTGAACCTGCCCGTCGTTTTGATCCAGTGCGATAACGGAACGTATGGATGGATCAAGGAGCTCCAGCACCTGTACCACGACAAGCGGTACTACTCGGTTGATTTCACGCGGATCGACTACGCGTCCATCGCCAGGGGCTTTGGGATTCGCGGGTATCACGTCGAGGACCCTGCCGACCTCCAGTCCACGCTCCAGGAAGCGCTCTCGGCGGGAGTCCCCGCGTTCGTCAACGTGGTGACGGAGCCGCAGATGACGGAAACCCCACCGGTCGCTACCTGGGAACGCACGGTCGCCAACCAGTCAATGCAGAAGGTGTAGGGCCGCCATGCAACCGATGATCATCGATGTCGATACTGGAGTGGATGATGCCGTGGCTCTTAGCTACGCCATCGCCAGGGATGCCGATCTCCTGGGCGTAACCACCGTGGCTGGCAATGTCCCGATCGGGCACGCGACACGGAATACGCTCGACGTCCTCTCCTTCCTGGGCCGGGAGGATATCCCCGTGCATCGCGGCGCCAGCCGACCGTTGACGGCAGCCTATCAGGACGCGACCCATGTGCATGGCGGAAACGGCCTTGGAGGGCTCGAACTCCCGCGAAGCACCGTGGCCGAAGCCAGTTTGGCCGGTCCCGCGTTCATCATCCAGTCAGCCACGACGCATCCAGGTGCACTCGTGCTGGTGACGCTGGGGCCGCTGACGAATCTCGCGATCGCGCTCAACGTTCGGCCCGAGCTGGTGGAGCTCGTCGACCGGCTGGTCGTGATGGGTGGCGCCTTCCAGGAAGCCGGGAATGTCACGCCACACGCGGAGTTCAACATCTACGTCGATCCCGACGCCGCCAACCAGGTGTTCAACGCTCCCTGGAAGAACGTGATCGCGGTGGGACTCGACGTAACGCACAGAACGGTCTTTCCGCGCGAGCAGTGGAACGCCATTCCCGCTGGTGTCGACGGAGCACCCGCCCTGGTGCGCGGCGTGATGGAACGCACCTTCACCGAGCGCGACATGTCCGGCTTCTACCTTCACGACCCGCTCGCTGTCGCCGTGGCGCTGGACCCTGACCTGATCTCGGGAGAAAGGCGGGTCGTTTCGGTCGAGCCGTCGGGCACGGAGCGTGGGCGAACCACGGCCAGCGAGGGTGACGGTCCGCTCGTGGCGACGCGGGTGGACGCGGCGCGGTTCGTCAGTGAACTCGCGGGAGGACTTGGCTTGCCGCCAGGCGACGCGACCCTTGGCTTCGCGCGACCTGAATAGCGAACACAATCAGGGGAGCGGGCATTCAGCCCCGCTCCCCTTTGCCATTTGGCCAGGATTCTCAAGAATTTGACGGATGAGTTCGCGATCAGGACGACCGATCGACGGTCAGCATCAGCAGGTCGTGCAAATATCCCCGAGTTTCGTTGTCGGGCACCACGTCGAGGCGCTTCTGGGCGTTCACGATGTAGATCGTGGCCTCGGCCTCGGCCGATTCGAGCGCGCCGGAATTCCTGATTTCCTCGACGAGCCCGTCGATTACCGCGTCGTCGGTTTCATCGCCCGTCACAACCCGTTCGAGAGTCGTCCTGGACTCCTCGCTGGCGTTTTCGAGGAACATCATCGTGGGGAGGGTCACCACGCCCTGGCGTAAGTCGTTCCCAGCCGGCTTACCCAGGTTCGAAGTTCCCTCGCGAAGGTCCAGGATGTCGTCGAGCACCTGGAACGCCATGCCCATATCGGATCCGAATCCACGCAGTTCAGAGACGGCTTGTTCAGTCGCGCCGCCGATCACCGCGCCCATCTCGGCCGCCCCCGCGAACAGCGCCGCGGTCTTGCCGTAAATGCGCCGGTCGTAGTCCGATCTGTCTTGGGTGATCCTATGGGCGTCCAGAGTCTCCCTGATCTGCCCATCGCAAATCTCGGCGAGCGATGTGGCAAAAATCGTCACCACGCGCGCGTCGTTGGTCGCGGCGGCGAGGATGGCGGACTGCGCGAAGAGATAGTCGCCGATGAGGATCACGGCGCCGGACGATACCTGGGTATTGAGCGTCGGCTGGCCGCGTCGCAGGGAAGCGCGGTCGATATTGTCGTCGTGGACGAGCGAGGCGGTGTGTAGCAACTCCACGCCAGCCGCGGCGGTGACGGCTCGATTGACATCGCCTCCGAAGGCGCGCGATGCAAGCAGCAGCAACAGCGGCCGCATTCGCTTCCCGCCGGCGTTGACGATATCCTTGATGAGGGTGGAAACGATGGGGAAATCGACGGTCGCGGCCCGGTTCACCGTTTGGTCAACCAGTTCCATCTCGGTTGCCATCGCGTCGAATACGTTGAATGTCTGCAGCTTCACCGAGGCGCTCCGTAGTGCGACAACTCGGAGTGGAAGTCGCTGGCACAAAACCAATAGCAATGGTGATTATCCGGTCTGCGCGGCGCCAGTGTCAATTAAGACCGTCGCCCCGGCGCGGGCTCTGCTGCCCATTGGAGCAGCTTAAGCCGGTGGGGGATGGTCGCCGATGACCGGCGCACCGGGATCGGACCACAATCCGGCCAGACGCGTGCCCAGAAAGAGAGCCAACTGCTTCCGGCTAGGTATACTCTCCCGTAGATCAACCGCCTCGGATTCGCTCGATGTCGATCTTCACTCCCGATCCCTCGTGGCAACGTGGTACCGGTAAACACCTCGTACGCCCGATTCGACCTAACCGCTGACAGGACTCCATGCCTTCCCAAATCCCGCCTGACGATTCGACCCCAGACGACTCCGACGAGATGGATGGTCACCACTCCAACTCGGATGCCCTGGAGTCCACCCCTGAAGACGACAAGCTCGCCGATGAACCGCTCACCGATGCGGAATCCAGCGAGGAAATGGCGGACCGTGCCGAGCCAGCGGACCTGGTCTTGGACACCCCAGACGACTCCGCTGAAACGGCGTCTGGCGGTGACCCCGCGGAATCGGAGCCAGTGCTGGAGGCAGATGAGGTGCCAGAGAGCGCGGATGCTGGTTCCAGCACCCCGGCGGCCGATTCGCGGGAGGCGCATCCTGAAGCCGAACCGGCGCACACCGCCGAGGCTGAAACCAAGGAGGAGCCAGACAGGTCCGCCGAGGACGCCTCCGGGTCGGAAGAGCCGAGCGACGGAGCGGGCTCGCCCGCGCCATCCCGGCGCCGGCTCGGAGTGCCGAAAACCCGGAAAAAGCAGGCGGCCGCCCCGGTCTCTGACGATGAAGACGAGTACCAACCGGCGGAGTCCTGGCCGGAACCACCGGTGCCCGCAAGCCACGCGTCCTGGCCAACGACACCCAGTCCCCGGCGCCTCGATATGCGGAATGTCCTTCCGTGGCTCGACTGGAAATACAGCCTGATCCTGCCGGTCGCGTTGCTGCTGGCACTCGTCACGGTTTTGTGGAGCGTGTCAAACCGGGCAGAGACCATCGAGCTGACCGTGCTCAACTCATCGAGCGGCGAACCAATTCCTGGGGCGAACGTCGTTCTGGGCGGCACGGTGATGGTCGCGTCCGAGGATGGACAAGTGTCCTTTGATCGGCCGGACGACCCGATGACGCTAGAGGTCAAGGCCGATGGTTTCATTCCGGTAACCGGCGAGGTGACGCGGACCACCGCTCTCGAGCAACAGGTCATGCTTAGACCGAGCACGCTGATCGGACGGGTCACCGACGAGGATACCGGCGAACCCATCGAGGGCGTCACCATCTCGATCCTCGACCAGACCGGCCAAACCGTTGCCTCCACATCCACCGATGCCTCGGGCACCTATCGGCTCACGGACATCCCCGAGACCGCCTCGGTGGTCGTTGACGGTGGGCCGTACGGCACCATCACCGAGGACATCGGTGGGCGACTCGAGATGAGCTTTCCGCTGGCGATGCGCACCGCCACGGGTGTGATCCTCGACGACGATGGCGAGCCGGTACAGGGAGCCGTGATCCAGGCCCGTGATGCCACGTCTGTTTCGGCCGGGGACGGTACCTTCACGCTGGTCGGGGTGCGAAATGGCGACGAGGTCATGATCCTCGCGCCTGGCTTCGTCGCGGCAACCACCACGGTCGAGCGGGGCCTGGTGCAGGACGTTCGGCTGGAACGGCAGATGGTCAAGGCAGTCTACGCTAACTCCGCCTTGCTTACGTCGCCCGATGGTCTGCAATCGCTGATCGACATCGCGAACACAACCGAGATCAACGCCATCGTCATTGATGTCAAGGAAGGCGTGATCTTTTACGATAGCGAGGTCGATTTCTTCCTCGACACGGGCACGGTTCGCCCCGCATACGACCTGGACGAGATCCTCGGACTGCTGGCGGAGAATGACATCTACGCGATTGCCCGGATGGTGGTCTTCCAGGACCCGATCGTCGCCCAGGAACGCCCCGATCTCGCCGTCCATGACACCGGTGGCGGGCTCTGGACGAATGTCGACGGAGTCGCCTGGGTAAGCGCCTATCACGAGGAGCTCTGGGACGCAAACATTGACCTGGCGGTCGAGCTGGTGGATCGAGGCTTCGACGAGATCCAGTACGACTACGTGCGCTTCCCCAGCGACGGCGACCTCAGCACCGCCGACTTCGGACGGGAGTACACGGCGGAGAGTCGCGAACAGGCCATCACCGAGTTCATGAAGCGGAGCCACGAGGCAATCAACTCGGCGGGCGCCTACCTGGCGGCCGACCTTTTTGGCTTCATCACCATCGTGGATGACGAGCAATACATTGGCCAGCGTTTCAGCATGCTCGCGCCGCATCTCGATTTCATCTGCATGATGATCTACCCCTCGCATTTCGAAACCGGAAATATCGCGTCCGCGCCTGGGCACCCGAACGACTACCCCTACGAAACCATCTTCGAAAGCCTTGAACGAGCCGAGGCCAATGTTCCCGGCTCGACCGTGAAGTTCCGGCCGTGGCTCCAGGACTTCTCTTATGGGTTCAATGGACTACGTGACTACGACGCCTCGGACGTGCGCGCCCAGATCGATGCCGCGGAGGATTTCGGGGCGAGCGGGTGGATGCTGTGGGGCGATCCATTCAACGTGACGGTCGAGGCGCTCAGACCAGACCCCGAAGCGTGAAACCGAACCTGGGGTGCTCCCGCGAGCGGTTGGGGCTTTCGCCGGGACTCACGCTCCGATGAACGGGGCGATGGAACGCATGCCCGCCTGGCTGCGATTGATGCGTCCGCTCCAGTGGTCGAAGAACGCAGTGGTTCTCGCCGGTCTCGTCTTCAGTGGCAACGCTGGCGACCCAATGCTTGTCCTCCGAGCGGTGCTCGCGACCATCGCCTTCTGCCTCGTGAGCAGTTCCATGTATGTGTTCAACGACTGGCACGACCGGGCGGAAGACCGGCTGCACCCACTCAAGCAACTCCGGCCGATTGCCTCGGGCGCCATCCAACCGGAACGGGCGCTGGGGTTGGGGATCACGTTGCTTGGACTCGGGCTCATCCTCGCCGCCGCGATGAACCCGGCGGTCGCGCTGGTGGTGCTGGCCTATGCGCTTCTGATGGTGGCCTACACGCTGAGGTTTCGGGAGATGGCGGTGGTCGATATCGTGGTCATCGCCGTTGGTTTCGTGCTTCGCGCGATCGCCGGAGCGGTCGCCGTTTCCGTATCGATCTCGGTCTGGCTCTTCGTCTGCACGATGCTGCTGGCGCTCATGCTGGGTGTGGGCAAGCGCCGCCAGGAGGTGAACACCCCCGCCAGGCCAGATGGTCCCCGGCGACCGTCGCTTCCGGTCTACGCGCGGGCGAACCTCGACGTGTGGGTAGCGGGACTCGGTGTGCTGACGCTCCTGGCGTATACGCTCTACGCCTTCGCCGTGCCGTCATATGGGCGAGGCCTGCCGATGATCGTCACGGTGCCATTCGTCATCGCGGCGATCTGCCGGTACCTGTTTCTGGTGCTTCGCTTCAACCTGGGCGGTAGCCCGGAACTCCTTCTGATCCGAGACCGCATGCTCCTTGCCTGCATCACGAGCTGGATGGTCGCGGCGGCGGCGGTACTCGCCAGCTAGACTTATGGCTAGCACCATCCCTGATACGGATCGTAGCAACTTACTAAGCCACCCGGTATAATCAACGCAGTACGGAAACACCTGGACGCGGCGCTGCTCAATACAGGCGGTCCAGTCATTTCGAATGTGAAGGAGTGAACATGATAGTAGTGAGGCGAGGACGACCACGCGGTCGAGGACGCCAGGTATCCGAGCTGGATGACCTTCTTCGCGCGTTGGTATCACCGTCCGGAGCCGTCGCCCACCGATCGACGGGCGCGTGGCGTCCCCCGATCGATGTGTTCGAGCAACCAGACAAGATCACCATCGTGGCGGAAATAGCGGGCATGGACCGCGAGGCGATCGAGATCACCATCGAAGGCGACATCGTGAGCCTGCGGGGCAATCGGCCCGATCCGGCAACATGTGATCAGCGCTCGTTCCACGAAGCCCACATCGCCTACGGAGCGTTCGCGGCTGACGTGTACGTGCCGTTCTCGATCGACAACGACAGCGCCACGGCCACCTACGAGAACGGATTCCTCACGATCGAACTTCCCAGGATTCAGGGGCGCACGATCATCGCGACGAACCCCGGTTCCTCACCAACGCCTCCAAGGAGTGATGCATGACCGACGATACGATGAACGAACGAGACGAAAGACCCGAAGTGGACGACGAGGAGCCCTTGGACGAGACCGTGGACACCCTGGAAGCATCGGAAGAAGAATCAATCCCTGATGGGGAAAGTGTGGCTACCGACGACGAGACGGGACCAGATGAGGAAGTGCTGCCACTGCTGCCCCTGAGGGGCACGGTGGTTCTCCCGACCACGCTGGTGCCGCTCGCGGCCGCCCAGGCCCGGTCGCTCCGGCTCATCGATGACGTGATGGCCGACGATCGGCGCGTGGCGCTGGTAATGCAGAAGGATCCCGATCTCGCCGAGGGTGCGGGCCCCGACGACATCCTGGAAGTCGGCTCGATCGCCAGCATCCACCAGATGATGCGCGTGCCGGACGGCTCGATGCGCCTCGCGGTGCAGGGTATCGACCGCATGCGAATCCTGGAGGTGGTCCAGGAGGAGCCGTATCTGGTTGCCCGCGTGCGGCGGCATCCGGAAGAAGTCGAAGACTCGGTGGAGATCCAGGCGCTGGGTCGCAATACCGTCGACCTGTTCCAGCGGCTTGTGGCCCTCGTGCCGCATCTGCCCGATGAACTTGTCACGGCCGCGCTCAATGTCGACGACGACGCTCGGCGGCTGGTGTACCTGGTCGCATCGAACCTGCGGATGGAACCGACCGAACGACAGGAACTCCTGGAGATCGACTCGCTCAAGGACAAGCTCAAGTCGTTGAACGCGTTCCTCACCAAGGAACTCGACGTCCTGGAACTTGGCAAGAAGATCCAGACCGACGTCCAGGAAGAACTGAGCAAGTCGCAGCGTGAATACTTCCTCCGGGAACAGCTCAAGGCGATCCAGAAGGAACTTGGCGAGAGCAGCGAGACGGAAACCGAGGTTGAGGAACTTCGGGAGAAGATCGATGCCGCCGGAATGCCGGAAGAGGCCGAGAAGGAAGCCCGCCGGGAGCTGGACCGATTGTCCAAGCTGCCGGCAGCCGCCGCCGAGTACGGCGTGATCAAGACGTACCTGGACTGGCTCACGTCGATGCCGTGGAATACCTCCACCGAGAGCGAGGTCAGCATCTCGCGTACTCGGGAAGTCCTTGATGAGGACCACTACGGGCTCGACAAGATCAAGGATCGCGTGCTCGAGTACCTGGCGGTTCGCCAGTTGAACAAGCAGATTCAGGATGACGCTGGCGAGGATGCCGAGCCAGTCATAAACCGGGAGCCGATCCTGTGCTTCGTCGGCCCTCCGGGTGTCGGCAAGACGAGCCTGGCGCAGTCGATCGCGCGGTCGCTTGGCCGCGAGATGACCCGGATGTCGCTTGGCGGCGTCCGCGACGAGTCCGAAATCCGCGGGCATCGGCGGACCTACGTCGGCGCCATGCCGGGCCGGATCATCCAGGCGATTCGCCGGGCCGGGGCCAACGACCCTGTGTTCGTGCTGGACGAAGTGGACAAGCTGGGAAGCGACTGGCGGGGCGATCCCTCTTCGGCGCTGCTGGAGGTGCTCGATCCGGAGCAGAACAACACGTTCCGCGATCACTACCTGGATGTCGCGTTCGACCTGTCCAAGGTGATGTTCATCGCCACGGCGAACATGCTGGACACGATTCCGATCGCGCTGCGCGACCGGATGGAGATCGTCGAACTCAGCGGCTACACGGACGAAGAGAAGCTTCAAATCGCGAAGCGGTATCTGGTGCCGAAGCAGAAGAAGTCGAACGGGCTCGCGAGCCGGGACATTGAGTTCTCGGACGAGGCCCTGGTCGAGATCATCCAGCACTACACGCGTGAGGCCGGTGTTCGTGGCCTCGAACGGGAGATCGGCACGGCATGGCGAAAGGTGGCCACCATCGTCGCCGAGGAACGTGAGACGCCGGAGAGGATCGGCCCCGAGCAGATCCGCGAGTACCTTGGTCGGCCGCGCTTCTTCTACGAGGAGCGGGCGGCGAGGACGGCGCAGGCCGGTGTTTCGATTGGGGTCGGTGTCAACGCGGTCGGCGGTGACATCATGTTCATCGAGGCCAGCAAGATGCCCGGCAAGGGGTCGCTCACCGTCACCGGCCAACTTGGTGACGTGATGAAGGAGTCGGCGTCGGCCGCGCTCTCATTCGTGCGATCTCGCGCCGACGACCTGGCGCTCGATCCGGACTTCTTCGCGAAGTCGGATATCCACCTGCACGTTCCCGCGGGCGCGATCCCGAAGGACGGCCCGTCGGCGGGCACGGCGATGACGACCGCGTTGACCTCGCTGCTGACTGGCGTGCCGGTTCGCGAGGATGTCGCGATGACGGGCGAGATCACGCTTCGCGGGCAGGTGCTTCCCGTTGGCGGCATCAAGAACAAGGCGCTGGCCGCGCAACGGTCGGGCGTGACAACATTCGTCCTGCCCCGGCGGAACGAGGTCGATCTTGACGATCTCCCGGCCGAGCTGAAGGACCAACTCACCTTCGTGCTCGCCGACACGATGGATGACGTCCTCGACGCGGCGATGCCGGAGGAGTTCACCGACCGCCGGAACCTTCACAACAGCCAGAAGGTTCTGCCGCCTCAGGGTACGGAATCGCTCGAACCCGCGCTGGCTGGATAGACCATCCAGAAACCAGCAGCAAAGATCAAGGCCCGGTTCGCTGAAACCGGGCCTTGTGTCGTTTCGAAGATTGGTCCCTACCGGGTCGAGGCCGCGTTCACGAACGCCGCGAAAATCGCGGCGTGATGCGCGTGGCGGTCCGCGAGCATCTCGGGATGCCACTGAACGCCAAGGCCGAACCGTAAACCAGGGTGATACAGAGCCTCGATCACACCGTCCTCGGCGGACGCGGCGATCTTCAAAGTGGAACCCGGGTCCTTCACCGACTGGTGGTGAAACGAGTTCACCTCCAGCGACTCAACTCCCACGATGTCATGCAACGGCGTGCCCTGGGTTACGCTCACCTCGTGGCCCAGGTCGTCGCGCATCTTGCCGGCTCGTTGCTGGCGATGCTCGACCTGTTCGCCGAGCTGGCTCGGGATGTCCTGCCACAGGGTCCCACCTTCGGCCACGGCCATGACCTGAATCCCTCGGCAGATGCACAGGATGGGCATGTCGGCGCTGGCGGCGCTCCTGAACGCTCCAAGCTCGAACGCGTCGCGCTCGTCGTCAACGCCATAGGTAGTCTCGTGGACCGTTTCGTCGTTGAACAGCGCCGGGGCGATGTCGCCACCGCCACTCAGCAGGAGTCCATCCAATCTCGGGAGGATGTCATCGAAGTCGTTCCGGTCGGTCGGGAGGATGACCGGGACGCCGCCGGCCGCGCGGATGGAGTCCACGTAGGTCCGGGAGAGGGCGTACCGGTAGAAGGTGCCGTGGCCCATCTCGTCGCTGGAGGGTGAAGGGGTAATGCCGATTAGTGGCTTCACTCGTCGATCCTTTTCGTTGGTGTAGGGAAGAGCAAAACGCGCTTCCCGCCGGGGCATTATATGAAGCCGGGCGGATTCGGTGAATGCCCACGACAGGAGGTAGCCGGGGTGAATTTGGGCGGTCGTGAAGACATTGTGAAATTGCTTCACGGATTTCCTTGACACTGCCCGGAAAGGGCACTACTATTCGTGAGCCCTCGGGAAACGAGGGCAAAATTGTGGGAGCGGACGAGAGTCAACATGTATCCCACAGCACCTTAACAAGTGAGCACCGGGGAGTCATCG
>JAEWEG010000054.1 GCA_023389575.1 Chloroflexota bacterium | reverse complement strand
TCCTGCCCGTCGAGCGCCGGTCGCGCCAGCTTCACCCGGCCGGCGGCGACAATGCTCAACCGGGTCGCCTCCTCCCCGGCGAAATGGATCGCCTGGCCAGCGGTGTAATGCGCCTGCCGGAACGATGCGTGGACCTCCTCGACTTCGGCCGGGCTCAGCCGCGCGAAGAACGGAGCGTTCCCCAACAGGCGCAACTGCTCCGCCGGCGAGCAGCTCAATGGGCCGAACGTTACCGGTTCGACCGGTGACCGGTGTCTCGGCGCCTGTCCAGACCTGGATGTCGACATCCTTTTCGCGTCCATTCCTCGCCTCGCGGCCCCATGCTCCTTACCTACCATTAGTCTAGAGTCCAGGAGCCACGTGAAACCCGATCCAAACGGGTAGTCGAACCGGGTATCCCCACCACGCGGGCCGCCATTGCGCCTGGCGCTGACCAACCGTGGAACCTCGGTTGGACCTGGGACCTCGCGAGACCCTCGTTCCGACGGCCCGCCAGGGCCACTTCACGGCTCATTGAGCGAATACCCCTCCCCTAAACCTCTCATTGCCGGTACTATGGTGTCTGGGTCTGCAATCAAATCGCTTAATCAATGGTTGAGTTGGAGGAGTAGGAACGTGACTAACACCTTCGATCGTCGCAAGTTCACTGTCGCCACTGGTGCCGCGGTGCTGTCGGTTGGCACGGTCACCAGGGCCCTTGCCCAGGATGCTACCCCGGTCGAGGGTGGTGAGGGCGGCCCCGGCCTTCCTCCGCTCCCCGAGGGCGCGGTCATCTACGCCGAGGGACTCTCCAACCCTCGCTACATGGCCTTCACGGACGATGGCACCCTGTACGTCACCGAGGTTGGAACCGGCGGCGATGAGCCATTCCTCTCCGCGATCGCCGAAGAGGGAGGCGCGACGCCTATCGCCGACGAGGGCGCCACGCCCGTCGCCGACGAAGCGGCCCCGCCGCCCTCGACCCGCGGCTACACCGGCCAGGTCAGCGCCGTGGCGCCGGACGGCACCGTCACTCCCGTGGTCACGGGCCTCGCGTCCTACAGCGATGGTGTCGGCCCGCAGGGCATCACCGTGCAGGACGGCGTCATCTACTTCACCATCGGCGGCATGGCGGTCAGCGCCGGCGTGGAGATCCTCGAAGGCGAGAACGGGCTCTTCCGGCTCGATCCCGCCACTGGCGAAGCCACCCAGATCGCCGAATTCAACACCTACGAAATCGAGAACAACCCGGACGGCACCGACGTGAACCCGAACGTCTACCAGGTGTCCACCGGTGACAACGACGGCCGCCTGACGGTGAATGACGCTGGCTCGAACACCGTGTTCTCCGTCGATACGGAAACCGGCGCCATGCAGCTCCGCGCTGTGGTCCCCGATCTGGCCGCCCTCCTCCCGGAAAGCGACAACGAGCCACGCCAGCCGGTCCCAACCGCCGGTGTCTACCACAATGGCAACTATCACCTGTCGCTGCTCAGCGAGTTCTGGCCGGAAGATGGTCCGTCGGTCGTCTCCGTTTCCGGCGATGGCGACTTCGCCACCTTTACCACGGTTACCACGGGGCGATCGTTCGTCACCGGCCTCGCCTCCGGCCCGGATGGCAACCTCTACCTCTCGCAGCTGTTCGATGATCCGGCCGGCGCCCCGATTGGCACCATCTTCCGCATCCTGCCGGACGGCACCGCCGAGCCGGCGGTCGAGGGCCTCGTCATGCCCCACGGCATCACCTTCGACGGCGACGGCAACCTCTACGTCACCGTCTACGCGCTGATGTCCGGCCCCGGCATGCCCGCTGGCGCCATCGTCCGCGTGGACGGCGTCGCCCCACCGGCGTAACCATCACCTGGCGACATCATCGAACGATCCGGCCTGGAATGCTCCAGGCCGGATCGTTCACGTCATGGCATCGGATTCGCCGTGGGTTGAGGCCGCTATAGCTGGCCAGTCCGGAGCGGCTTCATGGCGTCGGCCCACCGCCGCAGCTGTGCCAGCATCACGCCGGCCGCGCCGGTCGCCGATTCGGTCGGCACGAACACCCCATCCTTCACTTGATCGCTGACGGACGGAATCGTCACCGCCTCCGAGAGCGGCATCATCTTCAGCGCCGCCACGACCGTCTTCACCTGCTGGGTGGCACGCAATCCGGCCGAAACTCCCCCGTAGCTCACCAACCCGACCGGCTTGTGCCCCCACTCCTGGGAGAGATAGTCGATCGCGTTCTTCAACGGCGCGGTCATCCCGTGGTTGTACTCGGGAAACACGAAGATGAACGCGTCCTGCGCGTCGACCATCTCGCTCCAGCGCTTGGTATGGTCGTACTGGTATTCCTTGAACCGGGGATGCTTCGGCTCGTTCATCATCGGCAGATCGAGTTCCTTCAGGTCGGCGACCGTCAGATCCCACCCCGGGTCGCTCTCCACCAGCCCCCGGATCCACGTCCCCACCGATAGGCCCACGCGGCTTGGCCGAGTGCTCGCGATGACGACCATAACCTTCAATCGATCCTGTCCCTGTGTCATGTACCGAATGTCCCCTCATGTAAATACGACGATCGAACCCGCTTACTCTACATGAGCAAGCTTCCATGGACACGGATCCGACCTCGCCTGAACCCGCCCGGACCACTGTCAAGCCCGAACGTACCCTATCGCCCCTTGCCTGCCTCGCGTATGCTTATGGTCACCTAAGGGGCCTCGGTGTTTCGCTTCCATCACCCGGACCCCAGAAGGGCAGGAGCGTTCATGCATTCCATCCGCGTCCTCACCAGATCAATCGTCATCCTTCTCCTGGTGCTCGCCATTCCCGCCCCGGCCATCGCGTCGAGCGCCGACCAGTCATCCAGCGCGGCCATGGCTCAGACAGAAGTGGATATCGACGAAGGCGAACAGGACTGGGACGGCGACGGCCTCACCAACGCAATGGAGGCACGGGAAGGCACCGATCCCAACAATGCCGATACCGATGGCGACGGCCTGACCGACGGCGAGGAAGTCCAACTCGGAACCAGTCCCCTCAACCCGGATACCGACGGCGATGGCCTTTCGGACGCCGAGGAAATCTCGGCGGGCATCGATCCCACCAACCCGGACACCGACGGCGACGGGCTCAGGGACGACCAGGAACTCAGCCCGCGGATCGGCACCAACCCCACGATCCTCGATACCGATGGCGATGGCGCCAGCGATTGCATCGAGCATTTCTCGGGATCGGATCCGCTGTCCTTTAACAGCACCCCCACGCTCGCATCCTCGGAACCAGAAAACACCGATATCTGGGTCTGTAACCCGTGGGCCTACCATCCCCACGCCCTCGCGACACCAATCGCCAGCGACTGACAGGCTTCCCCAGGCCACCGCGAGATCGAGATCGAGCGGGTGCCAACTCCGCGGCACGGGCGGATTCCCCTCAAGCGCCCCCCATCGATCCCGTTCAACGCTTCACGTTCGCGAAATGATTGCATGTTTGCCCGGCGAACCCATTGGACAAACCGGGCACCACGAGTAAGATGAAACCTCGCGCCTGGCACGTTCCATGCGAACCGCTCATACCCTGACCGCACGGTAGCTGTCAGGACCATGGCAAAGGCGCTGCCTCCACCGGTGCGCCACGTCGCCAGGCATCACCGTTCTGGCCGGGACTTTTCCACGCGATCCGGTGGGTGCCGGTGTCACGCGGGCCAGGACCATACACCTTGGGATGCGCGATGTGCGTGTTCCCGCGAATCGGGAGGGCAAATGACAGCAGCAGGAACCAGTTCAGGCCTCTTTTCTTCTTGGCGAACCCCACTCATGGCCGCCTGCGCGGGCGTTCTCTCCCTGGCCAGCGTTGGCTTCGCCACCGCCCAGGACGCGACACCGGCCACGCAATCCACGCAGCGGTCATCCATCTCGGCGGTCGGCGTTCTCAACACCGACGGTCTCCAGATCGGCACCGTGATCGGCTCGGAGTCCGAAGGCGCGCTGACCCTGACCATCACCGTCTCGAACCTCCCACCCGGCGAGCACGGCCTGCACATCCATGAAACCGGCGTCTGCGACGTCGAGGGCGACTCGCCGTTCGCCTCGGCGGGCGGTCACTTCAACCCAACCGGAGCCGCCCATGGCCCGGGTAACGCGACCGTCGTCCCGCTCGTCAGCGAAGGCACGCCGGTGCCGGAAGCCCCCGCCTCCCCGGTCGCGGATGGCACGGAATCGCACGCCGGTGACCTCGGCAACGTCACCGTTCAGGACAACGGCCGGCTCTCCGTGGAAGTCACCACGAGCTCGGTGACACTGGCGGTCGACGCGGAGAACTCCCTGGCCGACGCCGACGGCAGCGCCCTCGTGATCCATGCCGGTGCCGACGACCTCCACACCGATCCGTCAGGCGAAAGCGGCGACCGCATCGCCTGCGCGGTCCTCTTCGCCCCGGTCGATGGCGCGACCCCGGCCGCGACTCCGGAGGGATAGCACGTCCCCACCGGCGCGAGACAATCGACGCACACCACACAGGCCCGGGACGCGAAAGCATCCCGGGCCTGTGGCGTTCTTCTCCCTGGCGCCCGTGCGGTTTCCTCGCTCGCGTGAAAGGATGTACTGGCAGCCGATCTCGACGCATCATGGACGAACCGGGTGGTGGACCGTTCCGTCTATCTCAACCGGCGTGTGCTATCGCTACCCGGCGGTATGATCGAGCCATCCGCGATGCCGCCGCCTGGCCAGGAGACGCCCGCATGAGTTCTTCTCTTTCGACGGGAACCACCTTCGACCGGTCGCTTTACGAACTGGAGTTCGACGGACAATTCGACGCACCGATCCTCGATCAGTCGCGCTGGGTGAACCACTACATCCCCCACTGGACCACTCCCGAACGCTCGGAGGCCCGCTACGATCTCGCCGACGGCGTGATCACCTTTCGGATCGACGCCGATCAGCCTTCCTGGCGCCCGGAGGAAGGCGAGCTTCGCGTCTCCAGCATCCAGACCGGCACGTGGTCGGGTCCGGTTGGCTCACCCCAGGGCCAGCATCGTCACGTCTCCGGCCAGATCGTGCGCACCGCCCAGGCGTCTCGCCGCCTCTACACGCCACGGATAGGCGCCGTGGAAGCCACCCTGCGCGCCGACGTGGACCCCACAACCATGCTCGCGTTCTGGCTCGTCGGATTCGAGGAGGATTCGCCCGAGCAATCCGGCGAAATCTGCGTGGTGGAACTCTTCGGGAACGCCATCGGCCACGACCAATCGCAACTCAGCCTCGGACTCAAGGCCCATCACGACCCACGCCTCACCGACGACATGGTCACGCCTCGCCCGCCGATCGACGCCAGTGAATGGCACACCTACGGCGCGGAATGGAACGCCAGCGAGGTCCGCTTTTACGTCGACAATGCGCTGGTCCACACCGTGTACCAGGGATTCGATTACCCGATGCAGCTGATGCTTGGCATGTTCGAGTTTCCACCCGACCAGCAACGACCGCCCGGCGCCTACCCAAAAACCGGCGCCGCGCGGTCGGTCCGCGGCTACCGCCCGAAGTAGCTCACCCAATTGCCCGGCGCGGGTATTGAGACGAGAACTTCGCGAACCTGATAGCGGCGACGCTTGTCTTCACCCGACGTTGCGCATGCGAACGTCACCGATTGCTCCAGTGCCGCATCCTGGGGAAGCTATTTGTCAGTACTTGATCTCATCGCGCACTGGTAAACCCAATGCGGCGTCACGCTCCGAGTCGCGCAGGATTTCCTCCCACACCTCGTCCGATAGCGCACGCCCCTCACCGCGCCCGTATTGCTCCATCGCTTCGGCCACGGCCTCGGCGACCGTGATTGTCGGTCTACCGCATGGGGCGAGCTCTTCTGACTGTCGATCCATGGTCGCCTCGCTTCTTCAGCGTCAGCCAGGGCCGCTCAACGGACTATCGGCGTAGCCGAAGAGGATTGAGTACACGCAGGATGCTCACCGTGTCATCGTCGTACCGGTAGAGCACGATGTGATGACGCAAGACCAACTCCCGAACCCCGCTCCCGGCATCCTTGCCAAGTTCTGGAAACTGTTTGATTCGTTGGAACGCTTCATCCAACAGCAGCTGGTACTTCTCGGCTTGATCCATATCCCAATTGGTCATGGTGTATTGATAGATCTCGTCGATATCGGTACGCGCCTCGGGCAGAATCCAAAGATTAGTAGCGGATTTCATCCCGAACCTTGTGTCCTCGTCGTGCGTTTTCAATGGCTCGTGCCCGCGACTCCGCCATGAACGAATCCGTATACGGCTCGCCCTCGCCACGCTCGTATTGGCTCATCGCCTCGGCCACCGCTTCGGCGACCGTCATCGTCGGCTCGATGATGGGCTCCGGCGCATCGGCAAGCTGCTCCAGCGCGGCCTCGATCACCTCATCCTCGCTGGCGTACCGTCCCTTGGACACTTCGCGCTCGACAAATCGCCGCAGGTCGTCTCGAAGATGGATTGTCAGGGCCATTGCGCGTGTACCTTCCCGTGAATCTGCTCTCGCTCCCTCCAGTATAGCGATGGCCCAAGGGAGAAAAACGCGAGAACGGATCGCCGGCGTGCTATCCTGCGATCACAGATTCATCAACAAAACTGTGGTCAATTGCCCCGGAGAATCGCCCATGCCGATCATCGAGGCCAGGGAACTGACCAAACGCTTCCGGCGTCCGCTCAAGCCGCCCGGATTCACCGGCGCCCTCCGTCACCTCGTGCGCCCCCAATACACGGAATTCACCGCCGTCGACTCCATCGATCTCGCCATCGAACCCGGCGAATCGGTCGCCTACGTCGGCCCCAACGGCGCGGGCAAGTCCACCACCGTCAAGCTGCTCACCGGCATCCTCGTCCCCACCAGCGGTGAGGTAACCGTCCAGGGCATCCAGCCCTACCAGCACCGGGTGCAAAACGCCCGCAACATCGGCGTGGTGTTCGGCCAGCGCACGCAACTGTGGTGGGACATTCCGGTCGTGGAATCGCTTCGCCTCCTCGGCGACATCCATGAACTGCCCGCCGATGAGTACAAGGAGACCTTCGACCAGCTCGTCGAGGTGCTCGATCTCCAGTCGCTGCTCCACGTCCCAACCCGCCAGCTTTCGCTGGGCCAGCGCATGCGGTGCGACCTGGCCGCCTCCCTCATCCATGCCCCGCCGGTGCTGTACCTGGACGAACCGAGCATCGGTCTCGATGTCGCGGTCAAGGCCCGGTTCCGCGAGTTCATCCGCCTCATGCACCGCGAACGTGGCCTGACCGTGATGCTCACCTCGCACGACCTGGGCGACATCCAGGAACTCTGCGACCGCATGATCATGATCGACCGCGGCAGGATCGTCTACGACGGTGCCTTCGCCGACATCACCGCCCGCTTCGGCTGGGAGAAGAAGGTGCGCATCACATTCACGGAACCAGCGGATCAGGTATTCGCCGCCAGTCAGGCGCTGGAACGTCTCCCGTTCCACGATGTGGCCCAACCGGACCCCACCACGGTGGAGGTCACCTTCGACAGCCGCGTCACCACCTCGGGCGAGATCATTCGCGCCCTCGCCACCACCCTGCCGATCGCCGATATCGCCATCGAGGAGCCCTCGGCGGAGTCCATCATCCGCCGGCTATATGAAGGCGCCCTCCAGTTCGAAGACACGCCGGTGGAGCCCGTCTGATGGCCAGCACGGTCGTCACCAGCGGCACGCCGGACCAGCGCTACCGGATGACCCCGCGCAACCGGTATCTCGGCATCATCGCCGCCACCCTCCAGCAAGCCCTGGCCTACCGGATCATGGCGATCAGCAGCATCGTCGCCAACATGTTCTGGATCGTCATCCTCTACCACGTCTGGCGGGCGGTATTCGCCGAGCAGGACCAGCTCGAAGGGTTCACCTGGAACCAGATGCAGACCTACATCCTGCTCGCCTATGGCATTAACGCCATGATCGGGTTCGCCTCCGCCTCCCGCATGATCGCCACCATCCGCCAGGGCGACGTGGTGATCGACATGATCCGGCCCATCAACTACCTGCGCAGCCAGCTTTCGTACGCCGTCGGCCTCGCCATCCTCGAAGGAGCGGTCAGCTTCACGCTGACTATTGGCGTCGGCATCGTCTTTCTCGACATGCAGCCACCCGCCTCGATCGGCTACGGCCTGCTCTTCCTCGTCAGCCTGCCAATCGGCTTCCTCACCAAGTTCCTGTTCGTCTTCAGCTACACGTTGCTTGTGTTCTGGGTCACCAATCCCACCGGGATCAATGGAACGCAGATCGCCATCGTCAACATCTTCGCGGGCGTTCTCATACCCATCCAGTTCCTCCCTGGCTGGCTCGCCACGGTCGCCGATTGGTCTCCCCTCCGCGGCATCGTCTCCACCCCGGCCACCATCTACCTCGGCCACCTCGAGGGCGGCCGGCTCGCCCTCGTCTTCGGCGCACAGGTGGCCTGGTTGATCCTGCTCTGGCTGTTCGCGGAATGGGCCTGGCCCAGGGCCTTCCGCGCCGTCGAAATCCAGGGAGGCTAGCCATGATGCAGCCGTCCACCCGGCGCGTTCCGCCATCCACCACCTCGACGCTTGCCCGCTAGCGATTCAACGTGCGCCTTTACTGGCGGCTGATCTTTCTCCAGCTCCGCATGTTTGTCGAGTACCGGGGCGATTTCTGGATCGGCATCGTCGGCGCTCTCCTCACCCAGGGATTCAGCCTCATCTTCATCAGCGCCATCTTCAGCCGCATCCCCTCTGTCAACGGCTGGACCCTCTGGGAAATCGCCATGCTGTATGGCTTCACCCTGATGGCCTACGGCGCCCGCGAACTGCTTTGCGATGGTCCCTGGATGCTGCGCCGCGTCATCAATTTTGGGGATTTCGACCGCGTGCTGGTCCGGCCCGTCTCGATCGCGCTCCAGACCGCCACGCTCACCTCCAGCATTCACGGCGCCGGCAATTTCCTGCTTGGGCTGATCGTGTTCCTGCTTTCCTGCGGCCGGGCCGGCGTGGACTGGACCATCGGCAAGGTGGCGTGGGTCGTGGTGGTCGCCCTCTGCGGGTTGGTCATCGTCAGTTGCGTGGCGTACCTCTCCAACATGATCGGCTTCTGGGAACCTGGCACGTCGAGCGCCTTCCCCTTCCTGGTCGCGAACCTGATCGACCTCACCAAGTTCCCGATCGAGATCTACGGCTGGTTCATCCGCGTCGGGCTCACCACCGTCCTGCCCTTCGCCTTCGTCAACTACTACCCCACCCTGGTGCTGCTGGAGAAGGACTCACCCATTCGCTGGCTCGGCTACCTCACTCCCCTCGTCGCGGCGGTCATGGTGGCGATCACCTCCTTTTGCTGGCACCGGGGCCTCAACCGCTACCAGGGCGCCGGCCACTAACCCCGCGCTACCAGAGCGCACCACCGCCGGAAAGCCGAAGACATACGCAAGACGGCCCCGTGAGCGCCGTTCCTGGGTGTGTGCTGAACGACTCGATCGCACCCGGAAGATTGCCGGAAGATCGCCGTCCTATCGTGCCGGTATGACAGGCAAGTCGCACCTCGCGTCAGCACACAAGGAGACCCGGCAATGAACTTCGCGACCGTCAATCCGCCGTCCATCAAGCGAGCCGTGATGGCGTTCTTAGTCCTCGCGGGCGTGCTCGCGGGACCGCCGCCAGCCACCGTGGCCCAATCCGACCCGCCGCTGGACCTCGCCGCCCTCATCCTCCACTCGGACGACCTCGACTGGCTCATCGACGAACCGGGCCACCCAATCAACGATGCTTACCCGTACGGAATGTCCTTCAGCACCAGCTTCACCACCATCGATGAAGCGGTGCGAAATTCAACTTACGCGGAGGGTCGCGGCGGGCTCACGCTCGGCCTGATGGGCGAGCGGGAAGCGACAGCCATGCTCGAGGACGCTGGCTGGATCCGCTCCCACAGCGCCCTGCTCGATCTCCCCGAACCCGGCAGGGACGGGTATTGGTCCCTCGGCGTTGCCATCACCATCGAGGAATTCGAGAACGAGGACGGGGCCGAAGAGGCATTAGCCTGGTTTGACGATACGGACCTGCTGGAAGAACTCACCATCTCCGAAAGCGCCACCCCCATCGAGCCCGCCCTTGAGATCGACGGGGCCACCACCCGGGGCTGGGAACTGGTTACCCACCAGTACGCAGATGGAGTGGACGACCACTTCACCACCCTCTGGGCCCAGGTCGACAACCTGGTCGTCTCGGTCGCGCTGATGAATACCTACACCTACCCGGCGCCTGACATCGACCTGCTCATTCCCCTCGTTGAACAGCAACTCAAACGGCTCGAACTCGCCGAATATCTCTACCAGCCCGGCCTGTCGTTCTGCGCCCCCGAGTTCCAGGATGAACGCACGACCGACATCCGCGCCGAGTATCAAACGCTCAATGGCAAGACCTTCGCCCTCTCCGCGGAAACGTTCGAGGATCTTGACATCGCCCAGGCAGAAATGGACGAGCAAGGCATGGTCGATAGTTACGTCGCCACCCAGCGCATCGACGACACTGCCGTTGGCGCGCTCGATGGCGAGGTGTGGTACCGGGGCCAGGTTCGCAACCTCACCAGTGACGATGCCGCGGCGGACTACCTCGCCGGGGTCGAGGAGGCCTACCTGCGAGACAACCCCTCCTACTCCGATGTCGAGCAGATCGACGACCATCCGGACCTGGGCGACGGCACCGCCCTCTTCAACCACACCGCGTCCGATGGACATGCAACCATCATCCTCGTCCAGGTCGACGACCAGGTGTTCTCCATCCGCCTCGACGCGATGACCGATTACCAGCCGGACATCGTCATCGAACTTGCCGAAGCCCAACTCGAACGCATGGAGAACGGCGACTGCGACCCGCTCGAACTGCCAGACGCACTGTTCGACAGGGCCATGCCAACCACCGCGGCGATCCCCGCCACTCTCCACGCCTAGCCCGAACCGGGCACACTGATGGGGGGCAGCGCCGGGTGGCGCTCCCTCCCCTGCCCATTGCTCCACGGAACCACAGGGCCACGCCCCGGGGCGTACGTGCCATCCTGTCGTTTCCGAATATTCGGAAACGACGAGGGCTGCAAATCAGTGCCGATCATCGAAGCCACCAACCTGAGCAAGCACTTTCGCCGCGCCGAGAAATCACCCGGCCTCAAGGGCGCCCTGCATCACCTGGTCCGGCGTCGCTTCAGGGAAGTCGTCGCGGTCGAGGATGTCTCGTTCAGCATCGAGCCAGGCGAATCGGTCGCCTACGTCGGCCCCAACGGCGCGGGCAAGTCCACGCCAATCAACGGGCGGTCCGAAGGAACACCAACCTGGGAACATGGTCTCGGCGTCGTTCCGCGGCCATAGGGACCTTGACCTTCTCGGGAAGAGCTCGCACTCGCTCGCTTACGCATATACGATATCCGGCGACCACCACCCATCCAGCGTACGGGCGGACCTGCCGCCGGTGCCTGCTTCGCCTCCTCATGCATTGCTCAGGCGGTTGTTGTCCGCCCAGCACGTGTCCCTCGCCGATCCCTTCCATCAATGGCCGTGATGTTCGCCGTCGTCTTCCAGCGTTCTCGGCACCGAGTCCTCGGTCCCCGGGTCCACCACCACGAACTGCCCCATCATCCCGTTGTCCTCATGCCTCAGCAGGTGGCAGTGGAACATGTACGGCATTTCTGGATCGGTGTACTCCTCGAATTGCACCAGCAGTTTCACCGAATGTCCCGGGCCAACGAACACGGTGTCCATCGGGCCGCGCAGTTCCGGGCCCGGCTCCTCGCCTTCAACCTCCAGCACGTGGAAGGTGCAGCCGTGAATGTGGAACGTGTGCGGCTGGCCGTTCGACCGCACTTCCCAAACCTCCAGCGCCCCGGCGGGAACCACCTCGTCGATCCGGAACATGTCCATCTCCTGACCGTTGATCTGGCTGTGCCCCTGCAGGGTGAACGACCGCACCAATGCGTCGCTGGGCACCGCCGCCGTCTGGGTGCCCTCGCCCAGTGTCTCCGGCAGAATCCCAACGTCTTCCAGTGACTCCGCCGCGCGGAACTGGATGATGTCCCAGGTGTCATTCGCGCCGATGGCCCGCCCGCTGTCTCCAAGATCCGCCTTGAACGCCCGCATCACGACCTCGTCACCGGGCGCGAACGCCACCACGATCTCGGCCCGTTCGCCTGGCCCCATCAGTAGCCGTGTCAACTCCACCGGTTCCCCCGGAACCAGACCGTTGTCCGTGGCCACCTGGTGAAACGAACGGTCATCCTCGAACCCGAGGTTGTAGAAACGCGCGTTCGAGCCGTTCAGCAACCGGAACCGCACCAGGTTCCTGCCGACCTCCAGGAACGGGTTCCATGTCCCGTTCACCAGCATCGTGTCGCCCAGCACGCCGAAACTCGAACTGCCGCCGAGGTCATCGAGGAACGACCCGCCGTCCATCGTCATCTCGCCGTCGCCGGTGAAGTTCCGGTCCTGGATGATCAGCGGAATGTCGTCGACCCCATACTCGCTGGGCAGTCCGGTTTCGTCGCTCTCGTCATCGTCCAGCAGGAACAGCCCGGCCACACCCTTGTAGACATGCTCGGCGGTCTTCCCATGTGGATGAGGGTGATACCACAGCGTCGATGCTGGCTGGTGGATGGTCCAGGTCGGTTCCCAGGTCGTCCCGACATCGATCATCTGGTGCGGACCGCCATCCATCACCGCTGGCAGGTGCATGCCGTGCCAGTGTATCGAGGTATCCTCCGGCAACTCGTTGTGAATCCGGAACGCCACCTCGTCACCTCGCCGCGCGCGCAGCGTTGGACCCAGGAACGCGCCATTGACGCCCCAGGTCTGCGCGTCACCGTCCGGCACGATCCGGGCGCTTCCGGTTTGCAGCGTCAGGTCGAAGACCTTTCGCCCATCACCGTCGATCTCCGGCTCCAGCAGCGGAGGAATCGCCAGTTCGGTCGTGAAATCGAGTTCGCCGACATTGCTTTCGGGCCGGTTGCCGAAAAACCAGGCAGCCGTGCCCGCCCCCGATACCAGCACGCAGCAGCCGAGCAGGCCGCCGCCCGCCATCAGCGCGCGCCGCGTGTACTTCTTTCGTCGAGTCGTGGTTGGAGATGGAAGTGATGTGGACATGAATGCTCCGTGCAATCGCTGAATGCGTCACGCCTCGTCGCGTGCCGTACATTCAGGTTCTCACCGGAGCCTAAGAACGCCCTAAGAAGACGCCTGCGCTACCGCCTCAGCCGCCGCCATATTCCACCGCCAATCGCCCGCACCTCCGGGACTCGCGTCACGAACGCCACCCCCAGGTAGACCGCCGCCAGCCCAGCCAGCGTCACCACGAACGCCGCGTAGTCCCATACCGAGCGTCCCTGCTCCGGATCGGTCACCCCCGCCAGCGGATCGCCCACCAGCAGGCCCAACCCCGCGACCACCGCCGTGGCCGGAAGCATCCGCGCCAGTGGCTTCAGCAGGCCCACCGCCAGGCCAGGAATCCTGACCGACGCGAGCCCAAGCAGCGCCAGCATCCGCGCCGAGTAGCTGATCGACATGCTCAACGCCAGCCCGCCAAATCCCATCTCGTCCAGCAACACCCAGCTCAGCCCCACGTTGAGCGCCACCGATCCCACCGACACAAGCAGTGGCGTCATGGTGTCGTGCATCGCGTGGAACGCACGCGTCAGCGGCTCGATAACGCTTCGCGCCAGCAATCCGAGCGCGAACCATGCAACCGCCTCCGACACCTTCTCCGTCGAATCCGCCGCGAACTGACCGTATTGCAGCAACACATGCACGATGCTCGTTCGCAACAGCAGCAGCACGAGCACAGCGGGTACCGTCAGGAACACCAGCGGCCGGATCGCCCGCGACAGCGTCTGGCGCAGCTCATCGACCTGGCCGAGCCCAAACTGCCGCGCCATGCGCGGAAAGATCACCGTCGAGAGGCTCAACGCCAGGATGCCGTGCGGCAGCATCACCAGGTGCTGGCCGTAGTACAACGCCGAAATACTTCCCTCCGCCGCCCGCGAGGCGAAGTTCGTCATCACGATGAGGTTCGATTGCCCAACGAGCTGGCTGAACAGCCGCGGCCCCACCAGCCGCCCCACCTCGCCCATCCCCTCCGTGCGCAACGAGAACACCGGGCGGATCCTGAGCCCGTTCCGAAGCAGGTAGGCGAACTGGATGCCGCAGTGACCCAGCGCCCCCAGGATCACCCCCCAGGCCAGCCCGTACGCTCCCCAGGCTGGCGCCAGCAAGGCGGCGCCAACGATGATCCCGAGGTTGTAGACGATCGGCGCGATAGCCGGCAGCGTGAACAGCTCCTGCGCTTCGAGCATCCCCTTCGCCGCCGCGCCCAGCCCCAGCAACAAGGGCGACAACAGCAGCATCCGGGTCAGGTCGATTGCCAGGTCCTGCCCATCGGGCGACATCTCCGGGGCGATGAGGCCTTTCACCAGCGGCTCTGCGAACAGCAGGATCAGTTGCGCCACCACCGCCAGCACGATCACCGTCCAGGTCAGCAGCGCGTTCGCCAGCTTCCACGCCCGTTGCTCATCGCCGCGCGCCAGGTAGCCGCCGAAGACCGGGATGAACGCGGACCCGAACGCCCCGCTCATGACCAGCACGAACAACAGGTCGGGTATCCGGAACGCCGCGATGTAGGCGTCGTAGTCCTCGCCGGTGCCGAACCGGGCGGCGATCACCACCTCCCGAACCATCCCCAGCACCCGGCTGACCGCGTACGCCATCGCCACGATCGCGGCGTTGCCCGCCATCGACCGCGCCGCATCCCGCGATATCACCTTTCCCAGTCTTCGCCGGACCCCTGTCACAGGCGACTCACCAATCCACCCTGAACAGCGCGGGTTTCACTCATGGATTGGAACCGGTCGGGCTAGCCACGACGCAGCCTGCGAAGGACCGGCCGCGCCAGCCGCCGGCCATGGTCGTACTCGTGAAGGAACGGCTTCATGTCGTCCGGGGCGAACGCCGGAAACGCACGCACGCCCATCAACGATCGCGCCCATTGCAGTGGCGACAGCTCTCCCCTCCTGTACATCGTCCACGAGGTGGACATGTCGCCGATCGCGTCCAGCCACCGCACACCCGCCCTGTACTTCATCTGGGGCTCTGGCGATTGGCCGGCGACATCGAGGTAGTGCAGCAACGGGAAGTTCACGCCCGCCGTCACCGGCAACATCGTCGGCTTCACCCACCGGGCGTTGAGGTCAGTGACCTTCAACAGGCCGTCGCGATCATCCTTCTTGAACTCGATCGTCGCGAAGCCACGCCAGCCAATCCTCCGGAAGAACTCCAGGCCATACGCCGACAGTTCCTCATCGTGGAAGGTTTCCGCCAGCGAGCCGCGCCCGAACTCCATCGGGAACTGCCGAATCTTCCGCGTTGTCAGTAACCCCAGCGGCTCGCCCTCGCCGTTGATGTACGCGTACACCGTTCGCACGTTCGACGCCGGTCCCTGGATGATGGACTGCACCATCACCTCGACTCCCGTCGGAAGAATCCGCTCGAACGCCCGCTCCAGTTCGTCCGGCCCGAAGACCTTGATGCCCTTCCCCTCTT
Source organism: Chloroflexota bacterium (assembly GCA_023389575.1). GTDB lineage: Bacteria > Chloroflexota > Chloroflexia > Thermomicrobiales > UBA6265 > JACCYX01. The sequence goes on along the minus strand of JAEWEG010000054.1, from coordinate 50,252 downwards.
CCGGGAAATGCACCTGCCACAGGTGCGAATATTGCGGTTTGATGAAGGCGGGATAATCCAGCTCATCCTTGATCCGCTCGACATCGTCCATCGTTTCCGGGTACCACGTGGTGGCGTGGTTGTATCCCACTCCCGCCGCGAGGTCGTACAGGCCGCGTTTGTCCACCGCTGACTCCATCACATCGGGGTCGGGCAGCGCGTACCGAAAATATTCCCCGAGCGCCTCCCGGTACCGCGACACGAACAGCACGAAGCCGTCCGACGCGGGTGAAAGCACCCCGGGCCGATCCAGCTTCTTGCCCTGTTCCAGCAGGAAATCCACCAGCCGATCCGGCTCCCGCACCGGATGCGGGCACACCAGCGACGTGCCATGACGCGACACGAACCCGGCATGACTCGCGTCGGGATCGAGCCCGATCACCGGCACTCGAGCCCGGCTGAGGGTTCGGATCGCGGCCAACCCAGCGAAGCTCACGTTCAGCACGATCGCCGTGGGGCCACTCCCGGCCGGAAACGGATTCTTATTCATCGACAACCTGACCCGAGCCTGTCACGCGAATAGCTGGATGGCAATGTCCACGGCCCGAACACCGCCGCATCCCTCCATACCGGGTGTGATCATACCAGTCCACGCGATTCCGGCCCGTGACCCAGTCGTCAGCACCGGATCCACTGTATCAGCCAGCAACGGACACCCTCTTCTTTATGGAAGTACCAGTGCCGAAGGCCCAATTCGGACGACGGCGATGGCCAGCGAAATCGATGGACTACACTTTGAGCCTGTGGCACCCTGTGTGCGCTAACCGGGTCTCGCGGAAGGACCGCGCTTCGGCTAATCATGAATCTCCTCATCAACACCGCCGCCGCGTGGGATGAAGCCATCGCGTCACGAAATGGAGACCTCCTCCAGAGCTGGAACTGGGGTGAATTCAAGCAACGCCACGGCTGGCTGGTCGAACGTGTCGCCGCCACCAACGCCTCCGACCACGCACAGGCCCAGATCCTGTTCCGCCAGCGCGGCCCACTATCCGTCGCCTACATTCCCCGGGGACCCGTCTTCGGACCGGGCCCGGGCGCGATTCCGGACCTCGTCCGCCAGATTGACCAGGTATGCGCTCGCCACCGCGCGATCGTGCTCTACATCGACCCCGACCACCCGCTGCCCACTCATGCCTTCCAGGACAACAAGGGACTGGCCCTCGGTCCGGCGTCAATCCAGACCCCGCGCACGGTCAAGGTTCCTCTCGCCAGCGACGACGTCATGCTCGCTCAGATGCGGAAGGACACCCGCCACAACGTCTCGTACGCCATCCGCCACGATGTCACCGCCGAAATCGCCCAACCCACGGCCGCGAACAAGCGCACCTTCTATCACCTGCTCGAAGACACCTCCGCCCGCGGTGGCTTCGGTATTCACGAGCAGTCGTACTACAACGATTTCCTCGATCTCTTCGGCGACCAGGCGGTCCTGCTCTTCACCCGCCGCGACGAGATCGTCACCAGTGGCATCATAGCGGTGCGCACCGGGCACCTCGCCCGCTCCATGTACTCCGGTTCGTCCAGCGCCCATCGCGGCCGGGGCGACGCCGCCCTCCTCCGGTTCGCCGCCATGCAATGGGCCCGCGACGCCGGCTGCACCCACTACGACCTGGGCGGCATCGCGCCGACCTCCACCACGACGCCCCTTGCCGCCAGCGACTCGAAACGCGACGCCAGCCTCAAGGGTGTGGACCAGTTCAAGACCGGTTTCGGCGGCGACATCATTTCATACCCGCCCTCGCTGGAACGCCGCTATCGCCCGGCCCTGGCCTGGCTGCTCCGCCGCCTCAACCCGCGCTTCCGCTCTCCCTCCACCGAAGCCGTCGGCAACGAACCCAGCCTCGCCTGATTTCCCTCATCTGTCCCGAAAACCACCCGCTGGCCGTATCCTGTCCCACACAACCCTTTGCCCTCACCCGCCAGCAGGAGCGCGCACCCGTGTACACCCCTCGTGGATTCGGCCTCTCGGAAGTCGGCGATATCGAAATCTTCCCCCACGGTGACGAACTCCACCTCTTCCACCTCACCCTTCCCAACCACGACACCGTCCAGCACGTCGTCAGCACCGATGGCCTGACCTGGCGCACCCTCCCCGACGCCCTCCGCACCAGCGACGGTCCCGCCTGCGACGACGACCAGATCTGGACGATGAGCGTCTCCGAGCACGAGGGCACCTTCCACATGCTCTACACCGCGCTCAGCCGCGCCGAAAATGGCATGGTCCAGCGAACCGGCCACGCCACCTCGCCCGACCTCATCACCTGGACCAAGGACGACCACAATCCGGTCGCCCAGGCCGACCCCCGCTGGTACGAGCACGACCCCGCTAGCACCAACATGGTCTCCTGGCGCGATCCCAAGCCCGTCCTCGTTGATGGCACCTGGCACGCCGCCGTCAACGCCCGCGAAAACCACGGCCCCATGCTCCGGCGCGGCTGCGTCGGCCATTTCACCTCAACGGATTTCAGAACCTGGGAAGTCCATCCGCCCCTCTTCTCCCCTGGCCGGTTCTGGGACCTCGAATGCCCGCAGGTCTTCACCATCGACGGCCGCTGGTATCTCACCGCCGGCATCATGGAGGAGCGCACCCAGCGGTACTGGATGGGCGACTCTCCCACGGGACCGTGGGTTCAGCCACCCGATGGCGGCATCCTCGCGCCCAAGGGTCATTACGCCGGTCGCGTCGCCAACTGGAGGGGCCAGGACATCTACATGTGCTGGCACCTGCCGCCCGGCGGCCAGGCCGACTGGAACTCCGCCAGCAATCCCCACGGCAAGTACGTCGTCGCCCCGCTGACCCTCACGCCACGGGCCGACGGCTCCCTGGCCTGCGGCACCTTCGATGGCTGGCAAGCCCTCTCGGCGGGTGACGCCACCGGCCTGGCCGCCAGCGAATCCACCCTCTACCGTGCCACCGCCGCGTCCGGTTGGAGCCTGCAAACCGACACCGGCGAACTCGACCTGCTCGCCACCTCCGGCGAGCACGAGGACTTCCACTTCACCGGCACGTTCCTGCTGGACGCCCCGGTCGGCGGCCTTGCCTTTCGCCTCGAAGGAGACACCGGTGGCGGCTACTTCATCGAACTGGAGGAAGGGTCCAGCCGCGTCTCGCTCCAGAAATGGCTCGGCGCCAGCCAGCGCAATCGCCCATGGTTCGCCTGGAAGGAACTCCAGCAAGGCCGTCTCCGCCAGCCCTTCGAGCCCGGAACTCCGCTCGACATCTCGCTGATCTCGAACGGACCCTACATCGAGGTCGCGTTCGATGGCGAAGTGGTCCTCGCCACCCTCAGCGGCGAGCGCGTCACCGGCCAGGTCGGCATCTGGGCCGAATCCGGCTCCGCCACCCTCACCAACGCCACGCTCACCCCACTCGACCAGCCTCGCCACGGCTGAGCGGCACGACGCCGGTCAGCCCGCGACCGGCGTCGCCCCATCGCCCTCGAACAAGGCCGCGATCTCCTTGAAAATCGGCGTCGAGACGTTGCCATGGGCATAGTCGCCCGTGTCGTCGAAACTGCCTTCCCGGTACGTCACCGCCACCGCGATCGCCACGCCCGCATTGGCGTTGTACCCCGCCGTACCGCTGTATCCATAAAAGAGCGGGTTCTGGACCGTCCATGGCCCCATCATCCACACACCCAGCCCGTACACCATGTCCTCGGTCAGCGTATGGCAGGAGTTGCAGCCATCCAGCGGCTCGCCGAACCCAACCAGGGACCGGTCGAACTGCGCCGCGTACGACTCCGCGCTGAGCAGCGTGCCCGCCCCCACGACCTCCATGCTGGCCGCCATGTCGGCGATGGTCGTCGTCTGGATCGTGCCTCGCGCGGTTGTCCACGACGGGTTCCAGAACGTCGACTCCTCCAGGAAGTGCGCGCCCGTCTCCACTCCCAGGTAATCCCTCCGCTCCGATGAGTAGGCGTGCAGGACCGGCTCCGGAATCTCGGCCGTGAACCAGTTGGCCGTTCCGGTCAACCCCGCCGGCTGGAGAACATCCCGTTGCATCAGCACATCCAGTTGCTCCCCGGTCGCTTCTTCCACCACCTTGCCCAGGATCACGTACCCGGTGTGCGAGTACTCCCAGTTCGTGCCCGGTTCGAACAGTCGCGGCTGTTCGAAGCTGTATCCCAGCAGCTCCTCGTACGCGATCTCCCGGAACGGATCCTCGTACAGGGCCTGGGACAGGTTCGGGCTCTGCACGTGATCGCGGTATCCCGAGGTCATGTTGAGCAGCATTCGCACCGTCACCCTCTCCGCGTCGGGAAGATCGGGCAGCCATGCGTCAATCGTGTCGTCGAGCGCCAGCACGCCCTTGTCCACCTGCACCAGCGTCAACGTGGCAAGGAGCGAGAACGCCACGGCCCCGTTGCGGAAGTGCATGTCGGTGGTGGCTGGCACCCCCGGCATCGATTCCCCCATCGCCCAGGTCACGATCTCCTCGCCGCCCCGCGTCACCCGCACGATCACCGCGCCCAGGTCGCTCTCCTCCGAGTACCGCTCGGCGATCGCCATGATGATCTCGGGCAACACCCCCGGCGCGGGCGTCGCCTGGCGGAACAGGCCAGGCCCGGCCACCGCCCCGTTCAACCCCACGCCGGACACGGCGATCCCCGCGAGGCTTGAGGCGACAAGCGTCCGGCGGGATAGGTGGGGCAGGCAAACGGACGCGGGTGTGGATGTTCGCATGGTCTTTCTCCGGATTGGTGATGGCACCGAGAGCACGACAAAGGCCTCATCCTGTCACCATACGGGAGAGTTCACACCGTGTCGTTGTCCATGCGTCCCACACCGGCAATGCCTGTCACGTTTCGGACGTCTGCTGGCGACCATCGCCCCCGCTCCAGTGGCCGAACGCATCCCCCCGGCGCGGTTTCCACCGGGTCCGTTCCAGAGCCGCCTCGTTCACCTCTGCCCAAACCCGGCCCGCGCTGGATCGACACGACCCGGAAGATGAATCACACTCGAACCGTCATGTCCCGAGCGGGCGCAGAAATATCGCGCGCTCCGGCTCCGCGGTCATGCCAATCCAGCGAGCATGTCCCGCGTTCCTTCAGAAGATCAGAACCCCAGGTGACCTCTTCCATATGAGCGAGCAATACACGCCCGGCCCCGGGATCGATCCAGAGACACCCGCCGAGGCTGGCGAGGAAGACATCGAGCCGTCGATTTCCGGAACCGGCTGCCTTGGCGTCATCGTGTCCAGCATCGTCGTCTCGGTGCTGCTCTACTACTTCGCCCTTCGCCCCAACGAGGAAACCAGCGGACCGGCCTACATGGCGGTGTCGGCACTGTTCGGCTTCTTCGTGGTGGGCATCGTCTGGGGCGTCATCCAGCAGCAGCGCGAAAGCGACGCCGCCCGCGACGCCGAGATCGAAGCCCAGAAAAACGACCTTGCGCGGGACGACTAGTCCCCCGCCAGCGAGGGATCAGGCAAGTTCACGAAGCGGCGATTCGTCGAGGAATCGCCTCACCAATCGCTGGACCTGAGCCACCGTCTCTGGATCGACCGAACCACGCTTTCTCTTGAAGCGAAGGATGCTCTGCGACTTTACCTGCTCGCACATGATCACCGATTGCTTGGTAAGCCCGCCTTCTGGCGGGCTCAATCGGACATGTTGCCGGATGCCTCGATCGGTTCCCGTGATTGGCACTACGATCCGGAAGCTGTGTGGGATATCGTTAAACCGTTGGCTGGACACAACGAGGGCGGGTCGAACCCCGCCCTGCTCAAGCCCCACATCTGGCGAAAAATCCACATCCCACACTTCACCAACCCTGGGATTTCTCGAACTCGACGATCTTCGTCTCCTCTTCCGGGGTGTAGTACGGCTCTTCGTCCTCAAGACCATCCATGGACCCACCCTCTAGGGAGGCGGCTTCGGACTGGTAGTCATTCCAGCCAACGGAATCGGAACGCAACCGCTCGAAATCCTCGCGCATCTCTCGCCAGAACCGTTCTGCTTCTCGTGACTCCACCAGGCCGCTCACGATCTGACCAATCGACTTCTGCTGCTCCTCCGCCCAATCGCGCAACTTCGCATGTGTTTCCGCGCCCACTCGCACACTATTCGTTGCCATGCCGACCTCCTTTGAGGCCAATGCGATCTCGTTCCTACTCCCATGGTAAACATACCGTCTTGTGCCTCATGTCCAACTGTAAGGCCCGTTCTTGTCGTTGGACCGCGCCAAGTCGATGAAGTCTGGCGTCCCTCCAATAGCGGCGAGGAATCGCGCGGAGGGACTGGGGTTAGGTGAGGCGGGTGGCCCGCACCGCGACATCGCGAAGGTGAACGTCGCGACCGACGCGCGTGCTGACGACTCGCTCGTGCTCCCCGGCGGAGTCGATCCGCCACCCATCGGTCCCGAGGCGGTCCGCGACCTGGCATCCCTTCCCTCGGACGAATAGAACGCCTCCCGCTGGCCCAACACGACACGAGCCGGGCGGACCTTTCGCCCGGCTCGTGTCATGGTCATTCGTGTTCTGGCAACGGCGTTGGCGATCAGTGCGCCCCGCCACCGGCGGCCGCCCGCATCTTCTCCAGCACGCCATCCAGGTTGAACGTGGCGGGCTTCTGGCGCGGCGGGAACTCCACCAGCGTCTGGATCATGTTGAACACCACGGCCTGCGAGGGAACCAGCAGGAACGAGTGGTCCAGGTACCAGTCGTAGTAGGTGTTGGAATCGACCGAGGCCCGTTCGAATGGGTCCCGGCGAAGATTGAATAGCTTCGGCGCCCGCAATTCGACAAACGGCTCCAGCCACACTTGAAGCTGGCTCGCCCGCTGCTCCAGGAACACGAATTTCCAGTCATCGTGTCGCAGCGCCATCAACTGCGCGTCGTCGTTGATGTAAAAGAACTCGTGCCGCGGGCTCTCGTCGATGTTGCCCGAGAAGTAGTCGAGCATGTTGTAGCCATCGAGATGGACCTTGAAGGTCTTCCCGTCGGCCTCGTGGCCGGTGAGCAGCTTTTCCTTGATCTCCGGTTCGCCCGCCGCCGCGAGGAGGGTTGGGAGGATGTCCTGGTGGCTGACGATGCCGTTGAGCGTCTTCCCGGCCGGGAAGTGTCCTTGCCAGCGGAAGAAGGCCGGCACGCGGAACGCCCCCTCCCAGTTCGTGTTCTTCTCACTCCGGTACGGCGTGATCCCCGCGTCTGGCCAGGCATTGAAGTGCGGGCCGTTGTCCGTCGAGTACATCACGATCGTGTTGTCGGCGATCCCAAGCTCGTCGAGATGGTCGAGCATCTCGCCGACCAGGTCATCGTGATACTGCATCGCGTCGTTGTAGAACCCCTGGCCCGAGCGGCCCAGGTCCTGCTCCCGCGTATGGGTGCGGAAGTGCATGTGGGTCGAGTTCCACCACAGGAAGAACGGCTTGTCGTCGTCCACCGCCCGCGAGATGAAGTCCTTGGCCCCGGCGTTGATCTCCTCGTCGATCGTCTCCATCCGTTTTTTCGTCAGTGGCCCCGTATCCTCGATCTTCTGCGTGCCGTCCGGCTGCGCCCAGGTATGGAGCACGCCACGCGGGCCGAACCGCTCCTTGAACCGCGGATCCCTGGGGTAGTCCGGATGCTCCGGCTCCTCCTCGGCATTGAGGTGGTACAGGTTCCCGAAGAACTCGTCGAAGCCGTGCGCCGTCGGCAGGTGCTCATCCTTGTCGCCAAGGTGGTTCTTGCCGAACTGCCCGCAGGTATAGCCCAGCGGCTTCAACAGTTCCGCGATCGTCGGGTCCTCCGCCTGAAGCCCCGAATCGGAGCCTGGAAGACCAATCTTGGTCAGGCCGGTGCGCACCGGGTTCTGGCCGGTGATGAACGCGGCCCGCCCGGCCGTGCACGACTGCTGGCCGTAGTAGTCGGTGAAGTCGATGCCTTCCCTGGCGATGCGGTCGATGTTCGGGGTCTCGTATCCCATCTGGCCACGGTTGATATGGCTGATGTTCCACAACCCGATGTCGTCGCCCCAGAGTATGAGAATGTTCGGCTTCTTCGCGGATGCTTCCGGCATTCCGTCTCCTCGCGCTTGCACACACTCCCGCCATGTGACGGGCTCGGTTGGGTCCCAATCCATCATGCGTGCAAGAGTTCGCTCGGTACAGAGTTCGGGGATAGTACATATGGTTCAAGGGTGCGGATATGGTCCAGGCGCGCGGGCACAATCCGGCCCGAACCAGGCCCTCAACCGTGACGCCGCCCGGAACGACCGGCGCCGGCAATGTATGAGTCCGGTCATCGCCGTACCCATCAGCGCCCGGAACTGGGCAGGTGGATCTTTGGCTGGAGGATGACTTCCTGGAACGGGCCGGTCGATCCTGCCTGCATCGCCAGCAGGCGCCGGGCCGCCAACTGACCCATCCGGTCCGCCGCGTTCGCTGCAATGCCGGAAGAAGCGGCAACGGTAACCGGGCGGTTTCGCGATACCATTGTGGTCGAACTCGACAGAGCAACGGGCATTGCTTGATAAAATCCTGGTGTGATGGGGTCCGATGGATTCTGCAGCAACCAACATGAAAGGGACCACCGATGCGATCGATCGAACACCGGATCAGCCGGCGTCAGGTGATTGCAGGCGCCACTGCAATGGTTGCCACCTTACCGCTGCGCGTTACGTCGGCCCAAACACCCCAGGCCACCCCATCGCTCGCCGCACCATCAATCCTCGTTGAGCCTGCGGTCACCCGGCGCGACGAGCGGTTTCGGGTCAGTGTTGGGCTTTTCTCTCCGGATGACGAGATCACGATCGAGGCGACAATCATTGTCAACGGCGCGACCTTCGGCTCCTCCAGGGCAACATACGTAGTGAGCGACTGGGGATTTGTTGATTGCTCTGTTCACCGACCTGTGGACGGCACATTCGATGAACCCGACGCCATGGGCTTCGTCTGGTCAGCCCGGTCGCGAGGATTTGTCGATTCCATCCTTGGACCGCACGAGGTGCAGTTCGAGGTGATTCACAACGACACGGTTGTGGCGACCGCCATGGCGTCCCGCACCGGTGTCCCGGACGATCTTGTGCGAGAATCGATCGATGTACCGGACCTGATCGCCGATTATTACGCTCCCGCCGGTAGCGAGTCCCAACCTGCCATCATGGTACTTGGCGGGTCCGAAGGCGGTCTCCCGCTACGAAATGTTCCAAGCCTGCTGGCAATGCATGGTTACTCCGCGCTTGGAGTCGCCTACTTTGGGCTCGGTGGATTGCCAGATGCCCTGGAAAATATCCCCCTGGAGTACTTCGCGAGCGCCATTGCCTGGCTACAGGCTCGCCCGGAGGTAGATCGCGATCGCATCGGTGTCATTGGCTACTCGCGTGGCGGAGAACTCGCACTCCTGCTGGGGGCATACTATCCGGAACTCGGGGCCGCCATTAGTGTGGCCGGCAGCGGGGTTGTGCACAGTGGAATCGACTGGAGTGACTTCTCCCGCCCCCAGTTCCCCGGCTGGACCTGGCAAGGCGAGCCAATCCCCTACGTCGACGAATCGACCACTGTTGACGACCCCGCCTCTGTCGAGCGGGTCACGATCCCGGTCGAAACGATCAACGGCCCGGTGATGCTGATCGCTGGCGAGGCGGACGAACTTTGGCCATCTGCCGGGCTGTCGCAATTTGCCTGGGACCGGTTGCGGACGGCTTACCGCGCCTGGCCGGACGAGTTCCTGACCTATCCAGGGGCCGGGCACCTGATCCAGCCACCCTACCAACCGATGAACTTTGCTCGAAGCTTCAATGGATTGCCGTTCGGGGGAAATGCTCGCGACGACACCTATGCCGGAGCCAACTCGTGGCAGGCAATCCTGAACATGCTCGCCTGGCGATTTGAAACCGGCATGTGAGCGACGAGGCCGTCAACTGGTTCGAGCCGCTTTATGCGACCGCGTCCCGCGGCGAGCGAAGTGTCCGCTGGCATCGCACATCCCGCACTCACTTCTCGTCCGCCGAGTCGACGGCCATCGAGGTATTGTGTGCAAGCGTAGATTGCACGGACTGGGCTGGGCGAGGTGGCCATGCCGTCCGCCTGCGGGCTCAACCAGCGTCCGCGGGCAGGTGGATCTCCGGCTGGAGGATGACTTCCTGGAACGGACCAGTCGATCCTGCCTGCATCGCCAGCAGGCGCCGGGTCGCCAGTTACCCCATCCGGGACCCGCCCCTACCCTACCGTCCTCGACATCGCCCTCGCGCACCAGGTTGAGGTCGTACGGTATTCCGGCGCGGCGCAACGCCGCCTTGTACCCGGCCAGCCGGTCCATACTGGTGGAATCCGTGAACGGAAGTCCCAGGAACCCGATCCTCCGCCTGCCCGCCTTGATCAGATCCGAGGTCAGGGCCCTGGCGGCGCTTTCTCCATCGACCCGCACCACTTCGGCCGTGTCCCGCTGGAGTCGCCGGTGGATCACCACGAACTTGAGGTCGTGCGTGCGCAGTCGGGACAGGTGATCCTCGCTTCGCGGGTCCGGGGTCGGCGCGAGCAGCAGGCCCTCCACCCGGCGGCTGAGAATCTTGTCGATGTAGGCCGTTTCCTTGGCGAAGTCATTGTCCGTGTTACAGATGAACACGCCGTAGCCATGCTCCCAGGCCTCGTCCTCCGCGCCCCTGGCGATCGAGGTCCGACTGCCGGGAGCGTAGGCTGCTCGCGATCAGGTTGGGCACGTAGTTGAGTTCGCGAATCGCGGCTTCCACCCGCTCCCGGGTTTCCCTGCTCACATACCCCGAATTATTGACAACGCGCGACACGGTGATGGGTGAAACCCCCGCGTGCCGCGCGATGTCCTTCATCGTGACCAAGAATCGAGCCCTTCCTCCAGGACCTGGCGTACCATCCGATATGGAAGCCACTCCTCACCTGAAGGATACGGTCGCCAGGCTCGATTTTCGACGCCACGCTGCTCGAAGCGCGCTCCTCCCACGACGATTCGCTTGCCGACCGTGCCCGCGATCAGACGTGAAGCACGATCAGGCCGTCTTCCACCGACACCGGGAAGGTCTCCACCGACTCGTCTTCCTCGTCATCCGGCTGCTCCACCGTCACGTCGTACGCCTTCACCCGCATCCGATGCGGGTTGAAGATCGACCGCCCCGTGGTGAGGTCGAACTCCCACCCATGCCACGGGCAGCGCAGGATTTCTCCCTCCCGCGCCCACACGTATTCACCCGGCTTGCTCGGCATCGTCATGCCCTTGATCGCGCCCAGGCAGAGTGGAGCCGCCTGGTGGGGGCAACTGTTGCGCAGCGCGAAGAACTCGCCGTTCACGTTGAACACGCCAATCGAGCGCCCCTCCGCCTCCACGATCCTTCGCTCGCCCGCCGGAAGCTCGCCCACCTTGCCCACGATATGCCGTCCCATCGCCTACGCCTCCGCCGCTTCGGGCAGTCCGTACCACTCCCGCGCGTTCAGCGAGAAGATGCGGTCGTGCAGGGCTTGCGGCAGCTTGGGGAAGGCGTGAGTCGGGGAGTCGAAATCCCAGTGCGGGTAGTCGCTGGCGAACATCAGGATGTGCTCAGCATCCATCATCTCCAGCATTTGGAGGAGATGCTTCGGGTTGTCCGGGTTCTCGATCGGCTGGCTCGAAAGCCGCACGTGGTCACGCAGGTACGCCGATGGCGCCTTCGTCAGCCACGGCACCTCCGAGCGAAGCGCCTTCCACTCCGCGTCCAGCCGCCACATCAGGGCCGGCAGCCACGAGATCCCACCCTCGGTGAGGGTGATGCCCAGGCCCGGAAACCGCTCGAAGATTCCCTCCGTGAGCATGCTCACCAGATGCGCCTGGAAGCTCAGCGAGAGCGTGGTGTGCCACTCGATGTAGTGCGTGGGATATCCCGGCGATGGCTGAACGTTGATCCCCATCCCATCCGTTCCAGGATGCACCGCGAACCGCAGCCCATGTCGCTCGCAGGCTTCGTAGATCGGGTGGTACTGGCGCTGGCCGAAGGGCGCGCGTGCCCCCGAATCGGTCATCACCTGCACGAAATGCGGGTGCCCGGCCCAGCGGTCGATCTCCCGGGCGGCCGCCAACGGATCGTGATGGTTGATCGTGATCGAACCCTTGAACACACCGTCGGCGTCGTTCCTGTCCAGCCATTTCTCGGCCACCCAGTCGTTGTAGGCCGCCGCGATCGCGTTCCCCATGTCCGGATCGGGATGCGTGTTGCAGAACGCCCGAGGCAGCAGCACAGCATAGGCGATCCCGAACTCCTCGATCAGTTGTCTGCGCAGGAAATCGGGGTCCGACCCGGCCGGACCACCACCGGGCGGCACGCTGTCCAGCCGCGAGCCGTGCACCGGGTTGCCATAGAACCCGCGGCCACCGCCCGAGAACCGGTCCCGCCATGGCATCGGCAGGTACGCCCGGATCTCGTCCATGTGCTCCGGCATCGGATGCACGTCGCAATCCACGATGCCGACCCTGCCGCTGGTTGCCGCCTGGTCCGCTGCTACCGCCACTGCCATGATGATGCCTCCTGACCCGGAACGATGGGACACGCGGGAATTCGATGAGGTCACCATACCAACTGGCTCCGGATTGCCAATCCCTCTTCCGCCAGTCGCCTCACCTGCCCAGCCCATCACGCGCCGGACGGCACGTACTCGTCCAGCAACCGTCGCAGCAGGGCCGCCTTTTCCACCATCTCGTCGCTTTCGAAATGGCCGATCTCGAACAGGCCGGGCAGTTGAGCGTAGAGATCGGGCAACTCCAGGATGTCGCCCACCTGCTCGTGAATCCATTTGTCGTACGCGATTGGGTATGTCCGCCGCGAAAGAAACAACGCCTGCAGGAAAAGCTGGAACGCCCGCCACAGCCGCGAGAACGCCTGGAAGTACAGCCCTCGCGCCACGTAGGACGGGACAAATGCGAGGTAATCCACGCATTGGCGGCGCACCTCCCCCAGCCGCTTGCGCCGCAGGGCATCGTCATAGAACGGCAACCACTGGGCGCGCAGCCGGGCATGGAACCCGTCGCGCTCCCACAGCGCGACGCCCCACGCCAGCCAGTTGCCGATCATCAGCTCGAACCAGTCCGGATATTCGTTCTCCGGATGATCGGGCAAGGCAATGACGGCCTCCTCGATGTCGAGGTGCAATACCGAGAACGGCCCAAACGCGAGGAACGCGACGATCCGCCGGTCAGACGCTCGGAAACTTTCCCAGTCCGCTTGAAGCTCGCCGGTCACCGTTCCCTGCGGAACCAGCACCACCATGTCGAGGTCGCTCTCGGGCGTCGCCTTGCCCCGCGCGCAGGAGTTGACCAGCAGCACGGCGCCGGTCTCGTCGCGCGCGGCGAAGAACTCGACGATCGCCGCCGCGGCGTCGGCGTGGAACGTGGTGGGATAGGCGTGGACAGGCATGGAGGGCTCCGGTTTGGCATCGTGGCACGTGAACAGGCCCACCGCTCGCGGGCCAGCGTCATTCATCCAACGTGGTCACCGGGCCAACGGTTGCGCCTCTAGTCAGTCGTCGCCGGTCCCCTGGCTTCCCTGTATACATCACCTCACAGCTGACGGCTTGCAAGCTTGGCACGCTTTCGGCAACACGGCGGGCGGCGTGATGTCTGCTTCACCGGAGGGCGGGACGAGCTATCGGGAAATCCCCTTCGCTCAACTCGAACCATGCCGGATCAATCGTTACATCGAAATCCAACTCATGAAACCGGGTTTGAGCGTACGGTTTGCCCTCGAACAGACCCGTCCAGGCCACGATGACATCGAACTCTTCGTCCACCGCGAGTTCGACCTGCTGAGCCTCTGGAAGCACTGGTGTCCGGATATCCGTGCCTTGCCATGAGGTTGCGGCCGCCTCCGGCGTCGACTCCAGGAGCAGCCTCCGAACGGGCCGACCCAGCACGGGATCGATCAGCCTCTCCTCCCGCTCACCTGGGACCGCCACGAGCCCATGCGTGAAATAGCCAGGATGCGTAAGCGCCATCGCGCCTTCCGACCGCCCATGATCGTTGAACATCTCGAATGGCATCAGGTCATCCGCCGGCCAACCTCCCTTGTGGGAACGAGGGGAAGCGCCTGCATCACCCCACATCACCCGGTACCGCTGGTTGGTGACGAGCACCGCCTGGAGCTCCCCTTCCGGGGAGAACACCTCGGTGCGAGACCGATTGTCAGGGGCAACCCATACCCACTCGACTTGCCGCTCCCTGAGCCCGGCCTCGAAGAGATCGGGCTCCCCAAAGAAGAGATTCGGTGAATCCTCCCTGGAGGTGAAGCGTCCATACAACCATTCGTGGGCGAGAACGGCGAGGCGGTCGTCGCGCACCGTCCGTGTCACGCCCAGAGCGGACGTGACACGCGACTCATGCTCATTTCCGGACGCCGGAAGCGGCCACATCGTGATCCTGTCCTTCTGGCGCCTACTACCCGACCAGACTCGGGCACGCCAACTATGCGGGTCTCGATAACTTCATTCTAGCGATCCCCACACGGCACACCCGCACCGGATGGGTCGAGGTCCCAGCGGTCTTCATTCACAACTCCGCACCGATCCGCTGAACAGTTCGCGAAGGGGATTGCGTGTTTCCGGGTCCTTGCTACACTGATACGTATCAACAGTATCGACCTAGCACACCACGAGCCACTCCATCCGGCTCCACGTCGCACCACGGACATCACCATGGCAGCCACCAACCGCCGTCCAACCCAGCGTGATGTCGCCCGCGCCGCCGGCGTGTCACAGGCCATCGTCTCCTACGTCCTCAACGACGTGCAGACCGTCTCCATCCTCCCTGAAACCCGCGAACGCGTGCTCGCCACCATCGCCGACCTGGGCTACATCCCGAACAACAGCGCCCGCGGCCTCCGCACGCGCAAAACCTTCACCATCGCCGCCGTCATCCCCGACATCACCAACCCCTACTACCCCGAGTTCATCCGGGGCATCCAGGACACCGCCCGCGTCCACGATTACGACGTCCTGGCCTTCAACACCGACGGCGAGCGCGACATTGAACTCGCCTCGCTCGAAGCCGCCCGCCGCAACCGGGTCGACGGCGTCATCGTCACGCCCTTCTTCGTCACCGTCGCCGACCTCATGCCGCTCCTGCGGGAAGGTACCCCCGTCACTATGCAGCAGGACCTCGCCGAAGACGTCATCCCGCCCAACCTGCCGCTCGACCTCGTCTCCATCTCTGGGGAAGACGCCGCCCGGGCCGTCGTCTCTTATCTCATCGATCGCGGCCACACCCGGATCGGCATGATCTCCGGCCGCGTCGCCACGCCCCCACGCGAGGGCCGCGTCCGGGGCTATCGCCGGGCCCTCGAGGAGCATCACATGCCGCTGGAGGAAGTCCTTGTCCGGGGCGGCGATTTCACCGAGGCCGGGGGCTACGAAGCCATGCGCGAACTGCTGGCCATGTCGCCCCGGCCCACCGCCGTCTTCGCCGCCAACGACCTGATGGCCATGGGTGCCCTCCTCGCCTGCCGCGAACTGGGCGTCCGCGTGCCGGAAGACATCGCCCTGGCCGGATTCGACGACATTCCGGCGGCGAAACTCGTGCACCCGCCGCTCACCACCCTGAACCAGCATTCGCACGCCACCGGGCGCCGCGCCGCCGAACTCCTGCTCTCGCGCATCGATGGCTCCCATAAGGGCCCAACCCGCCGCGAGGTCCTCGATTTCGATCTCGTCCCTCGATCGTCCGCCTGATCCCGCCGCCAAACCCGCCAGGATCACCACTCGCTTCGACCTTCATCCGGGTCCACGACGTAGACGCCACACCCCTGTGAAAGGAGCACGCGAACCCACGCGCAACCACTGATCATTCCGGGTCCCGGGTTCCATCGAGCGTCCGCCATCATTACCACGGAGAGCAAACCATGAACCTCGCTAACCTGTCCGCCAATCGCCGCCTGATCCTGAAGCTGGCCGCCGCCGGCGCGACCGTCACCGGTATCAGCGTTCCCGCCGGGTTCGCGTCCGCCCAGGACGCCGGCAAGGTCACCTTCTGGCTCGATATCACCGGCGGTTCCGATACCGCCCAGTGGCTGGTCGACAACATCGTCGCCGACTTCAACGCCCTCGGCGGCGTCCAGGTCGAGGCCACCATGCAGGCCAACGGCTGGACCGCCACCCAAACCGCCCTGGCCGGTGGAGCTGGTCCCGACATCGTGACCACCCCCGGACCGTCCCTCTCCATGGAGCTTGGCAAGGCCGGCCAAATCCTCGCGCTGGACGACTACGCCACCGAGTTCGGCTGGGCCGACAGCTTCTCTCCCTGGGCCATGGACCTCGGCAAGGTCGACGGGGCGCTGGTCGCCATCCCCAATGAGGTCGAAACCCTCGTCCTCTACTACAACGCCACGGTCTTCGCCGATAACGGCTGGACTCCGCCCACCACCATCGACGAACTCACCGCCCTCGCCCAGCAGGTCGCCGACGCCGGGCTCATGCCCTTCGCCCACACAAACGCCGAGTGGAAGGGCACCAACGAGTGGTTCATCGGCGAATTCCTGAACCATCACGCCGGTCCCGACAAGGTCTACCAGGCCCTCACCGGCGAACTGCCATGGACCGACCAGGCCTTCGTCGACTCCCTCACCGTCCTCGACGAGTACCAGAAGAACGGCTGGTTCATGGGCGGGCTCGACCGCTACTACACCACCCCCTCGGCCGACGCCACCGCCGCCCTCGCCTATGGCGAGGCCGCCATGAAGATCGAAGGCTCCTGGCTCATCAGCGATGCCATGACCTTCTTCGAGGAGTCCGGCCAGGAGTGGGACTGGGTGCCCATGCCGTCCGCCACGGGCGACGTCATCTTCGATCTCGGCATCGGTTCCACCTACAGCATCAACGCCAATTCGGCCGATCCCGACGCCGCCGCCGAGTTCCTGGCCTATTTCTTCTCGCCCGAAGCCCAGGCCCAACAGGTCGCCGGCGCCGGACTCGCCGCCGCCCCGATCGAGATTCCCGCCGAGCTCCTTGGCGAACTCGACGAGCGCCAGTCGCGCATGATCGGGCAGCTCAACGAGGCATCGAGCGGCGGTGGGTACGGCTACACCACCTGGACCTTCTGGCCCCCGAAGACGGAAACCTACCTAATCGAGGAGATCGAGAAGGTCTGGGCCGGGGACATGACCGTCGAGGAGTTCCTCCAGGGATTCCAGGACATCTTCACCACCGAGTTCGAGGCCGGAGATGTGCCGCCGATCCCGTCCCGCTAGCCACCGGGAACCGTTCCGCCCCGCCATCGCGCCGGGCGGAACGGCCCACATCCGTAACCGCTCCCACTTGGAAGCAGGCAACTCGTGACCAACGCTCAAGCATCGCTGGACTACTCCCTGGGCCAGCAACCAGCTCTCCGGTTCTGGCAACGCCCCACCTGGCGCCGGAAAGTCGTGCCCTGGCTTTTCGTGCTGCCCATCCTGCTGATTAACGTCATCGTCGTGCTCGGACCGGCCCTCTCCGCCTTCTACTACTCCATGACCCAGTGGACCGGGATCGGCCAGGCCGAATGGATCGGCCTCGAGAACTTCCGGCGGCTGCTGTTCGACGACGGCTCGTTCCGTCACGCGTTTCGCAACAACCTGATCTGGCTGCTGATGTTCCTCACGGTCCCGATCGCGCTGGCCCTGGTCGCCGCCAGCTTCCTGGCCCCGCTCCGGCGCGGATCGCTGGTCTATCGCATGGGCCTCTTTCTGCCCTATGTCCTCCCCAGCGTGGTGGTCGCCGCGATCTGGCGCTCGCTACTGCATCCGGATCGCGGTATTCCCGGCAAGCTCACCGAATGGGGCGTGCCCGGCTTCGACCGCGCCCTGCTTGGAGACTCCTCCACCGTTCTCCCCACCATTGCCTTCGTCGACAACTGGCATTTCTGGGGATTCCTGATGGTGCTGTTCCTCGCCGCCATGCAGAACATCCCGGCCGATCTCTACGAGGCCGCCCGGCTCGACGGCGCGTCCAAGTGGCAGGAGTTCCGCGACATCACCATTCCGGGCATTCGCCCCACCCTCGTCTTCATGATCCTGATGACCAGCATCTGGTCGTTCCTGACCTTCGACTACATCTGGGTCCTTACCCAGGGCGGACCCGCCGGCGCCTCCGAGGTGCTCTCGGTGCTCGTCTTCAAGCACGCCTTCATGAACCTCGAGGCCGGTTACGCCAGCGCCATTGGCCTCACCATGAGCGTCTTCGTCGGCATCGTCATCGCCATTTTCGTGGTGCTGCGCAAGCGCGGATGGGAGATCTAGCCATGGCAACCATCAAGCAGCGCGTCCGCTTCGGACGGTCCCGCCGCACCGGCCTCGCCTTCCTGCCCAACTACATCGTCCTCAGCCTGCTGGCGATCTTTGCCCTTGGCCCGATGGTGATCCTCGGCTTCAACTCGCTCAAGGGCCAGGCCGAAATCGGCCGCAACCCGCTCGGCTGGCCGCGCGACATCATCTGGCAGAACTACCCCGACGCCTGGCGCGTCGGCAACTTCGCCACCACCATGCAGAACAGCGGCATCCTCGTCGCGCTCACCGTGGTCGGCGTGCTGGTGCTCGGCGGCATGGCGGCCTACAGCCTCGCGAAGCTCGACCTTCCAGGCTCCAACGCGGTGATGCTCTACCTGCTGGTCGGCTCGTCCCTGCCGCTCCAGTTGTTCCTCGTCCCGCTGTTCTTCCTCTGGCAACGGGCTGGCCTGGTCAACAGCCTGCCGGGGCTGGCGATGATCTACATCGCCATCAACGCGCCCCTCGCCATCTTCCTGCTGCGTTCCTACATGGTGCAGTTGCCATCCGATTTCGAGGACGCGGCCCGGGTCGATGGCGCCAGCGAGTGGAAGATCTTCACTCAGATCATCATTCCGCTCTCCTGGCCCGGCTTCCTGACCGTCGGCCTCGTCGTCGCCCTCGCCGTGTGGAACGAATTCCTGCTGGCCACGGTGTTCCTCACCCAGCAGGACAAGTTCACCGTTGTCACCAGCTACTACAACTTCACCTCGCGCTTCAGCCGAGACTGGGGCATGACCAGCGCCGCCGCCATGATGATGATCGTTCCCATCATCGTCATCTTCCTCAGCCTCCAGCGACGCTTCGTCGATGGCCTCACCCAGGGCGGCCTGAAAGGATGACGACCCTACCGCTATGTAGGGGTCGATCTCGTATCGACCCTGCTATCTCACCATTCCGAACCTCGCCACGTTCCCGCCACAAACACCCCCGTTTCGTAGGGGCCGATCTCGTATCGAGCCTTTAACTCCCGTTACCAACACACCCGTGTCGACCCGGAACGCTCACCACCTCATCCATCCCGTATCCACGAAGGACCACCGATGACCATCGACCTCCAGCACCGCCCGAACACCTACTCCATCACCTCGCCGGACTACCTCGAACGCGTCTACGCCGGAGTCCTCGGCAAGATCATCGGCGTCTACCTCGGTCGCCCGTTCGAAGGCTGGCTCCACGAGGACATCGTCGAGAAGCTCGGCGAAATCGACCACTACGTCCACGAGCAGTTCAACATGCCCCTCGTGGTCACCGACGACGATATCGCCGGCACCTTCACCTTCCCCCGTGCCCTGGAGGACAACCGCTTCGACCCAAACCTGTCCCCCGCCCTGATCGGCGACGCCTGGCTAAATTACCTCATCGACCAGCGCACCGTCCTCTGGTGGGGCGGCATGGGCGTCTCCACCGAGCACACCGCCTTCGTCCGCCTTCAGAATGGCGTGAAGGCCCCCGAAAGCGGCTCGATAGCGCGTAACGGCAAAACCATCGCCGAGCAGATCGGCGCCCAGATCTTCATCGATGCCTGGGCCATGCTCGCCCCCGGCGATCCCGAAAAGGCCGCCGACTGGGCTCGCCGCGCCGGAAGCGTCAGCCACGACGGCGAGGCCGTTCATGGCGCCCAGGTCATCGCCGCCATCGAGGCCCAGGCCTTCGTCGAATCCGATATCAACGCCCTCATCGACACCGCCCTCGGCGTGATCCCGGCCGATTCCACCATCGCGCGCCTCATCGGCGATGTCCGCGAATGGCACGCGGCCAACGACGACTGGTACGTCACCCGCCGCCTCATCGGCGAACGCTACGGCTACGACAAGTACCCCGGCGCCTGCCACATGGTCCCCAATCACGCCCTCATCATCCTCGCCCTGCTCCATGGCAACGGCGACCTGCGGCGCTCCCTGATGATCGCCAACACGGCCGGCTGGGACACCGACTGCAACGCCGGAAACGTCGGCGCGATCCTCGGCATCCGGAACGGCCTCGCCGCCTTCGACGACACGCCCGACTACCGCGAGCCCGTCGCCGATCGCCTCTACCTCTCCACCGCCGAGGGTGGGCGCGGCATCAGCGACGCCCTCCGAGAGACCTACCGGGTCGTCAACACCGCCCGCGCTCTCGCCGGCGAACCAGCGCTGGCCCCGAAGGATGGCGCGCGCTTCCACTTTTCGCTGCCTGGCTCGGCCCAGGGCTTCCAGGCGGCCGAACCCGCCAGCGCGAACATCGCCAACACCACCGGCGCGCTGGACATCACTCTCCGGGAATCCACCGCCACCGTCACCACCCCAACCTTCTCGCCCGAGGAAACCCGCCCCTTCCTGGAGCGCGGCTATCGCCTCTTCGCCTCCCCCACGCTCTATCCCGGCCAGGAAGTCGTCGCCTCCATCGCCACCCCGGCCGCCAACACCGGCCCCATCACGGCTAGCCTGGTCCTCCGCGTCTGGGACGAGAACGACACCCTCCAGTCCCTCGCCGGTCCGGAGATCACCGTCTCACCTGGCGAATCGACCACGCTCCGCTGGACCATCCCCCCGCTGGACAACTCCCCCATCCAGCAGGTCGGCCTTCAGCTGGATGGCGCAAAGGGCGACACCCTCACGCTGGATTCGCTGACCTGGTCCGGCGCGCCCACCGTCACGCTGCGCAAGGGCACTGGCGAAGGCGACATGTGGCGCCAGGCCTGGATCGACGGCATGGACATCTGGAACACCTACTGGCCGGTTGACTTCCAGCTATCCCACACCAACGGCGTCGGCCTTATCGCCCAGGGCACGGAGGAGTGGAAGGACTACACCGTCTCCGCCACCGTCCGCAGCCCGCTCGCCGCCTCGGCCGGAATCGCCGCCCGCGTCGGCGGCATGCGCCGCTACTACGCGCTCGTCCTGCGGGAAGGCGGCAAGGCCCAGATCCTCAAGGCCTGCGGCGAGGTCGAAATCCTCGCCGAAACCGCCTTCGACTGGGAGGTCGACCACGACTACGACGTCGCCCTGACCGTCGAGGGCAACACCATCACCAGCGTCATCGAAGGCTCGATCACCCTCCAGGCGACCGACAACGACAACCCGCTGCCCGGCGGCAGCGCCGGTTTCGTCGTCGAGGTCGGCACCATCGTCTCCGGCCCGATCACCATCACCGCCATCTGACCCACACACGCGAAAGGGCTGCCCTGACTGGGCAGCCCTCCCATCACCAAATCTCCGAGCCCGCGAAGCTCACAATGCAGAGATGACAGTAGCCGGTTCAGAGCGCGGCGTGGAAGGCCAACCTTCCACGCCGCGCTCTACGCAATGTACGGGCGGACCGGCCGCGATTCAGTGCGAAAGATCCCATTCGAAGCGCAAGCGGCAGCCTGAGGTGAGCGAAGCGAATCCATCCGCCCCGGCCGGACCGGCATCGTCCTAATCGAAGCCTTAGGCAGGGCGGACACCATACCGTCGCATTTGGCCGCGCCACAATGTTCCGGGGATCCGTCCCTACCAGGAAAAACTGCGGGCCATGGGACGCGATATCCCGGCCAGTGCGTGCTGCCCATGCATCATCGACGCTGACCGATGAGTCGCCAGCTATCCGGCATCCTCTAACAGCTTCTGGATATCCGGCGCGATCGACTCCGGCTGCTGCTTCGGATCGTAGCGCTTCACCACGCCACCGTCGGCATCCACCAGGAACTTCGCGAAGTTCCACTCGATGTCTCCGCCTTCCCCTCCGGGAGCTGCCTGCTTCAGGTGCTTGTACAACGGATCGGCGTCCTCACCGTTGACATCGACCTTCGCCAGCACCGGAAAGGTCACCTGGTAGTTCAGGGAACAGAACTGCTGGATCTCCTCGTTGGTGCCGGGTTCCTGGCCGCCAAACTGATTGCACGGAAACCCAAGGACGGTGAACTTCTCGTCCCCATACTCCTGCTGCAACTTCTCCAGCCCCTCGTACTGCGGGGTATTTCCGCACTTGCTGGCGGTATTGACGATCAGCAGCACCTGGCCGGCGAAGCCCGACAGATCAACCTGCCCGCCATCGGCGGCCGCCACGGTGAAGTCATGCACACTCATTGGGGAACTCTCCAGTTCATACAGGGAACGATTCAGACCGGAAGCCTGCCGCGTCATCGCCGCACCCCGGTTGAATCAGAAACGCCATCATGCCCGCAACGATAGGCTACGGCGGCGAATCGGTCGACCGCCCAAAGGACCCATGCATGGCGGAAGCGCCCTCGCCAGCGCGAATCCCGCACCGCCGGATCGTTCCCCCACCTATCCTCACCGCGATGCCGAGCACGCTATCCGTGACGTCCTGCCCCCGCCTTTCCCATCGCGCCAGTCACCAGATCAGGCCTGACCCGGCTCCTCGCGCCCCATGTCCTGGTGATCCCAGTCGTCGTTGCCCTGCAACACCGCCCGGATGTGGTTGATCTCGCCGGTGTGGTACAGCGGATGCTGGATCATCAACTCCAGGATCCGGCGCGTCTCGTAGACATCGCCCCACGGCGCCTTTCTCGGCTCACCAAGCTGGTCGTCGGTCAGTCTGGCCACCGAGTCGCGCAACACGGCGTGCGCTTTCCTGAGCCAGGCGACCGTCTCCTCCGGAGTCTCACCCGGGCCAACCCCATCGACCACCCGGTCGCCCCATTCCCGCGAACCGTCGCCGAAGGCGTGGTTCTCGTACATCAGGAACGTCCCACCGAGGTGAATGACAAGTTCCCGAATGGTTCTGCCACCACCTGGAGGCAGCTGGGTCCACTGCTCGGGCTCCATGTTGTGCAGATTCCACAGGATCGAATGCCAGTGATCCCAGCCGAACTGATCGGCGGTCTCCTCCAGAACATGTTCGAACAGCGTCACCAGTTCGTTGATCGCCACGCGCGACTGCCCACCTGTCATCACTGACTCCCTTCCGCGGCCGCTGACCGCCTGTGCGTATCGCGATTCGCGCCAGTCCCGACCCGGCGCCACCGATTCCCTCAAGTATGGCCACGCCGGGGGAGAAATCCTGTCCGCATTCATTGACTGGCCATCGCGGCGAACCCCGGCTGGTGCGCCTGATATGCTGGAAATCCGTTGCCCCCGGCGCCGGCCCACATCGCTGGCGCCTACCTCCAGGAGACATGATGACCACAACCCATCTCGAAGCCGCCGCCTGGTACGACGACCTCTACGCCTCCGACTCCCGCGGCGAGCGCACCATCCCCTGGGACCGCCACGCCCCGAACGCGCTCCTCACCGAGTGGCTCGCAGCCAATTCTCCCGGCACGAACCCCGGCCGGGCGATGGTTATTGGCTGCGGCACCGGTGAAGATGCCCTGCCCCTCGTGGAACTCGGCTACCAGGTCACCGCCTTCGATATCTCACCCACGGCCATCGAGATCGCCCATCGGCGCCATCCTCGGGCCGCCATCGACTTCCAGGTCGCCGACCTCTTCGACCTCCCGCCGGAATGGACCAGCGCGTTCGACCTGGTGGTCGAGAGCCAGAATGTCCAGGCGCTACCGGTCGACTTCCGAAATGAAGCGATCGCCAGCGTCGCCAGCCTCGTCGCCCCCGGCGGTCGCCTGCTCGTCATCGCCATCGCCGATGGCCGCGACGGCGAAGGTGTGCCGTTCGAAGGGCCGCCCTTTCCGCTCACTCGCGCCGACCTCGACCGGTTCACCAGGCACGGCTTGAAACAGATCGCGGTCGAGCAGATCGCACCCACCGACGAAAATCCCCTCTACCGCTGGTGCGCCGAGTACCAGCGTCTCTGATCGCTCACCATTTCCGCGTATTGGCAATCCCGCGATCCCGGCTACCATGACGGAACCAGGCCGCTCGCCCGCGCACCGCCACCAGCCACCAGCCACCAGCCACCAGCCACCACAGGAGTCTCTCGCGAATGCCCATCACGCCCGGCAAGTGGGTCGCCGAATCCAGCGACTACCGTCCCGACCGCTATTACCGATACGCCGAACTCACCGACCTCCTCCACCGCTGGGCCGCCGAGCATCCGAACCTCGTCTCCATCGAGAGCATCGGCCAGTCGCTGGAAGGCCGCGACATCTGGTTGCTCACCATCACCGACCGCGCCACCGGCTCGCCAGAATCGAAGCCCGCCTACTTCGTCGACGCCAACATCCACGCCGACGAGGTCACCGGAGTCGCCACCGTGCTCTGGCTGGTCAACCACCTGCTCACCAGCCTGCACGACCCCGCCATCCAGCGCCTGCTGACCCACACCACCTTCTACCTGGTGCCCGCCATCAACGTCGATGGCATGGACCTCAGCCTCTCCGAGGTCCCCAACGGTTTCATCCGTTCCTCGCTCCGCCCATTCCCCCACGTCGAGCAGCAGGACGGCCTCGTGGAGAAGGACATTGACGGCGACGGCACCATCCTCTCGATGCGGATCAAGGACCCCGCCGGTCCCTGGAAAGCCTCGACGCTCGATCCCCGTGTCATGACCCGCCGCGGCCCCGACGATTTCGACGGCGACTTCTACTTCGTCCTCCCCGAGGGCGAAATCCAGAACTGGGACGGCGTGCGCGTCCCCATCGCGCCCACTCTCCACGGCCTCGACGCCAATCGCAACTTCCCGGCCGACTGGGCGCCACACTGGGTCCAGGACGGCGCCGGCGCCTACCCCCTCTCCGAGCCTGAAACCCGCGCCCTGGCCGATTTCCTGATCGCCCACCCCAACATCCACGGCTCGCAGCATTTCCACACCTGGTCCGCCGTCATCCTCCGTCCGCCGACGGCCCACCCAACCAGCGACATGCCCGCCACCGATCGCAACAACTACATCGCCATCGGCAAGCTGGGCGAGGAAGAAACCGGCTATCCCTGCATCGGCATTTACGACGACTTCGCCTATGACCGGAAACAGGCGATGAAGGGCGGCCTGCTCGACTGGGTCTACGAACAACTCGGCCTGATCGCCTTCTCCACCGAACTCTGGTCGCTACCGAAGAAGGCGGGAATAGAAGTCACCGATTTCATTGGCTTCTTCAAGGACCGTCCCGAGGGACATGACGCCGCGATGCTCGCCGTACTCGACCGCGAGGTGGAGGGCGAGGGGTTCCGAGACTGGACGCCGTTCGAGCACCCGCAACTGGGACCGGTCGAAATCGGCGGCTGGGAGAGCACCTTCACCACCACCAACCCGCCCGGCTCCATGCTGGAGGAGGTCACCGCCCCCAACGCCCGGTTCGTCCTCCGCGCCGCCCAGACCGCTCCCCTCCTCGAAATCCGCGACGTGAATGTCGAGTCGCTCGGAAGCGATATCCACAAGGTATCGCTGGCGGTCCACAACAGCGGCTTCCTGCCCACCTTCGTCACCGACATGGGCCGAAGATCCGGAGTTGCCAAACCCGTCAAGGTCACCATCGACCTGGGTGAGGGTGGCGAGCTCATCTCCGGCGAGCCGGAGGTGGAAATCGGCCACCTGGACGGCCGCTCATCCATTCACGGGCAGTTGCTGTGGCGCGATGTCTCGCCCATGTTGAACCGCGCGAAGGCGGAATGGATCGTCCGCCAGCCAGCCGGGTCCACGGTCGCCGGGTCCACGGTCACCGTCACCGCCGCCACCCCGAAAGCCGGTACCGCCACGCTCGACATCCGACTGGGGTGACCGTTCACCCGCGCCGAACGGGCCCAAAAACGTCCGGGCCCGTTCTCCTCAACTGGGGATGCCCTGCTCCAGATAGCGCCGCATGGTCCCGTCCCGGACCAACCCCAGCAACCTGGGTTTCACCAGCGGCTCGAACACCTCGACGTTGGCCTCCACCAGCGCCAGCGTCCCCATCACCAGCCGCTCTCCCGCCGCCAGCGTCTCATCGGCCGTCATCGCCCGCCCGCTGAGGCCCAGGCAGTCGAGCATGTCCTCCCTATAGCAATCTGGAACCGTCTCCAGGTCGAGCGCCATCGCGATCGCCTCCGGTCGTGTGCACGGAAACCGCGGCTCGTTCAACGGCGCCAGCAATGTCGGCGCCAGCTCAGCGATCTCCTGAACCGCCAGCCGCATGGGTAGCTCGTCGCCCCGCGCGGCCGCGTTCCGGGCCTTGCCCAGTTCCTCGATGAAGTCCTCCAGCTCCGGCTCCGCCGCCGGATGCTCCCGCCACGGCCGATCCAGTTCCGCCGCCAGTGATTGCCGCGCCACCCACAGCAAGCGCGTCACCTCGCGCGACGGAAACCCGAACGACCAGCTTGCCTCTTCCTTGAAACCCGCCAGCCAGTCGTTCAGCCGTTCCACCGCCACCGATACATGCACCAGCCGCCCGTCATGCTCCACCATCCACACCGGGTATGGGTCCTCAATCTCCGTGTCGTCCACCAGCACATCGAAATCGACGTCACTGAACGGCCCGTCGTTCCCCCGCACATGACTCCCTTTCAGGATCACCGCCAGCGCTCCGTGAATCTCCGTCCTCAGCCGCTCGACCCACCTCGCCCGGAACGCCTCGTCAATCATGACCGCTCACTCGCTTCCGCCGTTCGCCAGGGATTGAGAACGACGACTCCAAAATCCCGAAAGTCCCGCTCGTTTCGTGTCACAAGCGTCAGGTCGTGTCGCAAGGCGGTTGCCGCCAGCCAGAAATCCATGAGGCGTCGAATCGTCGACCCCAGGTGACGCTCACCCAGCAATCTTCAACACATCGCCGCCGTTGCCTGGTCGATCCCCAAGATTCGGTCGTCGAACGACGGTATCAACGTGAGAGTGAGCCAGGCTTCAAGATCCGCGCGGCGCCTGCCCTTGGGAAGCATGGCGATTCCCTTGTGCAACTCCATGATGGTCACCACGCTCATGTGCACGGTGAAAGGATCGACCGTCGCCAGAAAGTCCACGACACCTTGCTCTGGAACCTGACGCCGGAACTCCGAAACGACGTTCGTGTCGAGCAGGAAATTCAATCCCGGCTCCCACGCGCTTTCCGCGGCGTATCGGCCCGCCGCTCCAGATCATCGAGCGTGCCCCGGTCCTCTATCCACTGATCGAAGTCCTCAATCGACATCGCATCCCGCTCCAGGTCGATGTCCGAGCCTCTCAAAGGCGAGTTCAGGAACAGATCGGCCAGGCTTCCACCTTCTGGTCTCCCGTTGCCCAGTCATTCAGCGGAACAACCAGAGCTTCCCGATCGTCCGGCCGCTCGACCAGGAGCGGGCCAACCTGCTTCGCTTCTCCAACCAGCGCGCGCAGGTGACGCCGCGCTTCCTCCACCGTCCATTCCTTAGGTTTCCGGACAGCCATCACCCGGCCTCCTGTTCCTCATGCGCCAGCGGCCGCCCAGCCTGCTTTCGACGCCAGTCGTCCTTCGACACCAGGTACGCCACGGGCACGCCATCGTCGATCAGCAATTGCGGTCCGTCCTGAAACGCCCGATCGAACACCTCATCGAAGTGTTGCTCGGCTTCCTCGATCGTCCACTCGTTCGAATCTCGCGGGGGCCACTGATGCATCGGAAATCCTCCATACCTCCATTGTATGGTTTCCAGGCGATAGTCCGGACTGCCCCGCATCACAATCGCCACCTACACCAGCGAGTACCCGTACCGCTCACCCAGAACCCGCCAGCCGTCCGCATACCCCTCCGGCCAGGTGTGCAGCTGGGCCAGGAACTCCTCCAGGCCGCCCGGCGCGGTGATGATCAGCAACCGCGCCTCGCCTTCCGTATCCCAGGCATGGACCGCCCCGCGCGGAATGTACGCCGTCCCACCCGCTGGAACGGTATGCTCCACCCCATCGAGCGTGACCTTCAACACCCCGTCCAGCACGTAGAACACCTCATCGTCGTGCCGGTGCGTGTGGGCCGGCGCGCCACCCACCGTCACCGACTCGGTGATGGACAGGCTCCCTCCGGTCGATCTCCTGGACGCCTTCATCGGTCCATCCTCACCCACTCCCTCGCCCGGTTGCAGCACGTAGCCCTTCACCGCGGGAAGCCGGTCACCGAGCCGTCGTGGCGACCCCCAGTCTGCCCAGTTCTGGAACCATCCCAGCACCGAATCCCATCCTCGGGCATACCGGTCGCGGCTCTCCACGGCCTCGTCGCCCAGTTGTTCCCAACCACCATGGCGCAGGGTCACCAATGTTCCGTCGCCCGCCCCTGCGAAGCCGATCTCCACCGGATACCCGAACTCCCCCAGCGAGACCGTCCGGTACGTCATGGCGATCGACTCGCCAGGGATCCAGCCGGTTATCTCACCCATCACGAACACGTCGTCGCCAAGCAGGTCGTAGCACTCAATCCATCGGCCATTCACGCCCCGCTCGAACCGAATGTCGATCGCCCGATCCGGGTCGTTCCAGAAATACGGTCCCGGCTTCCACCACCGATTGACCTCCTCCACGAAGATCTCAAAGGCGACACCAGGCGGCACCTTCACCGTGGTCGACGTGACAATCGGCTCGATCGTGGCCATGAGCTTCCACTCCTAGATAACCATTGGGACAACAACGCTCACCCCACACTGCCGCCCCACCCCCGCGAAGTCAACCAGCCCGGTCTCCTGGAGGAACAATCCGGAGAGCCCCAGGCGAGCGCGTGATTGTCCGCCATGCGCACGCCCGCCGATCTCCCACCTCCGACACGTCAAACCAGGTCCGTCATTCAGAGGCGAAGCCGATGAATCCATGGACAAAGTCCTGCCGCCGTCAGGCGGTGTCCCATACACGCACCACCCCATCGCGATCCATTGTCAGAACGAACCTCCTCTCAGGGTCGGACCCCATGCCACCTCGTCGCTTACACTCCGCGGCCATGAACACAGTCGCTATTGACAAACGATATATCGTGATATATTCTGACATGGCTGGATTCGATACGACCTGAAAGGACACCAACCCATGCGAACTCCACAAGGATGCATTCGTGACCACGGCCGCCAGCGCGGCTCCGACTTCCGCTTCCGCCACGGCGAACACCGCCACGGCCTCGATCCCCGCCTCTCCGGCATGCGCCGGGGCGGCCCCCGCGCCCGCCGGGGCGATGTCCGGCTGGCCATTCTCGCCATTCTTGGCCAGGCTCCGGCCAACGGCTACAGCCTCATCGGTCAGATCACCGATCGCACCTCTGGCCGCTGGCGCCCCAGCCCCGGCTCCATCTACCCCGTTCTCCGGCAACTCGCCGAGGAGGGGCTGATCGCCAGCGAGGGCGAAGGCGACGAGCAGGCCGGGTACACCATCACCGACCAGGGCCGCGAATTCCTCGTCGAGAACAAGGAGCGCGTCGAGCGCGTCTGGGAGAACGGCCGCGCCCTCACCGACGGCCAGGAACAACTTCACCAGGGTCTCCGCAAGCTCATGGGCGCCACCCGCGAGCTCTCGGAATCCGGCACCGAGGAGCAGCGCCTCCGCGCCGCGGAACTCCTGAACGAAGCCCGCCGCAAGATCTACGGCATGCTCGCCGAATAAACCCTCTCCAGCACGAAGAACGGAGCCGGCGTCCTAGGACACCGGCTCCGTTCTCGTTTATTCGTTGGAGCGTCGTGCCGCCCCTGTTCAACTCGCCTTGTGGCGATTGAACCCTTCGAACCCCACCATGAACCCGCCCGTGTCTGGCAGGTACTCGATCACGAACTCCGTCGGCCAGTCGATATCCTGCTGGAACGCCTCCGGCTGCCGGAACGGAAACGAGAGCCGGTTCCCCTCGGCCACCATCGCGTCCTGCAGCGTGAACAGCGTCACCGATGCCTCGGCGAACATCACCGTTCCCCCGAACGTGCCATAGATCAGCACCGGATAGTGATTCACCGCCTCCACGCTGTACACCTGCGTCATGTCCAGCAGGTGAAGGCCCATCGCCGGAATCGCCGAATCCACGTCCGGCCGGTACCCGTCCGGGATGTACCGCGACTCCGGCATGTACTGGAACTGCTGCATCTGCGTGTAGTCCGGCCGGTACCCGTCCGGGATGTACCGCGACTCCGGCATTTACTGGAACTGCTGCATCTGCGTGTAGTCCGTCAGGAACTCATCGCAGGTCTTGCCGTTCGTCGACACACAGGTGAGCTCGCCCTCCACCTGCTCCTGGGGCCACATGTAGAAGTGGAAGTCGAAATGCGGCGAGGCGAACGACCCGTTCGGGCCACGCGGGGCTCCTTCGGTGTTCCAATCGACCTCCACATACTGGAACGGCAATTGCGATCCGTCAGGCGCTTCCACCGGCGAATCCTTGAACCGGTAGATGTACTGCAACGGTCCCACCGGCAACGTCGAGGACGTCCCCTCGCCGGTGAATTCGATCGGCGGTATCTCCAGCAACACGCTCTCGGTCACACCCTCGGCGTCGTTGATTTGCGTCACCGTGAAGTCGCCGGCGGCCCCAAAAGCGTCCATCTGCTCCTGCCAGGCGGGGGTCGGCGTGGCGGGCGGCGGTGGCGGAATCTCTCCCGGCGTCGCTGGGGCCTCATGATCCCCGTGGGCGCGTGCCAGCCGCGTCACGGCGGCGAGCGAGAGTGCCCCGATCCCCACCCCGCCGGCCCGCGCCGCGGCACGACGAGTCATGCCAGCGGACGCTGATCCCCCAGATGCCATGTTCCAGTCCTTCCGCGTGATTGCCTGCCGCGCCGGTCAGGAACACCCCGCCAGCGGCAATGGATCGCCACCTACCATCTCACCAAGCGGCCGCCCCACCGTCAACTGTCCCCGTACCACCGGTCACCGCCGAAGCCCTCCAGCCATGACCAATCACCCTGCCCGACGGCATCGCGGTCAGCGCATCCTTCTTCCAGGTTCGTCACGCCACCCTCCGCGCCAGTCACCACGTTGTCGCACCGCACAACGTTGCCCCTTCCCTCCGGCTGGTGAATGTAAAACCCCACTCCTGGCCCGTTCACATTCGCCTCGTTCAGTTCGAACACGTTTGCCCGGCCCCACTCCATGTTGTCGATCACATGGGTCTGGAACCCGTCCTGCGTGCTGTTCATCCCCACGTTGCCTCGCAGCAGGTAGCCGTTGCCCTTCACATCCACCCACGAATCCCCACCGCTCAACAGCGATCCGTCGAACAGGTTGCCCACCACCAGGCCACCTTCCGTCCCTTCCTTGATATCCAGGCTCTCCGATGTCGTGTTCCAGATCCTGTTCACCAGCACCTGGTTCCGGTCGCTCCTGTCCGGCTCACCCTCGGTGTACCGTTCCCAGTTCGACACCGCCGTTCCCAGGTACACCCCTTCGCCGAACTTCTCGTTGTCCAGCCCCGTATCGTGAATGTCGCTCCGCTGGATCACGTTGTCCGTGCTGTGCGACCGAAAATGCACCGCCTCATGCCCAATCGTGTGCACCTCGATCCCATCGACCACCACTCCGGTCACGCCATCGGCCATCACGCCCTTTTGCGCATCGGTCACCGTGACGCCGGACACGGTCCAGTAATCGCCGAGCAGGTGCAGGGCATACCCACTGTGCTCCCAGCCTCCTCCATCAATCACGGCTCCCCGCGATCCGCACAGCGATATCCGTTCCTCCCCGGTGGCATCGCCCTCCGCCAGGAAGTTCCCGGTATAGATGGCGTCGGTCAGCGTGATCCTGTCCCCAGGTTGTGCATCCGCCAACGCCGCTTCCAGCTCCGCCCCGGTTGTCACCGTAACCTCCCGTGCTCCGGGCTCATCGCATGAATTGGCCGCGAACGCCACCTCAACAGGCGGTACCGCATCGGCCATCCACTCCGGCATCGGCCCTGGCTCCACCGGAGACGCTGGCTCTCCCTTCGCGTCCTCCTCAACCTCCACGGTAAACTGGTCGGCGGCCTGCTCGTCGCCAGCAATCGCCGTGACCACGTACACCCGCGGCGGCACATCCGGCACGGTGATCGACACCTCGAACGAGCCCTCCCCATCCGCCGTAAACTCTCCCACCGGCTCCGGAACGCCATCCCACACGATGTCGCCGGTCGCCCCCGCCGGGAAATCCTTTCCTCGCGCCAGCACCGTCTCGCCCACCAGTCCGTCGTTGGGTCGCAGCCGCAGGTCGGGACCCCTCGCCGCCGCTCCCGTCTCCAGTGGTGTCAACGACGCCACCATCGACAGCACCACCACCGCCACCAGCACCATACGCATCATCCGGCCCACTCCCACCAAACCTCGCTCCCGCCCATTACCGCGGTGGCGTCACCACCATGCCGCTCCCTGTTCTCCTCATGACTTCGAGCATACAGGTCGCCAAGTGCATGTCACCTGCCGCCCCTCATTCCCTGCGAACCGCTAGACCAATTCTCGCCGGATGGCGGGTTCTCCCCGTTTCGATGCGTTCACCGAGTACTGACAGGCCTCGTGCCTGTCAGGAAGAGCCCACCTGGTTCACGAAAGGCCCATCAACCATGTCGCGGCACACGACAACACAATTACCGCACTCAACATTAATTCGAATTCGTCCATTAATTCGAGCAGCCAAGAAGCCCGTCGTTCCGGGCAAACTCACCCCTCGAAGGGCATTAATTGTATTAATGGATTATTGTGGCCGAAAAACACACGACCCCGGAATCCGCGTCCCAACCCATACGAAACGCCCCTCTTGCACAAGGCGACGGTTGAGGGTACCGGCCGAAACACCCGGTCACGTACTCCGCGTCCACCTCGCCAGGGCCGCCGACCCGATCACCAGCACCGAGGCCAGCGCCGTCCCCAGCGAGATCGCCTCCCCCAGCAACATCCACGCCCAGATCAGGCTGAACACCGGCTGCACCAGTTGCATCTGCCCCACCCGCGCCACGCCGCCCATCGCCAGCCCGGCGTACCAGGGAAAGAACCCCAGGAACATGCTCACCGCCGCCAGGTACGCGAAGCACCACCACACGTTCGGCGCGGCATCGGCGATTCCGTCACGCCACACCAGTACCGCCATCACCACGGTCAGCACCGGCAACGAAAACACCAGCGCCCAGCTGATCACCCGCCAGCCGCCCATCGACCGCGTCAGCACCGCCCCCTCGGCGTATCCCAACGCCGCCATCACCACCGCGATCAGCAGCCAGATATCGCCCAGTTGCAGCGACCCCGCCCCCTGCGCCAGCGCGAACACCACCACCGAGACCAGACCCACCGCCACCGAAATCCAGAACGGCAGCTTCGGCCGCTCACCCGCCCGCAGCACCGCCATCACCGCCGTCATCGCCGGCAGCAACCCCACCACCACGATCGCGTGCACGGCGGGCACGGTCTGCATCGCGATCGACGAAAACAGCCCGAACCCGAAGATCGTCCCGATCGCCACCAGCACGATCCCGCGCCAGGTCGAGCGCGCCGGAATCCGCTCGCGCCGGATCGCCAGCAGCCCCGCCGCCAGCAGGGCCGCCACGAACGCCCGGCCCATCCCCACGAACGCCCCGCCCAGCTCCGGCGCCGCGATCCGCGTCAACGGCAGCGTGAATGAAAACGCCACCACGCCGATCAGTCCCAGCAGCAGGCCCATGCTCGCCGGCGACAGTCCGAACGGATGCGTGCTCGCCGGCGCGTCGGCGTCCTCAACGATCGTTTCCAGCGCAATCCCTCCCAACCGGGACATGCGCCCGGAACCTGATTATCACCCTGGCCCGCATTGTCACACGAATCCCGGCCCTGTCATCCTCCACGCCATGGCATCGCCACGGCCGCCGGGCCTCTCTGGCATCGCCAGCGCACAATGACCTCACCACTTGACCTTCCCCCTGGGGCAGGCCCTAACGTGACAATCGCCGGGGAATGGTCCCCGCAACCAGGGAGCGCCCAATGCCAACCGACACCATGAAAGGACAGCACCATGCCTCGAACCGGGCCATCCACCTGACCATCGGCGAGTTCTCCCGGCGCTGCCTGCTCTCGCCCAAGGCGCTCCGGCTCTACGACCGCCAGGGACTCCTCGTTCCCGCCGAGGTCGATCCGGTCACCGGCTATCGCCGCTACCGGGAAAGCCAGTTGGAAACCGCCCGCCTCATCGCCCGGCTCCGCCAGTTGGACATGCCACTGGCCACCGTTGCCCGCATCGTCAATCTCCCGGAAGCCGAGCGCGCCGATGCCCTCGCCGCCTGGTGGGAATCGGTCGAACGCCGCATCGCCGGTCAACGCGATCTGCTCATCTACCTGCTCGTCGGCCTCGCCGGCAAGGAAAGGAACTACGACATGTTCACCATCGAGGAACGCGACATCCCGGCCCAGTTCGTCCTCACCGAGCAACGCCACATTACGGTTCCCCATCTTGAGGTATGGCTCGACGAGCGGATGCCCGCCATGCACGGCATCGCCGAGCGGTTCGGCGGCATCACCGGCGCGGCCTTCATCATCTATCACGGCGAGGTGAACGAGGAAAGCGATGGTCCGGTCGAGATCTGCATCCCGGTCGACGAGACGCGAAAGGATAAGATCGACGTCCCCACCCGCGTCGAACCCGCCCACCGCGAAGCCTTCACCCGCATCAGCAAGTCGATGGTCGAGTTCCCCCAGATCCTCACCGCCTACGACGCCGTCGAAAAATGGATCGAATCCAACGGCCGCGAGTGCACTGGCTCTCCCCGCGAGGTCTACTTCACCGACTTCATGGCCGCCGGCCCGGACGACCCCGCCTGCGACATTGCCTTTCCGATCCACGGCGCTGAGTGAGACAGGAGCGATCCATGACGACGACATGGCGAGACCAGGCGGCGGCGTCGACCGGCATCGACATTCGCCCGGTTCCGGAAGGCCGCCGCGGCATGACACCCGGCAAGTCGATGCTCTACCCAACGGCGACGGTCATCCTCGAAGCCATCCGGGCGATACCCGTCGGCGAGGCGATCTCCCCACGCGAACTCCGCGACGACTTGGCCCGTCGCCACGATGTCGACTACACCTGCCCAGTCACCACCGCCCGCAACCTCCGGCTGCTGGCCGAGGCCACCAACGAAGCCCACCAGGCGGGCACGCCCTCCAACGACCTGGTCCCGATCTGGCGCGTGCTCGACACGAAGTCCGCCGCCCTTCGGAACATCACGTTCGATCCCGCCTGGATCTTCGAGCAACGAGCCCGGGAAACCGCCACCGGGTGAACCAGCACGCTGGGTAGCCACCGATCGCGGCCGCCCAGCTCGTCCCACGTCAGCCCGCCCGAGCGGGCAACGGGCCTCGCTGGAACGCTCCACTCGCCGCCGCCAGCCCCGCCACCACCAGCAGCATCCCGCCGATCTGCGATGAGTGCAGGCGTTCGCCAAGGAACAGGCACCCAAGGAGAACGGAACTCACCGGAACCAGGAACCCCGCCATCGAGGTCCTCGTCGCCCCAATCTCGCCCAGCAGCCGGTAGAACACCAGGTAACGCAGGCCCGTGCTCAACACCGCCAGCGCCGCGATCGACCACACCGCCTCGACCGGCCACCCACCGCCGTCGAACGGCCGCTCCCATACAACCGCGAACGGCAGCAGCACCGCCGTGGACACGACGAGCTGTCCCCACGCCAGCGACAGCGGTTCGTGGTCCCGCAAGGTCGCCCCGTACACGCCCGAAACACCATAGGCCAGGGCCGCGCCGAGAATGGCGAGCTTCGCCAGCCCGCTCCCGGCCGTGATCGAGCCGGAGGACACCCCCATGATCACCATCACGCCAGCCAGCCCTGCCCCTACGCCCAGAAGCTTCACCCTCGTCAAGTGCTCGGCTGGGGAAACCATCCGCGCGATCATCATCGTGAACAGCGGGGTCGTCGCCAGCAGGATTCCCGCCAGACCCGAATCGATCCGCGTCAGTCCCACCGCGATGAGCGTGAACGGCACCGCCGTGTTCAGCACCCCCATCACCGTGTACGGCACCCAGTCCTCCCCGCGCCAACGAACGGGGATGCCCCGCGCGCGCATGACCAGCCACAGCATCAACGCGGCGAGCCCCACGCGCGACGCCACCACCGTCATGGGTCCCACATCCTGCACCGCCACCCGGTTGAACCATGTCCCCGATCCCCAGAGCACCGACAGGAACGCCAGCATCAGCCACGCCCTCGCGGTCATCGCGCCGGAGGCATGCGCCCGCCGGGCCACGACCCGCCGGACTACTCGGATAGATGGGACACCATGTCGAACGTGGGGGACGGTTGCCTGCATCGCGACGCTGCTCCTGGGTCGTCCTTCCATCAGCTCGAAGACGGCTGGTGGCCGGACCTCTTGTCACTGCCCAGTCTGCTGTCGCGACGCCCTCATTCCATCGGCAAGATTGCCCACTTTCGGGCCTCTGGAGCCCTTCAAGCCGAATTGGATTACCTACGTGAAGGCGATCCATCACCCGGAATGGCTACGTAATGCCGGGCCCGCTCCCCCGATTCCACGATCGGCCCGGATGCAACGATTGACCTGGGAATCGGCAATCCCTATCATCGGCAACGTACGGAACACAACATGGCCAACCGCCCCTCTCGGAAGGAGCCCCGGCATGGCAGTCAGCACGAGTGAGCGCGTTTCCCGAATAGACGACCTGGCGTAGGCGATGGCGTCTCGCCATCCAGCCGGTAGTCATTCAACGACGTGCCAGATGCCCCATTTCCTCGCGACGGTGACCGTCGCGGGGGTTTTGCGTTGGCGGTGCATCCTGGAGTGACCTGCTCGTGCCTGACTTCCTTCGTCCGCGGAGACCGGCCGCGAATCCGGTTCCGGTCTACCTGATCCTGGCCGGTGGCCAGGCCATCTTCTTCTCGCTCATCTTCACCGTGAACATGATCTACCAGGTCACGGTGGTGGGCCTGAATCCCCTGCAAATGGTGCTCGCCGGCACCGTGCTGGAGGCCACCTGCTTCCTCTTCGAAATACCCACCGGCGTGGTGGCCGATGTGTACAGCCGCCGGGTTTCGATCCTGATCGGCCTGGTGCTGATGGGATGCGGGTTCATGCTGGAAGGCTCCATCCCCCGGTTCTGGGCGGTCATCGGCTGCCAGTTCCTGTGGGGCGTTGGCTATACCTTCACCAGCGGCGCCACCGAGGCCTGGATCACCGACGAGGTGGGCGAGGAGGCCGTCGGACCGGTCTTCCTCCGCGCCGGCCAGATGTGGCTGGTGGGCGGCCTGGCCGGAACGCTCGTCAGCGTCTCGCTGGGCCTCATCCACATCCAGTTGCCGATGATCCTCGCCGGGGTCGGGATGGTCGCCCTGGCGGCGGTATTGTTCGCGATCATGCCGGAACGCCACATGCGCGTGACGCCTCCATCCGAACGAACCACCTTCGGCCACATGAAGACCACCGCGCGCGAGGGTATGCGCCTCGCGATGAACCGGCCCGTGGTGCGGGCCCTCATCCTCGTCAGCCTCATCGTTGGGCTCGCCAGCGAGGCCTTCGACCGGCTGCACGTCCCGTCCGTGATCGACCGCTTCGACTTCCCGGTCGTCCTCGGCAACGACAGCCCAGTCCTCTGGTTCGGCATCAGTGGTGTGGTCGGCACACTGCTGGGCCTGCTCGCCACCGAAGTCCTCAACCGGAGGAATCCGGAAGCGCTCGGCCCCGGCGTTCCGGCCCGGCTCCTGGCGATCTGCGCCGTGGTCCAGGTGGGAGGCATCGTGGTCTTCACCCTGTGCGGCAACCTGTGGCTCGCCTTCGGGATGCTCTGGGTCCGGACCATCGCCGGCTCCATCAGTGGACCGGTGGAAGCGGCCTGGCTCAACCGAAACCTGGATGCCAGTACCCGCGCCACGGTGATCTCGATGAGCGGCCAGGCGAACGCCATCGGCCAGGTCGGGGGCGGACCGGCCCTCGGCTGGGTCGGCAACGCGGTCTCGATCCGGGCGGCGCTCCTTGGGTCAGCCCTGGTGCTCTCGCCGGTCGTCGCCCTGTATGGGCGATTGGCCCGGCGGCCACGGGATGGCTCGGCCGTTGTCGCGGCGGAGTCCGAGCCGCTCCTCGAACCCTGAGGAGCGGCCAGGCTGGCGAAGGCTACCCGACCTGGACGGCGGCCGACCGCCCCAGTTCCTCCCCATCGGCGTCGAGCGCCGCGACCGCGACAAACGCGCCCGCTACCTCGGCGCGGATGGTGGTCTCGAACCCGGTCCTGGGGCTCGAGCTGGCCGGCTCCAGCGCATCGGCGTTGGGACCGGTGAGCACGCTCCAGGACCGGACGCCGGTGGCGCCGTTCCAGCTTGCGTAGATCGTCACGTTGTTCCCCAGCCCAGGCTCCACCGCGATATCCGGCGGGGCGGCGGGCTGGCCATCCCACTCGCAGCGATAGGCCCGGTAGGAGTTGGTTCCCTGAGGAAACCGGCCGCTGAACAGGAGGTTCCCATCCCTGTCGAACTCGGAGAACACCGGCGCGCTGCCCCAGCCGACGAAGGCATTGCCATTCGGCAGCAACTGCATGTTGCCCTGACTGACCGAGAGGATCTCGGTCGGGTGGACGTATTCCCGGGCGACCGTGGCGGTTTGCTGGTCCTCGTCGAGCGCGAGCACGAGCCCGCGTGACCAGGCGACATCATCGGCGGACTGGTCCGACTCGGCGTTGTCGAACAGCGAGAACTCGCCGTTGCCGTGCGCGCGGATATCGTGCTGGTACTGGAATGGCGCGCCTTCGCCCATTTCAAAGTCGCTGCGCTTGCCGTTCAGCCGCCAGAGCACACGCCCGGTGTTGCGCTCAATGCGATAGCAGGCATGCGTGTGGCGGGCCGAGAGGACGAAGTTGTCCTCCGCATCGAGTTCCACCGAGTTGACGTGGAAGTAGTCCCAGGGCTCCTCGTCGGTGGGTTGGCCGTAACTCTCTTCCAAGGCGACATGGTCGAGGCTGTGCCACTCGAACACCACCCGGCCGGTGGCGACATCGACCTCCAGAACCACGCCATCGAGGGCGGTGCCATCGGCTGATCCCCCAGCCGCCGAGAGGTCCCAGCGGACCGGGTTGTACACGATGCCGAGCACTGTCCCGCGATCCGTGAGCTGGCACTCGTGCTGGTCGAAGCCGGGATACCCGTTGGGAACCTGAACCC
Source organism: Chloroflexota bacterium (assembly GCA_023389575.1). Classification (GTDB taxonomy): domain Bacteria; phylum Chloroflexota; class Chloroflexia; order Thermomicrobiales; family UBA6265; genus JACCYX01. Next base: position 11,156 of record JAEWEG010000054.1, on the reverse strand, counting down.
GGGCGACCTCCTCGTACCGCTGGTCGAGCAGCAGCAGGTGTCCGAACCCGGTGCCCTGGCGGGCGATACCTTCCCAGGTGGTGAGGACAGGTTCGCCCTGGTACTGCTGGACGCGCAGATCGTTGTGGGCGGCGACATCGAGATCCAGCGGGGAAAACCAGATCATCTCACCCCGATTGTCGATGATCATGGCGCCGGTCTGTCCATCGCCGACCTTGGCCCCCACGAAGACGTAGCCCGGCGCGACCTCGTTGCTGGAATCGGTGATGGTGATCCGCGGCGGCAGCAGGTCCAGCCGGGACTGGAACTGCTGGGGCGGGTTCGCCGGCTGGTCGACTTCGCGCTCGGCCGGGGTCTGAACCGGCACACCCGGAATGGAGATTCTGAACGTGACCGACCCGCTGGGAGTCGGGCGGAGGGGGATGCCGGCGCGGATGGTCACCCACTCGTCGGGCTGGAAGGGCGAGTCCGGCACGAAACTGGCCCCGAGTCCATCGGAATGGGGCATGAGGACGCCGGAGTGACTACCGCTGATGGAGCCGATGACGGTGACGGTTCCGATATCGGCGATGGCCTCGCCGCGAAAGCTGATCTCGGTGCCCGGCGACGCCGTGCGCGTGCCATGACGCGGGAAGACTAGCAGGCCAGGAGTGGCGGCGGGCTCGGCGACGGGCGTCTGGGCGCCGCCGGTTCCCGGCAAACCGGCCAGGGCCAGGCCCGCCGCCCCGGCCAGGCCACCGAGCACCTCGCGGCGACTCGCGCGGGGCCCTCGCCGCGTTGGACGATCCGCCGGGCCTGCATCGTGTGTCTTCGGTCCCATTCCGTTCCACTCCTCGTGGGTTGCGCTGTTCCGCCGGCATCTGAAAACGGCCCGGCGCCGGGCCGCTCCCAACACTTCGCGGATTCGGTGTGTCGTCATGGTAGCAAAGGTTGCCTGTACCGCATGCTCGCAACCACCTCTTTCAGGAAAGGTGCGCCTCCACGCGGCCGGTGGGACAATGCGAGGGATATGCGCGGATGTTCTGGCCGGGCGCTACCCGGCCGTAGCCTGGATGGGGTTCATGACTGCTTCCTCGACTTCCCTTCAACACACGGCCGTGGTGGTGGATACGAAAGGCCGGCCGAACGCGGCGCACCGGCCCGTGCCGATCGGCAACGTGCGGCTGACCGACGAATTCCTGGCGCCACGCCTCCGGATCAACCGCGAGGTGACGATTCCGTCCCAGTTCCAGCACCTGGAGGACACCAACCGCCTGCGCAACTTCCGGCGGGTGGCCGGGGAGTTCGACGGCCCATTCGACGGGATCTACTTCAACGATTCGGACGTGTACAAGTGGCTGGAGGCGGCGGCCTCGGCCATCGCCGCCTATCCGGACGAGGATTCCTCGGACCTGCGGGCGATGATCGACGTGGTCACCGTCCTGATCGAGAACGCCCAGGACGACGATGGCTACCTGAACACCTACTTCTCGGTGGACCGCGTGAGCGAACGATGGTCGAACCTCCGCGACATGCACGAGCTGTACTGCGGCGGGCACTTCATCCAGGCCGCGATCGCCATGCGCCGGGCAACCGGCGACGAGCGCCTGCTGGCGGTCGCCCGGAAGTTCGCCGATCTCGTGTGCGAGACCTTCGGGCCGGCGACGGACGGCAAGCTGGAGCAGACCGACGGTCACGAGGAGATCGAGATGGCGCTCATCGAGCTGTACCGGGAAACCGGCGAGCGGCGCTACCTGGACCAGGCCCGGTTCTTCCTCGACGTGCGCGGCAAGGGCACCATCGGCGGCAGCGCCTACCATCAGGACGCGACCCCGGTTCGGGAGCAGGACGAAATGGTCGGTCACGCCGTGCGGGCGGTGTACCTGAACGCCGGGGCGGCCGATCTCCTGATCGAGGGCGAGGACACCGCGTTGCGACGGGCGCTGGACCGGATGTGGGCCAACATGACCACCCGCCGGAGCTACGTCAGCGGCGGTATCGGCTCGCGGTGGGAAGGCGAGGCGTTCGGCAAGGACTTCGAGCTGCCAAACGAGCGCGCCTACACCGAATCCTGCGCCGCGATCGGCGCGATCATGTGGGTGTGGCGAATGCTGATGCTGCGGGCGGAGGACAACACCCGCTACGCCGACTGGATCGAGCACTCGCTGTACAACGCCATGCTTCCCGGCCTCTCGCTGGACGGCCAGTCGTACTTCTACCAGAACCCGCTCAGCGACGACGGCGATCACCGCCGGCAGGCCTGGTTCGGGTGCGCCTGCTGCCCGCCGAACATCGCCCGGATACTGTCGCAACTGCCGGGCTACTTCTATTCGGTCACTGCCCGCCGGTTCCCGGAATCGGACGGCCAGCACGAGTCGATCTGGGTGCACCTCTACGCCGGAGGCACGGCAACGATTCCGCTGGCGGCGGGCGCTTCTGTCGGCCTGAAGCAGGTAACGCGCTATCCATGGGATGGCGAGATTTCGATCGAGATCACCGACCTGGTGGACACCGGCGACTTCACCCTGAACCTTCGAATTCCGGCCTGGAGCCGCGATGCGTCCGTGCGCGTCAATGGTCAATCGCTGCCGGCCAGCGAGGCCGCCCATGGCCAGTACGCCACCATTCGCCGGGTGTGGAAGGTGGGCGACGTGGTGACGGTTTCCCTGCCAATGCCCGTCACGCGGATCGTGGCGCATCCGCGCGTGGCGGAAGACGCCGGGCGCGTGGCGCTGCGGCGCGGACCGCTGCTGTACTGCGTGGAGGCGGCCGATCACCCGGTGGGCGACGTGCGGGACTTCGTGCTGCCGGACGACTCGCCAATCGTGGCGGCGTTCCGGCCCGACCTGCTGGAAGGCGGGGTGGAAGTGCTGACGGCGGACGCCGAGGTGGAATCGGCGGCGCCGGGTTGGGAGGGCGCGCTGTATCGCCCGCTGGAGTCGCTCGATGGGGACCGGCCAGGCCGCTCGCAGGTGACCCTGACGGCGATTCCCTACTTCGCCTGGGCCAACCGGGGCGCGGGGCCGATGACGGTCTGGCTGCGGCGCGGATAGCGCCACCCATTTCGTCCCGGCACCCCCTGTTTCACCTGAGTGCCCCGGTGGCTGGATCAGCCCTGGGGCACTCCGCATATTGCCAGTGTTTTTTCGGCGACAATAATCCATTAATCCATAAATTCGCTCGGCAGAGCCGATTCTCCCCGGAATGACGGGCTTTTCGGAGAGAGGGTTTAATGGGAAGCGTTCAATTAATGTTGGCGCACCAATGATGTTGTCGTGTCCACTGGCGGCGCGGCGCGGGTTCCGATCCAGGTGGCCAGTGCGCGTGGAATGCATGGCTGACGATCCCTTCGATGCGGCATGGGCGGGTGGGCAAGATCCACCTCCCCAGTGAACGCATCGACACGGTAAAAATTCGCCAGGTTGAGGTGAGATTGGTTGGTTGGGGCGTTGACCCGAGAGGTGTCACAGACCTGCATAGCAGGCCGTGACACCGTACATTCACACCGGACCCAGGCGGCCCATGCATTGCAGGTCCCATGCACGGCCGCCCTCGCCCGGGAGCGGTCAGGTCCAGGTGAGGGTGACGCCGGGGCCGAAGGAGTTGAGTTCGGTTGGGTCGGCGGGGTCGAAGAGGAAGATCTCGGATTCGTGGTCCTCGCCGCGACCGGTGACGGCGGCGAGCTTCCCGTCCGGCGAGAGGCAGCCGCCGTTCATCACCGCGTAGGTGCTGGTGACCGCGGTGGCGACGCCCTCCGCGAGATCGACAACCCAGAACCCAGGCTCGGGGCTCTCCGGGTGATTGCTGAGCACCGCCCATGCGCCATCGGCGGTGGTGCTGTGCGTGACAAGCGAATCGAGCGCGACATCCTTCAGCAACGGGGTCACCTCGCCCGTTTCCAGGCTCAGACCGGTGAGCGGTCCGGGACGGAGGTCGAGCGAAAACGCTTCGGGCTGGGAGCCGAAGAGGGCATGGCGGGGTTCCTGCTCCCAGGTGGAAATGGGAAGCAGGTCCAGCCCGGAAAGATCGGGAAGCTCGGTGCCGGTGTTGGCCTCCAGGTCGAGCAGCACCCACTCGGTGGGTCCGCCGCCGGATTTCCGGCTGGAGACGAGGCGCTTCGAGTCATCGGCCGAGGTCACGGTATCGGCCAGCGGTTGCGAACCGATCGCGATGACGCGTTCGCCAGCGGCGGTGGGGTCATCAATGGAGCGGCGTTCGATGGCGCCGTCGTGCATGAGCAGGAAGCTGGTGTCATCACCCGGGATGAACTGAACGCAGGACCAGGCGTCTCCCTCGACCACGGGGATGACGGTTCCGTCGACGGTGGATTGGAGGATGACTTCGCCGAGGCCGTCTCCCGGGTCGTAGGTGGTGTAGGCGATCCATTCCTCGTTGCTGGCGATGCCAAAGGCGGTGGAGTACAGGCTGTCATCGCCACCGTTGAGCACGAGCGCATCCTCGGGCTGGGCGGGATCGAGCAGGTAGACGTTGTTGCCGGTCCAGACGCCAGCGAGCGCGCCACTGGGACCGAAGGCGGCAAGGGCGGGAATGAGGGTTTGGGTTTCGCCCTGCAGGTAGGTGGTGATATCGGTGAGCCACCCGGTTTCCACATCGAGCCGGACGATGGCATCGAGGGAGAACGTCGGGGCGATCAGGTGCGCGGCGCTGCCCGCGCTGGGTCCGTCGACGGCGGGTTGTGGCATGAGCACCTGGGCGACATCGTCGAACGTGGTTTGGTCGCCCGTGTCGAGGTCGAGATAGGCCGAAGCCATCATCAGTTCGAGCATGACGCGGCGTTCGTTCGGGGTGGTGCGCACGTTGAAGACGCTGTCCCCGGTCTCGATGATCGTCAGGAGGCTGCCGCCGCCGTCCAGCACGCCGATGGCGTTGATGAACCCGAACTGGTCGGGGGCGCCGACCAGCAGCCGGGAGCCGCTGGACTCGTCCGAAACCTCTTTCAGGTTGGTGGGACGCGGAGCGCGGGCCCGCGCGGCGGCGGGGGTGAAGAGGGCGGCGGTAAGGCCCACGAAGGCGCGGCGATTGACGGTGGACAGGCGTGACACGACAGGACTCTCCCATGGCTTGATTTCCCCACGGCATGACCGGGTGATTGGCCCCAGGCCCGTGGTGCCTCCCGGTCTGGTGGCTGTTGGAGAGACGTTGAACCGGTCGAGAAGGTTCAATTGGTTGAATCATGACGTGGTGAGCAGCGTGGATTCTCGGGCGGAGAAACGGTGCCCGTCCATCTCGGGACGAGGGGCGAAAGGTTGGGAAGCCGGGACGCCATTCCACGCCGGACCGTCCCGGCGGAGGAATGCCGCATACTGGTCGCATGCGTTGTCCCGTCGCACCAACAGGCGTCCTCATGGCGGCGATCGGCGCGCTCTCCGTCCACGACCGGGCATTTCGGCAACGACGCGGCGATATTGTCAGGCCCGAACCGCACGGACCACCGGAGGAGACTCGCGTGAATCCCACCGAACGGCTCGAAGCGTCACAGGTCGGCGGACACTCACTCGCCGAGGGCCGGCCGATGGTCCGCTGCCTGCTCCTCCTCTGCGCGCTGATCCTGCTGGCGACGGGCACGCCCGTGGTGGCGACGCCAGTCGCCACGCCGGACGAGGCAGTGGTGTTCGTTGGCGCGGGCGACATCGCGTCCTGCGACTTCGATGGCGACGAAGCCACCGCCCGCCTGCTCGACCAGATCGAGGGGACGATTTTCACGCTGGGCGACAACGCCTACAACAACGGGACCGCCCAGGAATTCGCCGAGTGCTATGGCCCAACCTGGGGCCGCCACCTCGACCGAACCCGGCCCGTGCCCGGCAATCACGACTACTACACCGAAGGCGCCCAGGCCTATTTCGACTATTTCGGAGACAGGGCCGGAACGCCCGGCCAGGGCTGGTACTCGTTCGATCTTGGCGAGTGGCACATCGTGGCGCTGAACACCAACTGCGACGACGTGGGCGGCTGCGGGGAGGGCTCCGCGCAGCTTGCCTGGCTCCAGGCGGACCTGGCCGATCACCCCAGCCAGTGCACGCTGGCGTACATGCACCATCCCCTGTTCAGTTCCGCCGGACACGGTGACGAGGCCGATCTGGCGGCGATCTGGTCAACCCTCTACACCTCCGGCGCGGAGGTGGTGCTGGCCGGTCACGATCACGCCTACGAGCGGTTCGCGCCCATGACCCCCGATGGAACGCTCGACCCCACGGGCGGCATCACGCAGTTCGTGGTCGGCACGGGCGGCGGTCCGCTCCGCGATTTCGGCGAGGTGCATCCCCACAGCCACGCCCGCAACAGCGAGTCGTTCGGCGTCCTCCAACTCACCCTCCTGCCCGACGGTTACGAGTGGAAATTCGTACCGGTCGAAGGCGAATCGTTCAACGATACGGGTCAGGCGAGCTGTCACTGATCGCCCCACGCGACCGCCCGCGCCTTGCGTTCGGGGCGGGTTTCGGGGAAGGTGAAGCCCCACCAGACCGACGATGTGTAGGGGTGGGTGAGGCGACTCCGGAGCGAGGTTACGGATGGCGAGCGTTGGAAAATTGGCGGACCGCGCGCGATTGGAGGCGCTGGTTAACGACCGTCTCCAGGCGGTCGAGGCACCTGGGGCGACGGTGGCGCTCACGGTGGATGGTGAGCCGTGGAGCGCCGGGATCGGTCATGCCGACATGGAACGGCGACGGCCAATCGAGGCGGACGCGCGGTTTGGCCTCTACAGCATCACGAAAACCGTGATCGCGACGATGATCCTGCGCCTGATCGAGGGCCGGGACTCCATCGTGCTGGACGATACGCTGCAGACCTACTTTCCCGACCTGCCGATCGAAACGCCGGTGCCAATCCGGCATGTCCTCAACCACACCGGCGGGCTCTCCAACTACGGCCACCTGCTCGAGTACCACGAGGCGGTCCGCGCGCATCCGGGCACGCCATGGTCGGACGATGAGTTCCTGGAGCGGACCATCGCCACCGACCTCCTGTTCCTGCCCGGGCACGGCTGGCGCTATTCCAACATCGGATACCTGCTGCTGCGGCAACTGCTGGAACAGGAGACAGGGACATCGTTCCCCGACATCGTGCGGACGTATCTCGGCTATCCGTTCGGCCTGGAAACGTTCTCCGGCGCCGCGTCGCTGGAGGATATGCGAGAGTTGACACCCGGTTACGGCACGGCGCTTTCCGGCGACGATACCGTGGAGAACGTCATCCCCCACTATCACCCGGGGTGGGTATCGCACGGTCTCGTTACGTCAAACGCGGCCGATGTGGCGACGTTCCTCGACCTGCTGTTCGAACCAGGCAGGCTGGTGAAGCCATCGCTGCTGGAGCAGATGCTGATTGGTGCGCCGGTGGCGGAGACCCATAACTGGATGGTGAATCCGGCCTACGGATTGGGGTTGATGATGGATATCGCCAACCAGTTCGGCGTGGTGGCTGGGCATACGGGCGGTGGTCCCGGCTACGCCACGGCGGCCTATCGCTTCCCCAATGTGCGCGGCCACGCGGTGAGCGCCGTGGCGCTGGTGAATCGCGATGGCTCGGACGTCGCCACGGACATCGTGTTCGCCATGGTCGAGCAGCTCGCCAGCGAACTGGAATAGCGCTCACCCCATGCCTCGAGAATGCCAGGACAAAAGCACATCGGCCTGAATCAGGGTACGATTCCCTTAACCTTTAGACTATCGTGAGCGACGACCTTCCATGGAATGAGGCCTGGACAGTCATTGATGGCAGGCGACGTCAACGCGAACCGACGATGTCGCTCGTTCGACACGCACGGCCGAGGGGTATAGGGGAACTGGAGACCTGCGCGCGATCGATACCTTTGGGCAGGAGACGCTGATGGCGAAGACGGCTGACGGCACTGACCTGGGCTGGGCCGTGCTCGACTCGCTCGATTCCCGGACGGTGGTCCTGGATGGGTCCGCCACCATTATCGCGACCAACGCGGCCTGGCGTGCCTTCGCGGCTGGCTGGGACCAGGCCACGTTCGGCGTGGGCGGAAATTACCTGGAGGTCTGCCGATCCTGCACGTTGGGCGACTACGGCCCGGAGGCCGAAAAAGGCGTGACCGGAGTGCTCGACGGCTCGCTTCCCGAGTTCACCATGGAGTTTCCCGTGGAACCCGGCATCGAGGGGCGCTGGTTCAAGCTAAGGGTGAGGCCGCTCCAGCGACCGGAAGGCGCTGGCGCGGTCGTCAACCTGGCCGACGTCACGACCAGGCGGAGCGCCCAGGAGGCGTTGCTCCGCGAACATCGCCGCTTCACCTCCCTGATCGCGCACACCGACGCGCTGATCAACGTGATCGATGTCGACGGAACCATCGCCTACAAGAGCCCCGCCTTCGATTCCATCGTTGGTCCGTACCGCAAGGGGGCCAACGATGAGTTCGATGTCTTCGCCCTGCTCCACGACGACGACGTGGAGCTTTTCCGGCGGGCGTTGACGGAGACGGCTCAGTCAAAACATGCCGAGCTTAAGCGGGAGTTCCGCATGCGCCGCGGGGATGGCTCCTGGCGATGGATCGGGGCGACGTTCACCAACCTCCTCGACGATCCGGACGTGGGCGGCATCCTGGTGAGTTCCCGGGACATCACCGACCGCAAGGAGGCCGAGACCGTTCTGGCCCACCAGGCCGAGAGCTTCTCCACCCTGTTCCACGCCACGGCCGAGGCGATGCTGATTCACGACGGCAAGGTAGTGACGGCCATCAACCAGGCGTACGCGACCCTGCTTGGACTTGAAGCGGACCAGGTCGTGGGACGGCCGATCCTCGACTTCGTGGCGCCCAATTCGCACGAACTGGTGACCGAACGCGTGCGGCAAGGCAGCGAGACGCCGTATGTCGTCTTCGCCCGTCGCGGCGATGGCTCAACTTATTTCGCCGAGATGCTGGGACGCCAGATCCAGTACCAAGGCCGCGCGCTCCGGCTCGCCTCGGTCCGCGACGTGACCCAGCAACTCGCCGAGGAGGAGGCCCTGCGGGCGAGCGAGGCCCGCCAGGCGCTGCTGGTCAACCTGGCGAAGACGCTCCGCGAAATGCGCGACCCGGACCAGATGCTGTCGACGGCGAGCGAGACGCTGGGCCGCTTCCTGAATACCCATCGCGTCTGGTTTTTCGAGATGGTCGACGACGCCCTGCTCATCGGCACCAACGGTTGGACGGATGGCACCCTGCCGCCACTCTCCGGGGCCCTTCCCATACCGGCGTTGAACTATGGGTACGCGCCGGAGTTGCGCGCGGGCCATACCGTGCGCATCAGCGACGCGCGAAAAGACGCCAAAATGGCGGCCACGCGCATGGAATCTGCCGCGATCGCGGGAATCGCGGTGCCGCTCCAGCGTGGCGGGCAGTGGAACGCGGGGTTGTTCGTGGGCCACGCCACCGTTCGCGAATGGAGCGACGACGAAGTGGCTCTGGCCCGCGACGTGGCGGAGCTCACGTGGGACGCCGTGGAACGCGGCCAGGCCGAAGCCGCGCTCCGCGCGCGGGAGGCCCGGTTCCGGGCCCTGGTCCAGCAGGCCAGCGATATCGTGGTGGTGTTCAACGCCGTGGGCGGCCTGGTCTACGCCAGCCCCGGGCTGGAACGCGTACTCGGCCATCCACTAGAAACGTACGCCGATGAATTGCGCGTGGACCTGGTCCATCCCGCCGACCAGAGCGCCGTGAACCGCATGTGGGAATCGGTGGTCGCGACCCCGGGCGCGGGTCAGAGGATAACGTTCCGGGTGACCACCGCCGACGGGACCTGGGTCTGGCTGGAAACCCATGTCTCCAACTTCCTGCACGTGCCGGAGGTTGGGGGCATGGTGATCAACGCACGGGATGTCACCGAGCAGAAGCGACTGGAATCCGAACTGCGCCACCTCGCGCTCCACGATCCGCTGACCGGGCTTCCCAACCGCACGCTCCTGGCCGACCGGATGGAACAGGCCCTCCGTCAGGCCGCGCTGGATGGCAAGCGGGTCGGCGTCCTGTTCGTGGACCTCAACGGCTTCAAACAGGTCAACGATGCCTTCGGCCACGAAGCCGGCGATGAGTTGCTGTATGCGATCGGCCAACGCCTGCGTTCGACCCTGCAGGGCGCGGAGACGGTCGCGCGGCTTGGTGGGGACGAATTCGTGCTTCTGCTTCCGGCAATCCAGGATGTGAGGCAGGTTTCGACGTTCGCCGAACAGGTGCGGGCGGCGATGACCGATCCGTTCACCTGCCGCGGGGGCGAAGTCCCGATCGGCGTGACGATCGGGGTGGCGGTGAGCGAGCCAGGGTTGTTGAAGCCCGACATCCTGCTACGCGACGGAGACGCCGCCATGTACCGCGCCAAGCGCGCCGGGCGGGGACAGGTGCTGCTGCACACCTCCGGTATGGAGGAGAACGCCATGCGCCGCTGGCGGCTCCGGACCGATGTGGCCGAAGCGGCCGCCCGGGGCCAGCTGGAGATGCACTACCAGCCCATCGTCGCGCTCGCCACCGGGGCCGTTTCGGGAATGGAGGCGCTCCTGCGCTGGCGACACCCGGTGTACGGAATGGTGCCGCCGGACGAGTTCATCCCCCTCGCCGAGGAGGCCGGCCAAATCGTGGCTCTCGGCCGGTGGGGACTTACCCAGGTTTGCGAACTGCTCGCCCGGTGGGGTCCGGATTCCCCGCCCGTGTCGCTCAACTTCTCGGCGACGCAGTTCAGCGATCCCGGCCTGGTGAGCGGCATCGCCGACCAGATCGCCCACAGCGTCATCGACCCGGGCAAGCTCCGGCTGGAAATCACCGAGCAGATCATGATCGAGGACCTGGCCGGGACCGTGGCGACGCTGACGCAACTCCGGCAACTGGGAGTGAGCGTCGCCATCGACGATTTTGGCTCTGGGTACTCATCGCTGCGCTATTTGCGGGAGCTTCCCGTCACCGACGTGAAGCTGGACCGGTCGTTCATGCACGACCTGGAGAACGATCTCGGGGGATTGGCGATGATCTCGGGCATCGCGACCATCGCCCACGCGATTGGCCTGCCGGTCACCGCCGAGGGAATCGAGACGGCGGGGCAACTGGCGCTGTTGCGGGGAATCGGCTGCGATTACGGGCAGGGTTTCCATCTCGGGCGCCCCGTCCCCGCGCCGGACGTCCCACCGGGGCACATCGACCTCTCTGGTTCCTCGCCCTGGGTCGCCAGTCT
>JAEWEG010000025.1 GCA_023389575.1 Chloroflexota bacterium | reverse complement strand
TGACCAGGCCGCGAGCCGACGGCCCACCGGCTCGATGACGAGACCGCTTGCGAGCGTACATTCGAAAGCCTCCTACACGGTGTTCGAGAAATAGTGCGCGGACCAACCCAGCCGCAGGGACCCTGTAGTCACAGTTTGCCGGGAAGCAGGGGGCTTTCCATCAGTGAAGTTACCGATATTGGGCTACGTATGGCTGGAGAATTACGTACGCGATCCGGAACTGGTGGCAGGGAGCCCGTAGCCTGGGCGGGGAGAGCATGCGCTCGGAGGTCGATGACGGCGAGATGACCGGTTAGCTTCGTTGGAAGGGAAGATGGGCGCTGATTCCCGCCGGAACAGAGTCAGAGGGTATACTGGCTACATCAGGTAACGTATTATGCAAATCAGCTTGGCCGGAGCTTCTCCATGTTGCCGCGCTTTCTTGTTTTTGCCGTGCTCCTTGGCACGCTGTTCCCACTCTCTTCGACCGCCGCCCCATCCGCTGATTGTGCCGACTATGACGCCTGGGAATGGGCGCAATCGATCCACGACCAGCAGCCTTCGGTACGGGACGGGCTCGATCCGGACGGCGATGGCATCGCCTGCGATCAGCTTCCGCGTGGAGGGTTCGCGCCAGCCTGGTGGACCGACCGCATCCCCGATAGCGCCGTGGAGGCCGAACTGGTGGCGATCGTGGATGGCGATACGCTTGTGGTGACGATTAATGGGGTCGAGGACGAAGTGCGGCTGTATCGCGCCGACGCGCCAGAGTTCGTGGGCTGTGGTGGCGAGGCGGCGACGGAGTTCGCGCAGCGGGCGCTCTCATTCAATGACAACGACCTGACGATTTATCTCGAAGGCGATGTGACCGAGCGCGACCGGTACGATCGCAGGCTCGCCTATGTGTGGTGGGAGGTCGACGGCCAGCCATACATGCTCAACGAGGTGATGATGCGTTCGGGGTGGGCACGGGATGTTGACTACGGGGACAGGCTTTACGCGGATGAGTTGCCGCCCGCGGTCCAGTTCGCCGAGCGATGGCAACTCGGGCAATGGTCGCTCTGTGGTGGATTCGACGCCGAATCCGTTGCGAACAGCAACCCATCACTTGACGAGATTGAGCAGGAGGGACCCGGAGCGGGCGAGTGCGATCCGTCGTACCCAAACGTGTGCATCCCGCCAATCGAGGTGACCGGGGACCTCGACTGCGGCCAGATCAGTTACCGGCGGTTCGAGGTGTTGCCGCCTGATCCTCATGGTTTCGACGGGGATTCGGACGGCGTTGGCTGCGAGAGCGGCTAAAGTTGAGTCACGAAGGCTAATGAATTGTGCCTACTCCGGCGGGATTGAACGCCAGGTTTCGGCGAAGGCGAGCATGGCCGAACTCTTGAACCAGCCTTCCGGGACGTGAATCTCCCCGGCCGCCTGGACGCCGTTGACCGCGATCGATGCGTTCGCGCAGGGCGCGGCGATCACCGAGACCTCGTAGCCGGTCGGGTAGGTGATGGCCTGGAAGACCTCCACCACGTCCCGCCACTCAAGTTCGATCGTCAGGGTGCCGGAGGTGCAACTGATGCGGTGGAGCCGGTGCCCGTCCGAGTGCTCGGTGAAGCGGGCGGCGCGGGGTGGAGCGTCCTCGATGCCGCGCCCGTGGATGGGGCCATAGTCGTTGTAAAAATTCTCCCAGACGAACCGGGCCAGCTCGGGGTTGTCGGTGAAGATGGCGGCCGGCGCCTGGTCTCCCAGGTCCGTTGCCTCGGGATCGGCCCAGATCACCAGCGCGCGGCCCGCCCCCGCCAGCGACCAGGATGCGGTCCACATGCTGGCGATGGCGACCATCTCGTCGCTGTCTGGCCGGTAAAGGACGATCATCGGGTTCTCGCCCGCGATCATCACCCCGCGTTTCTCGATGGGCCAGTCCTGCTCGGGAGATGTGGAGGTATCTGGTCGATTCGCCTGCTCGCTCATGCCCATGGCCCCTTCACGTCGCGACGATGCCGGTGGCGTCCAGTGTATGGCGAAGTGGCTGCCATGTGCCCCGCGAGGGCCTGGCATGGTGACAACGGAAGCGCCCCGATACGAATCTCGTTCGGGGCGCTTCGGTGTGTGTCCGTGACTAGTCGTTCCAGTCGACGTCGTCGGGGAGATCGGGAAGGCGAAGCCGGGGATACGACGTGCGCCAGGGGCCGATTGCCCCAAAGGCGAACATGAGGAAGACGAAGCTGACGGGGACGGCGAGCAGCAGGGCGACGGTGGCGAGGATGATGGGCAGGGGCATGGCGGCGAGTCTCCGGTGGATGCAGGGCGGTATGGCGAGTTCCCACCTTTGAGATTACCGGAGGGCGGGCCGAATCGCATCATTGACCACTACCTATTTTTTCGCGGATGGGTCTACGTAGTCGCGGAGGGGCGGTCCGTAATTTCCGGTGTGGCCGTTCAGCGAGATGGGGGACGGCCATCGCCGATGGACAGTGGTTCGGTGGGGGAAACGATCGCTCGAAATGGCCTCACAAAGGGGGCAGACATTTGGGGTTTCAACAGGTATTATGGGCTCCGACGTTTGTGCTGCGATCTTTCCCGAGCCGGTTGCGACGCTGCAACGTCCTCACACGAACGAGCCCCATTACCCTGGGTATCACCACCCATTGGGGCCCAGCGAGCAGGACTACAGGCTTTCATTGTCGAGCCTGATCCCCAAGTCCCGAACTCGCCTCCCGGAAAGGGGAGCACGCATGATGGTGCCATTCCAATCCCGCGCGGCCGCATGCGGCACCGCGTGTGACGCGGTCAGAGGCTAGCCTCCGTCTGACCCTGGTCACGAACCGACCACAACCTTAACCTCCAGTTCCCGCCATACGGCCGTTTGTGCCTGGTGAGGTGGCTTTCGCGTGCATGGTTTCCATGCCAGCGCGGCGGTCCATCGCCTGGTGCATGCCGTTCCGTCATCCCGCGAGGAGTCGCCATGTCCGCCAGTACCAGTACAACCGAATCACCATCGACGCCACTCGGAAGGGGCCTGGCCGGCCAGACCTTCCTGGTGGGCGAGCACGTCTATGTGCGACCGGTGGAACCCTTCGACGCCAAACACGGCGCGTCGTGGGGAGCCACGTTGTTCCCGCGTTCGACCGAGTGGTACGAGACGTGGGTGAAGGAAGAGATGATCAAGGAGAACCGCCGGGGCACATACGTCATCGTGCGGAAGGCCGACGACGTGCCGGTGGGCGGCGTCAGCACCTGGCGATGGGAGCCCGTGACGGTGGTGAGCCCCTGGATCGATCCGCTCCATGGCGAGCGAGGGCAGCAATGGCTGGCCGAGGCCATGCGGCTGATGGTTCCGTGGCTTGGCGTCGAACAGCACCGGCCGAACCTGCGAATCAGCCTGGCGGGAGACCAGCCCATCGTGGCGGCCGCGCTCCAGGAGGCGGGTGCCCGGTTGGTGACCCGATACCGCGAGCAGCTCCAGGGCTGGGGCGGGCGGACCGACGGCCTGATCTTCGAGTACCTGAATCCGCAATGGGTCGAGAAGCTCGGCGATCCCGCCGAGATCGAGCTGGAGCGGAGTGGGCTGGGAGAACCCCGGCCTGTATCCGCGCCGGTGATGCCCACGGGCGATCCGCCGGCCAACGCCGTGCGCGTGGGTCAGCGCGTCTACCTGCGGCCGCTCGAGAAGGCCGACATCGCCCTGGTGGCGCTGTGGTCGCGGCGCGATACCGAAACCTTCTGGGACGCCGGTCGCTGGATGTACAGCGCGCCGAACTACCAGGCCGGTGAAAAGGGGAATCAGAAGAAGGATCCGCAGACGCACGTGCGGTTCGCGGTGTGCCTGCGGGAGTCGGACGAGGTGATCGGCACGCTGGGCGTGGACGGGATCAATTACCTGCACGGGTTCGGCGAAACGGAGAGCGCGATCTTCCGCCCGGAATACCGCGGCGGCGGCTACGGCTCCGAGGCCAAGCACCTGTTGTTCGACTACGCGTTCAATACGCTGAACCTGCATTCGCTCCAGTCCGTCGTGATCTTCCCGAACACGCGCTCGGCGGCGGCGTTGCGCAAGCAGGGGTACAGGGAGGCCGGGCGGATGCACTGGGCCTTCTCCTCGTTCGGCACCTTCGAGAATTTCGTCTGTTTCGACCTGCTGGCCAGCGATTGGCGGCGGATGCCCAGGGCCACCTTCAACGGCCTGGATGAGGAGCATGGAAGATGAGTACTGGCACCATGGAGGCAGCGACCACCATCAGGGAGCCTGGCTACACCGGGCAGACATTCCTGGTGGGCGAGCAGGTGTACCTGCGGGGAATCGAGGAGGCCGACGCCAGGCTGAGCATGTCGTGGCGTCCCACGATCTTCCCGATTTCCACCGAACTAACGGAGGAGTGGATCAAGGACGACTTCCCCAAGGAGGAGTCGGTCACCTACGCGATCATCCGCAAACGGGATGACCGGATCGTTGGTTCGATCAAGATCGATGAAAATGGTCTCGACCATTGGGTCGAGGCGAAGGTCGATCCGCTGCTCGGCGATGCCGGGTTGATGGCCAAGGCCGAGGCGATCACGCTGGTGGTCGACTGGCTGGTCAACGAGCGGGGGCAGGGAATTGTCCATTGCAGCGGCCGCTCCGACGAACGGCCGGTGATCGACTGGATCGAGGCGTTCGGCATGCGGCAAACGGCAAGGTTCCGCGAGCATCTGGTGACCGCCAACGGCCGGGTCGACAAGGTGTTCCACGAGTACACCGGGCCGAAGTGGGTGGCCAACCTTGGCGATCCAAACGACATTCCGCTGGAGCGAACGGGTACCGGGGAGCCACGCCCGGTTCCACCGCCGGTGGTGCTGGAGGGCGATCCTCCGCGCAACGCGATGATGGTTGGCGCGCGGGTCTACCTGCGGCCCGAGGAGCCGGACGACGCTGATCTGGCGGCACTGCGCTCTCGCCGGGAAACCGAAACCTGGTTCGACATCGGGCGCCACATGACCAGCTCGGCGCACTACCGGAACTGGATCAAGTCGCACGAGAAGAAGGATCCGCCAGACTGGATCACGTTTGCCGTGTGCCTGCGCGAGAACGATACCGTGATCGGCTGGGTGGCGCTGCTGGACGTGGACTACCAGAACCGGTACGCCGAGACGGGCTCGTTCTTCGGCGATCCCGCCTATCGCGGCGGTGGCTACGGCTCCGAGGCCAAGCAGTTGCTGCTGGAGTACGCCTTCGAGCGACTCGGGCTGCACGTGGTGCACTCGTGGGTGTTCTTCCCGAACACGCGGTCCGCGGCGGCGCTGCGCAAGCAAGGCTACCGGGAAGCCGGCCAGATCAACTGGCTCTATTCCCACCAGGGTGGGATGGACAACATGGTGGTGTTCGACCTGCTGGCGGAGGAATGGCGGGCGATGCCGCGCAAGGCCTGGGACGATCCCAAATCGTCTTAGGCGGCAGGGAGCATCCAATGGTGAAGGGAGGGATCGTGGCGACGCGGTCCCTCCCTTTTGTGTTGGCCGGTGATGGAGTGAGGTTACGCGTCGTGCCTGAATAAAGCGGTGGCATCGAGCATGGCATCCGGGAGTTCAAGCGGGGTGTCGCAGTCGCCGTCCATGCGCTCGAGTTGGGCTTCGGCCAGTTCGATGACCGCGTCCGGCTGGTAATCAGTCATCGAGCCGAGACGAATCGAGAAGACCTGGTTCTCGACCTGGACGTAGATGACGGTGGCGGCGAAATCATCGCTCGCGTCGTAGTTGAAGAGGGCGGTGCCGTCACCCAGGACTGGATGGTCATCGAGTTGCTCGACGTTTGAATACTCTGGGACGGCTTCCAAAGTTTCGCCGGTTTCAGAGAGAAACTCCTCCGCGGCATCGTCATCGGTGAAGGTCCGGACCTGGCCACGGAACCACATGGTGCCGTCGTAGGCGCCAATGGCGGTGTCGTCGATGCTCTGGTTGGTCATGTAGCTATCGATGATCCCCAGATCGTCGACTTCGGACTGGGCGGCCTCGAGGTCGTCGAAGGTTTCGTCAGACAGGGCGAAGGCGGTGCCATTGAGCGTCAGGTATTCCGCGCGGGTGTCGAATGCTTCGCTTGCCCTGAACTCTGGAGCGCAGGCCGATAGACCGGGTTGGTAGAGATATTCGGCGAGTTCGAGGCGCTTGAGTTGCAGTTTGACGAGCGGCGCGAGGAGATAAGGATCGGGCGGCATATAGGCACTCGAGTGCATCAGGCTGATCGACACGATCATGGTGTCAACCTGAGCCCAAAGCGTGACGGCTTGGGTGGCATCATCAAAGCGGGAGGTGACGAACTCCCAGGCACGGATGTTGGCCCTGTCGATGCCAGGGGCGAGGGCGATGGGGTCCACGCTGCTGGACAGGGTGAGTTTCTCGAACAGGCTGGCATCGTCGAACCATGTCAGTGCCTCTTCGGCTCCGTCCGCCGTGGCGAATTCCTCGATGGTGACGCTGACAGCAAGGGACCAGTACCCCTCCATGCCGGGTGAGGGGAGAGACAGCCATGCGCTTTGGGCGCGGATCCAGCCCGCGTCATCGAGCATGGCGATGGCGTCCCGTTTGCCCAACAGGTCGAGTGAAAACCCTCCGCGACCCAGCGCGTAGGCTTCGTGTGCGACCGCCTCCTCGGGTGAGGTGTGGGAGGTGCTGTACTCCTGGCCGTATGGGTAGCCGCCCTCCAGGAGGCCTATCTCTTCGAGGAGCCAGTCGAAGTCGTCGGAGTGGAGGATGAGGGCGGCGAGGTCGAGGGATGGGTCGGTCCGGGCGTGGACTGCTGGCGTGGGGGCGACGAGAATGCCGGCGAGGATCGCGAGTACCGCCACGACGTGCCATGTGTTCCGGGCGAAGGATGCCGCATGCATTGTCTGGTCTCCTCTATCGTGCGTGCCTGAAGCGGATCGGGTTTCGCTTGTTGCAACCGCACGGTAGAAGAGGGTTCTTCCAGAACTCTTACAAGCCGGTCATGGATGCTCTGGCGGGAAATCGCCGCGGGCGGCGGTGTCGCGGTAAAGGTCACGCAGCAGCATTACCTCGGCGGCGTGGTGGATGAACTCGCGGTGGATGTGGAGGACCAGGTCGCGGAAGGGAGCCTCGGCAAACGGGCCTTCGGCTGGGCCGCAGGGGCGGAAGAGGCCGTCTTCGCCGAGCGCTCGAACGCCCTCGCGCCAGCGGTCGTATTCGGCGGTCATGATGGTGAGCGCGTCGCCAACCTCACCGGTCCAGGGCACCTTGTGCAGGTCGAAGGAGCCGTCGCCGAAGTGGTTGCTGGCGCGCTGGCCGAAGACGGTGGTGATGTGGGCGATGCGCCAGGCGATGGTGGTGAAGGGAGACGGCTCGGGGTCGGGGTAGACGATTTCCTGCCGCCACGCGCCGCCATCGGGGTTGGGGCGGACGCTCCAGCAGCCGGAAACGGGTTCCCACAGGTATTCCGTGGTGGTGAGGCCGTCGAGCCGGGGAAGGAACTGGTAATCCCAGGCGAATTCGAGTTGATCCAAAAGGGCCGCGTTCCACGATCGGTCCATTGATGCTCCTCGACGATGGTGGGGCGGGGCCTGGACATCGATCCGGGCCCCGCCGGTGGTCAGGGCAGTTCGATCGCGCTCTGGATCTGGCGGCGGGCCAGACGCTGGGTGGCGTAATCGTCGTACGGAACATCCTGGATGATGACGAGGACCGATTCGCCCTCCTCGATGAACTGGCAGAACACGTAGTAGGCCCAGGTTTCGCCGTCTTCGCCGGTGTAGGTGTAGAGCGCGTACGCGCCCCGGTCGTCCGCCCCCCGGAAGGGATCGCCGGAAGACGTGGTGGAGATGGAGAGGTCGGCGTAGGCCGGGTCTTCCTCGGTCTCGGCTTCGATCGTGCCGATGCAGCGGGTGAGGTTTTCCTCGTCGGACTCCATGGCGCGGACGGTGACGGTGCTGACGCCATTGTTCAGGACCAGTTGCTCGTCGCCGCTGGTGATGACCTCATCCTCCACGGTCCAGCCTTCGGGAATGTCGAGGGTGAAGCCGAAGCCGGGACTGGTGAAGGTGTCTCCATCGAGGCCGGAGTCGCCGCTCGGTTGATCCGGTTCCTCCGTGGCATCCGGTTCCTCCGTGGCATCCGGTTCCTCCGTGGCGTCAGGTTCTTCCGTGGCGTCTGGTTCTTCCGTGGCGTCTGGTTCCTCGGTCTCCTCGGGGCGGGTCTGGGCGTCGAAATCGGGGGCGGGCGGTTCGATGGGCTCGGCGAGTTCGGAGCCGCGTGGCATCTCGATGTTGTTGGTGATATCGAGCGAGTTGCTCAGGTGGCGGTTGAATCGGTCGGGGGTCGTGGTGATGAGGACGATGAGGTCGGTCTCTCCCGCTTCGAGGGTGCGGCATTCGAGGTATTCGGCGATGTCAACATCGCCCTGGTCGTCGTGATAGACGAGGGTGAAGACGCCCCAGGCGAGGTTATCGTCGCTGAACTCAATGACCTCTCCATCCTCGTCAACGGCCGGGGTGAAGTCGGAGATGGTGTCGTCATCGGAGGAGTAGTAGCCGACTTCGCCGGCGAAGCAGTCTTCCGCGTTTCCGCCATACAGTTCCCCGGCGATGATCGAAAGGGTGCCGGAAAGGGAGGAGAGCCGGAGGATTTCGTAGCCGGGCTCGATGACTTCGCTGGCTTCCCAGAGCGGGCCCCAGGAGACCTCCCAGTCGTAGGAGAGGCTGGTGAAGGTGCGGCCATCGATGCCGGATTCGCCGGAGCCAGGTTCGTCCTCGTCCTCCTCGCCGGGCTCCTCGGTGGCGGTCGATTCCGGAGCGGTTGAGGGATCGACGGTCTCGCCGGTGAGGACCGGAGTGCCGTTCAGGGTAATCCCGTCCTGGGCGAGGGCCAGCGCGCTGTCGAAATCGTTTTCGCGGGCGCGGAGGATGACCACCACGTTTGAGTCGCCAACGTCGTAGGCCTGGATCAGGTAGTGCTGGCCGCCCCTCGTGGCTTCGACGCTGGGCACCTCGGCGTCGAGATCGGTTTCGACGATCTCGGCGTTGTCGCCAAGGATGTCCGCGGCCGTGGTTTCGAGGTATTCGGCGGGGGTTGGACCCGTTTCCTCGCCGACGACCTGCACCAGGCCATCGTTGTTGGAGAGGACCAGCCGGTCGGCGCCGCCAGGTTCGGAGAGGGAGTCGCGTTCGCGGGCGGCCCAGTCGCTCGTCCATTCGACGTCATAGCCGAACTGGGGGCTCTGGTAGAACGCCCCGTCGACCTGCTTGCCTGGCGCCGGTGGGCTGGCGGCAATCGAGGCGGCTGGCGTGGGCAGCATCGCGATGAGCATGGCGATCGCGACGAGAACGCCTGGCAACTGGTGGAATCGTCGGCGCATGGAAGGTCCTTCTTTCCCTGTGTCGAGTCTGGCCTGGGCGACCGTGTGTACCGATGCGGTCATTGTACCCGGGGAATGCCCAGGTTTGGTCCGCGCGGGACCGGCCATGGGACGCGGGTCAGGAACTGGCCGGCAGGATGATCGGGGTGGAGGGGATGGCGTCCCGCAGGATGGGTTCGAGGAAGTCGATGAGGCCCTCGGGGTAGAAGATGTCCGGCGACTGGCGAATGGCCGCGCCCGGCCACCAGCGGCTTTGCTGGTACACGTCGCGTTCGTAATCGAGCTGGTTGCCGGAGTGGACCGTGATGTTGGAGACGCGGACCAGGTAGTAGCGCTCGACGTGGCGCATGAGCTTTCCGAACATCGGGGCGACCTTCTCGCGGCTCCAGATCCAGGGTCCGAGCGGGACGCCTTCGATGCCGGTTTCCTCCCAGAGTTCGCGGAGCGCGGCCTGCTCCCAGGTTTCGCCGGGGTCGACGCCGCCACCGGGAGTAACCCAGTAGCTCCGGAGGATGGGATTGGCGGGATCGGCTGGTTGCTGGTCCTGGTGGTGAAAGAGGAAGAGTTCGTTTCGCTCGTTCAGGATCACGAGGCGAGCGGATTCGCGGATGGGGAGGGACGACACGAGACAGGTTCTCCAGGGTGACGGCGATGTCAGAGCTCCGGGTCCGAGCCGTTCTGGCCGCGGTAGTTGTTCCATGCCATCCAGGCCATGACCAGGCCGAGCAGGACGGCGAGGGCGGTGATCCACCAGAGTTGCTGGTAAATGGTCCAGGCGATGAGGGCGATGTTCACGAGGAAGCCGGTGCCGACCATTTTGATGAGGGTGTTGGCGCGGTCGATCAGGGAAGGTTGGTTCTGGCGGTCATTGTCGGCCATGGTGGGCACCTCGTGGTGGCGTGAGGTTCACGAGCGGGGTCTGCTGGATTCCACCCTATCACCAATTGGCGCGGCCGTGGGTTCCGAGGATGGTTCGCCCGCGACAGGCACGAGGTCCGGTAGGGCGATAGACTCCGGCTGGTCCGTGCATGGAGCGGTGCGTAATCCGTCACCGGAGCCGTTGCCCCGTACATTGGGGGAGGGGAAGCCCATACGGCAAACGTGGGAAGGGCATACACCGGCGCTGTCTTCGGAAATGCGACGCCTTTAGTCGTCATCCAGAGCGAAGCGATGGATCCATGGACGAAGTTCTTCCGCCGCCAGGCGGACTCCGATTGGCGAGCCCACGCATCGCTCAACCTCGATCAACCGCTCGTTCCTCCGTTCCCGGCGCGGCGTTGGACCCCTTCTCCTGGTTGGGTATGGCCCGACCGGGAGACGGTCAATCGCCAGACACTGTAGGATTCAGGCAGCGGAGCCTCCCAGCGGAGGCTCTTGGCATCTCTCCAGGTCGTACTGGGTCCGTTGTCGCACTATCTGGAGTCATCCACGTGAATCAATCATCTCCCAATCGGCCGGATGTTTCCGGCATCGTTCGCGACCTCATCGCCGATCGGCGGGCCAGGCCAGCGCCCCGCGCCACCTATCGCCTGCAGTTCAACCACACCTTCACCTTTCGCGATGCCGAGGCGATCGTGCCCTACCTGGCCAACCTCGGGATCAGCCATGTCTACGCGTCGCCGTTGTTCGCGGCGGCGAAGGGCTCGATGCACGGGTACGACGTGGTGGATTACGGCCGGGTCAACCCGGAGATCGGGACGCGGGAGGAGTTCGACGCCCTCGTCGAGGCATTGCACGCCCACGACCTGGGCCTGATCGTCGACTTCGTGCCGAACCACATGGGTATCGATGGCGGGGCGAACGCCTGGTGGCAGGACGTGATCGAGAACGGGCAGATGTCGCGGTACGCCCGGTACTTCGATATCGACTGGTCGCCATTGAAACGGGAACTGCATGGCAAGGTGCTGCTGCCGTTCCTGGGGGGCCAGTATGGCGAGGTGCTTGAGCGCGGCGAGTTGAAGCTGGCGTTCGGAGAGGGAGGGTTCCAGGTTCGGTACTGGGAGACGCCGTTCCCCATCGACCCGCGGACATACTCGTTCATCCTGCAACCCGTGCTCGATGGTCTAGCGGACCAGATGGAGCCCGACGATCTCGACCTGCTGGAACTGGGCAGCGTGGTGTCGGCGCTGGACCGGCTTCCGGGACCCGATGCGCTGGAGGAACAGGACGACGCGATCGAGGCGCGGTACCGCGAGCAGGTGGTGAGCCGTCATCGTCTGGCGACGCTGGTGGAGCGGTCCGCGACGATCCGGGAGGCCATCGAGGCCGAGGTCTCGGCGCTGAGCGGCCGGGAGGGCGAGGAGCGGTCATTCGACCGGCTGGATCACCTGCTGAACCTGCAACCGTACCGGCTGTCGTTCTGGAGGGTGGCGGCCGAGGAGATCAACTACCGGCGGTTCTTCGCGATCAACACGCTGGCGGCGATTCGCCAGGAGGATCCCGATGTCTTCGGGGAGACGCACCGGCTGCTGGCCGAACTGATCGCCGAGGGAAGGGTGGACGGCGTGCGGATCGACCATCCGGACGGCTTGTGGGACCCGGCCGGGTATTTCCGGAACCTCCAGGCCGTGGCGATCCGGGCGCTTGCCCGCCGGGAGATGAGCGAGGTCGATGACTTGGCGTGGGGCGACCTGGTTCTGGACGTGGACGCGGCGATCTCGGCGGAACTGGACGAGATCGGGACCAGCGACCGGCGGTGGCCGCTGTACGTGGTGGGCGAGAAGATCCTGGAGCATGGCGAGGACCTGCCCGCGGACTGGGCCGTTGCCGGGACGGTGGGGTACGAGTTCGCGCGGACGGCGACGGGACTGTTCGTGGATCCCGAGTCGCGGCAGGTGTTCGACCGGATTTACGGCCGGTTCACTGGCGACCGGATCCGGTTCCCCGAGTTGGTGCACGAGATGAAGATGCGGATGATGACCGAGGCGTTCGCCAGCGAGGTGAACGTGCTGGTCAACAGCCTGAACCGGATATCGGAACGGGACCGGCATTCGCGGGATTTCACGGTGAACAGCCTGGGCGTGGCGCTGCGGGAGATCATGGCCAACTTTCCGGTGTACCGGGCGTACACGACCTGCGACGAGGCCGGTGTGACCGAGCGGGACCAGCAGTACATCCGGAACGCGGTGAACCAGGCCCGGAAGCGGAACCGTTCGCTCGACCCCTCACTGTTTTCCTTTATCGAGGAGGTGCTGCTGCTGCGGGGAACGGGCAACCCGCGAGAGCGAATGGACCTGCGTTGCCACTTCGCGATGAAGATGCAGCAACTCACCGGGCCGGTGATGGCAAAGGGGCTGGAGGACACGGCCTTCTACCGCTTCAACCGGCTGGTGTCGCTGAACGAGGTTGGCGGGGACCCGAACAGGTTTGGGAGCAGCCCGGAGGAGTTTCACCGGCAGAACCGGGCGCGGTTGCGGACGTGGCCGGAGGGGATGCTGACCTCATCGACGCACGACACGAAGCGGTCGGAGGATGTAAGGGCCAGGATCAGCGTGTTGAGCGAGGTTCCAACGGAGTGGCGGGCGGCGATCAATCGCTGGAGCCGGCTCAATCGCAAGCTGAAGGTGCTGATCGATGGAGCGCTGGCGCCGCACCGGGTGGACGAATACACGGTGTACCAGACGTTGATCGGCACCTGGCCCGCTGGGAACCAGGCGGATGTCGACTGGAACGCCTATCGCGAGCGGCTTCAGGAATACATCATCAAGGTTGCCCGGGAAGCGAGCAGGCACACGAACTGGACGAACCCGGACGAGGCGTACGAGACAGCATTGCGGGATTTCGTGGCCGGGCTGGTCAACCGGCGGCGGTCTCGGGCATTCCTGGACGACTTCGGGGCGTTCCAGGCGTCGCTGCTGGAGGCCGGGCTGACGAACGCGCTGGCCCAGCAGGTGCTGAAGCTGACCTCGCCGGGGGTGCCGGATATCTATCAGGGGACCGAGGTGTGGGATGACAGCCTGGTCGACCCGGACAACCGGCGGCCGGTCGATTTCGCGGCCCGGGAGGCACTGTCGCGGGACATAGACAGCGCGGGCGTTGGCGAACTGGACCTGGAAGTCGGTAAGGTCAAGCTGGCGGTGACCAGCCGGTTGCTGCGGGAGCGGAAGGCCCGGCCGGAGCTGTTCGCGACCGGCGACTACGCGAGCGTGACGGTGGAGGGGCCGGCGGCTGATCACGCGGTGGCGTACCTGCGGTCGTCCGGCGAGGCGGCGTTGCTGGTGGTGGTGCCGAGATTGCTGGCGAAGCTTGACAAGGCGACTGGAGCGGATGGAAACCGCTGGGAGGGCACCAGCCTTTCGCTACCGGCGGGCCTGGCGAACGCCAAATGGCGAGACGTGCTGGGCGACGGCGTGGTGGAGAGCGATGGCGGGCGGCTGGAACTGGGAGCGCTGCTGGCGAATGTGCCGGTGGCCGTGCTGACGACCGCCAACTAACTTCTGAAGGGACCCAGTCTCATGACAAGCGAGTATCCCGTCCCCGCCTTTGGGGCGAGCCTGACCGGCGATGGAACGCGGTTCGCGGTGTGGGCGCCTAACGCGAAGGAGGGCGTCACGCTGGAACTCCACCGCCCGGCCGGTACGGAGCAGGTGCCGATGGAGCCGGTGGGTGACGGCTGTTACGAGGTGGAGGTGGCCGGGATCGGGGCCGGGGCGCGGTACGCGTTCCGCCTCGATGGTGGGCCGGCGTTTCCCGATCCCTACTCGCGGTACCAGCCGGAGGGCGTGCACGGGCCATCGGAGGTGGTGGACCCGGGGGCGTTCGCCTGGACCGACGAAGCGTGGCCGGGGCCCGATCCGGATCACGTGGTGGTCTACGAGTTGCACGTTGGCACGATGACGCCCGAAGGCACCTTCGCGGCGCTGACCGACCAGTTGCCCCTGCTGGCCGACCTGGGCGTGACGGTAATCGAGCTGATGCCGGTGGCGCAGACGCCGGGTGCTCGCAACTGGGGCTACGACGGCGTCGACCTGTTCGCGCCATCGAACGCCTACGGAACTCCGGACGACCTTCGTCGGCTGGTGGACACGGCGCATGGGCTCGGGCTTGGAGTGATGCTGGACGTGGTCTACAACCACTTCGGCCCTGAAGGCGCGTATCAGGGGGCGTATGCCCAGGCGTACTTCAGCGACCGGCACGAGACAGGCTGGGGCGCCGGGCTGAACTGGGATGGCCCGCACAGCAAACGGGTGCGGCAGTACGCGATCGACAACGCGCGGCACTGGATCGCCGAGTACCACCTGGACGGGCTGCGCCTGGACGCGACGCACGCGATGGTGGACGACAGCGACGTGCATATCGTGCGGGAACTCTCGGAGGCGGCGCGGGACGCGGCGGGTTCGCGGCGGATCATCATCCACGCGGAGGATGGACGGCACGACATCACCCGGGCGCGGCCAGCCGAGCGGGATGGCGACGGCACCGATGGCGTGTGGGCCGACGACTTCCATCATGAAGTGCGCGTGCTGCTGACAAACGCGCACGAGAACTATTACGCCGCCTACAGCGGCTCCACGGCGAGTATGGCGATGGCGATCGCCGACGGTTTCAGCCCGGTGACGGAGCAGAAGGGCGTTCCGGCGGTGGAGGAGTTCGATCCGGCGCAGGCGTTCGTGTTCTGCATCCAGAACCACGATCAGGTAGGGAACCGGCCCTTTGGTGACAGGTTGCATCACGAGGTGCAGGCCGGGCGGTACGCGGTGGCCTCGGCGCTGCTGCTGTTCTCGCCGGAAACGCCGTTGCTGTTCATGGGGCAGGAGTTCGCGGCCTCGACGCCGTTCCTGTACTTCACCGATCATCCCGAGGAGCTGGGCAAGCTGGTCACCGAGGGCCGGCGGGCGGAGTTCAAGGGCTTCGGTGTGTTCGACGACGAGCATTTGCGGGAGACGATTCCGGACCCGCAGGCGGAATCGACCTTCCTGGCGTCAAAGCTGAAGCTGGAGGAGCGCGAGTCGAACGTGGGCATCCATCGCCTGCATCGCGAACTGCTGGCGATGCGGCGGTCCGACGCGGTGTTGAGCCACAACGACAGGAGCCGGACGCGCGCACAGGCGCTGACCGCCCAGCAGGTGGCGGTGCACCGCTGGACGGACGATGGACATCGCCTGCTGCTGGCGAACTTCGGGGCGGAAGCCACGGTCGACCTCGGCGCTCTGGAGGGGGTGCCGGAAGGTGCGTGGAGCGTGGTGTTGAGCACGGCGGATCGCCGGTTCGACGGCACCGGCGAGGATGTGCGCGCCTCGGGCCGGGAGGTGGTGGTTCCGGCCCGCGCGGCGGTGGTGCTGGCCCTGGGCGCCTAACCCTGTTCGGCGGGTTCGAGCCCGATGAGGCCCACAAGATTGCCCTCGGAGTCGCGGATGAAGGCGTGCCATTCGGCCATGCCGGCAGGCCCGAGGGCATCGTCGGTGTGGGTGAAGATGACGTGCGGCTCGGACTCGATGGTGGTTCCGAGTTCGCGCAGGTGCTCGACGGTGGCCGGGAGGTTCTCGACCTGGAGGTAGATGAGGGCGCTGGCCGCGTTCTCTTCCAGGAGTAGCCGGGTGGTTCCGGCCTGGAAAAAGAGCAGACCGGGCGGGTCGAAGCGGCCAGTGGGCGGGGTTCCGAGCAGGGTTTCGTAGAAGGCGGCGGCGCGGTCGAGATCGGTGGCGCGCTGGGCGACCTGGAAGACGTTCATTGGGCAGGGCCTTTCGAAGCGGCGAGGGACGGCGGAATGCTCCGCGTATTGTGGCGTATGGGGAGCGATTCCGAGCGGGGATTCCGGAAAATCGACTTTGCTATGATGGGAGCACTGTAGCTCCGGAACGGGTGTTCCGGCGACGATGATCGCGCGTGTAACACGCGCCTGGAAACGATCGACCATGGCTTCATTGAACCGGCCTCCCAACTAATCCCCGGCTGATCGCGCGCCAGCGCGGTCCATTCAACATACCCAACTCCATGGAACGGTAGACCAGCCGTCGCGATCTTCGCGAGCGGCGTTCTGGCGTGCGCTCGGCGCGATCTCGTGGCGGCTTCACGCCTCGCCGACCGTGCTCGACGGGTACTGACCTGCCTCCCACATACAACCGAAGAACGCGGCGCGTGGTCCTCCCCGTGCCTTTCCCACGAATGGCATTTCGCGTTTTGGGAAAGGCAACGGATATGGCACGCCGTGTTTTGGCGACGGTTACGAACGGAACTTCACGCGATGACGACGAGATTCGAGCATGGGCCGGCCGGTTTGGCGAGCGGCACGTGGACCTCGGGACGGGTGACGGCAAGTTCGCCCTGCACCTGGCGCGAGAGCGGCCGGAGGTGGGCGTGATCGCGCTGGACACCTGTCTCGACCACGTGTGCGCGCCGCGCAAGCGTTGGCCCACCAACCTGCGGTTCGTGGCGGACGACGCGCTGGCCTGGCCGGCGGAGGATGTGCCGCCGGCCACCTCGGTGAGCATCAACTTCCCGTACGGAAGCCTGCTGCGCGGGCTGGTGGAAGGCGACGAGGCGCTGCTTTCGCGGCTGGAGCGGTTGCTGGCGCCGGGTGGTCGGCTGGACGTGCGGCTGAACGCATCGGCGCTGGAGGGGACCGGGCTCGACCCGGACACGGCCTGGGAGGACGTGGCGCGGGTCCTCCGGCGGTTGTCCGGGACGCGCGTGACTGGTGGGCCGCTGGGTCAGGAAGACATGCGGCGGTTTCCCAGCAGTTGGGCGAAGCGGCTGGGGTACGGCCGGCGGCGGGAGGCGTTCGAGGTGCGCGCGGTAAAGGTGGGATAGCGCGGGATTCGCCCCTGGAAGCAGCCGCTTCCAGGGGTGGCGCCCTGCTTCCTGTCGTGGATGATGGATGCATCGATGAAACGAGCGACCGGCGTGGAGGCGGACGATGAAGATTGCCAGCGTTGAGGCGATGCGGCTGAACCAGCCAAAGCGGGAGGTGACGACCAGGCCGTGGCGGCCGCACTGGACTCAGGGAACCGAGATCGCGACGCCGATGGCGCGGTTTCCCGAATTGAAGGCCAACCGGGGGCTGTGGTATCCGAAATGGCCCGATGCCTGGGCGAAGGTGACGCTGGAGGACGGCACGATTGGCTACGGGCAGACGGCCTACGGACCGGTGACCGCGCCACTGATCGGCGACTACTTCGGGCCCCAACTGGTGGGCGACGACGCGTTTGCCCAGGAACGGCTGGCGGACAAGCTGTTCCGGCTGGCGTCGCCGTTCGGGGCGGCGGGGCTGGCATCATACGCGATCAGCGCGATCGACCTGGCGCTGTGGGACGCGCGGGGGAAGGTGCTCGGCAAGCCGGTCTACGAGCTGGCGGGTGGGCCGGTGAGCGACAGGATGTTCTGCTACGCCACCGGCAACGACATCGACTGGTATCAGGAGCTTGGGTTCCGGGCTTTCAAGCTGGCTTGCCCGTATGGACCGGTCGATGGCCTGGACGGGTTGAGGAAGATTGAGGAACTGGTGGCCTCGACGCGGGAGCGCATTGGCGACGAGTGCGAGCTGATGCTGGACTGCTGGATGGCGTTCGATGTCGAGTACACGGTGCGACTGGCGGAGGTGCTGCGCCCGTATCGGCTGCGCTGGATCGAGGAATACCTGCTCCCAGACGACCACGACGCGCACCTGGAGGTCAGGAAACGGCTGCCGTGGCAGGCGCTGGCGACGGGCGAGCACTGGTACACGGCGTATCTGTTCCAGTGGGCGATCGCCAACCGGGTGGCGGATATCGTGCAGCCGGACATCAACTGGGTCGGCGGCTTAACGACCTGCCAGAAGATCGCCGCGGCGGCCGGGGCGGCGAACATCGGCGTGACGATCCATGGCGGCGGCAACTCAGTGTTTGGGCAGCACTTCTCGTGGAGCTCGACGGCCGTGCCGTGGATCGAGTTCCTTCCGAGGAACCCGCCCGGGGTGCCGCTGGACGAGGCGTGGGGGTTGCCGGGACAGGCGGTTCCGAAGGATGGATACCTCGTGCCGGGTGACGGGCCGGGATTTGGGCTGGAGGTTCCGGATTCGTGGTTCGAGCCGTTCGCCTGGAGGGAGACGTGAGCGCGATCAACAATGTCAACAGGTATCGCGCCGTAGGACCACCAGTAGGGAATGTCTAACCGGCATCCACGCAAACGTCACCATCCACGAGCGTGCCGGTGTATGGCATTCCGCATTGCGAACCATCTCATGCGAGAGCCTCCGCTTCGCTCAATCAGTTGGCGTGTGGGTTTCCCCAGCGTGGCTGGGGGAAGGGGACAGACGTGAGCGAGGACAGTCCATCACGTACGTGATTGGAAGGCCAGGACACGCTGAAGGGGTGAAATCTCGGTAAATTCACGGATGGAACGGGGCGTTTCCGGGAACAGAATGATGCAATGGCGGTGGTCCATGATGTGGCCGGGGTGCCGGCGGTGATTTCGAGGAGGCTTCCCATGCGACGACGTACTTCTCACCCCCGGGCGTCCCGGATGCTGTTCCTGATCGTGACGTTGTTGCTGGTGTTTTCGCCGCTGGTGAGCCAGGTGGCGACCGCCCAGGGCACCAGGCAGGACCCGGTGGCCGAGTTGCCGGACGAGCAGGTGGCCGAGCAGCCGGAAGACCCTGTCGAGCCCACGGAACCGGTCGTGACCGAGGTCGTCGCCACCGAGGAGCGGGCCGAGCCTACGGACATCCCTGTGGAAACCGTTGAGGCGGTGGCGACGGAGCCAGTCACCGAAGCAGCAGTGGCGGAGACGAACACGCTCACCATCACCGTGTACCGCTGCGACCATCCCGAGTTCGACCCGTACTTCTCCAGCAACATCCAGATGGTGCTCGACCAGTGCACCGGCCCGGGATACGCCAATTTCATCTTCGAGAGCGACTTCGAGGTTCCCCCGGCATCGGGGAACCAGGTGACGGTGGAAGTCGGTTCCAATCTCGCGATTGGCGAGCGCATCCAGCCCGGGTACGACAAGCCGATCGCCAACTGTTTCCTCTACGACGCCAATGGCGCGATGGTGGACCAGATCGGCCCGGGCAATGCCAGCGGTGGGTACTGGAAGATTGGTCGAGTGGCTGGCGATGTCCATTGCGACTGGTACCAGGTGGACCGCGGGATTGGCGTTGTGTATGTGGTGAACATGGCCTGCCCGGCAACCGCCGGGCTGTTCCCCGAGCCTTCGATGAACGACCTCATCGCCGTGTGCACCGAGCCCGCCGGGGCGAGGCAGTTCTTCGTGGGGCACGGCCCAGGCCTCTCACGGATGGGCGTGAGCGGGGGAGAGTTCAACGATGTGTTCTTCGACGCCATCAAGACCGGGCCGATCGAGATCTGGCTGGACGACCCCTCGGGGTTCGACAAGGCGCGGGTGTTCTGCCAGGTGACGACGCTGGAGGGCGCCGAGATCGCGCCGTTCAGCGAGGTGGGCGTGGGGAGTTTCCGGACGACCGGGCTGACGCTGGTCCATGGCCAGCGGTTCCATTGCAGCTGGTTCAACATCATGGAGTCGGAGCTCGCCCAGCCGGACGGCAACGAGCCGCCGCTTGCGACCATCGCGCCGACGGCGCCGACCGGCCAGCCATCGACGCTGACCGTGCAGCTTGCAACCTGTCCGGTTGGCTACGATCCGTCCGTGGAAGGGGCCAACCCCACCACCGATTGCACCCCCGGCCCGAACGGGGTGAACTTCACGCTGATCGACACCGACCCGAACACGGTGGACCTGATGACGATGACCGGGGACTCGATTCCGAACGCGGTGACATTCGGCGGGATTCCGGCTGGTGACTACACCGTGATCCAGGATGTCCCGGGCGACGTGGCGGGCAGCTTCACTTTTGGGTGCGGTAGTGGCGGTGGCGTGGGCGAGATACCCCACTTCAACAGTGGCACGGAGACCGTTGGCCTGGCCCAGGGCGTGCTCAGGACATGCCGCTGGTTCAATATCCTGGCGCCGGGAGCCACGGTGCAGTCTGTCGCGCCGGAGGGATCGCCGGTCTCGGTGCGATCGCTCGGGCCCGAAGCCTCGCCGGCGGCGATCGCCGCGCTGGTGGGCACGGGCAGCCTGACGATATTCGCCTTCGTCTGCCCGGCGGGCTTCGATGTGACAACGGTGGACGCCAGCCCCGAGGGGACGTGCTCCCCGCTCGATGGCATCGGCTTCGATGTGGACGATAACGTCGACGACCATGCCGCGTGGGCGATCGAAACCGGATGGGCGGGGCCAGGATACGGCACGGTCGACATGCTCCCAGCCGGCGAGTATTCGATATCGGCGGGCGTCAGGAACGGCGTGACCGAAACGTTCGTCTGGGATTGTTACGATCCGGCGGGGACGTCGGGCCGGACCGATCCTCTGAAAATGGGGGCCTTCCTGACCCAGGACCTGGCCGATGGGGAACAGATCCGCTGCGACTGGTTCTTCGTGGTCGGCGGCGAGGGGCGTGTGATCATCAACTCGCATGCCTGCGGCATCCTCGTTCCCTCCTACACGCTGACCTACGAACAGCTTGGCCAGCAGTGCACCGATGACCCGGGAACGCGGAACTTTACGGTGGTATCCGACATTCACCAGGAAACGCAGCCGGCGTCGAAGACCCCGCTGGTGCTGGCGTCGTTCGCCGGGGTGCCGAGCGGGTACGTGGCGGTGGTCGAAGACAACCTGGACGGCTGGGGGACGCCGATCGTGTACTGCCAGGTGAGCCTGGAGGACGCGACGGTGGTGTCGCCGCCAGCGTTGCACAACGTGTTCGGGGATCGTCAGATCAACTTCGAACTGAAGCCGGGACACGTGGTGTATTGCGACTGGTACAACGTGATCGCAGGGTTCGTGGACGTGCACATCGCGAAGCGGGTGTGCCCGGACGGGTTCGATCCGTACACGGCCGACGTGGCGACCCTGGCCTCGACATGCACGGGCGATCCGGGCTCGGTGGACTTCACGGTGGAGGATGGAGCGCTGTACCTGGAAACGAAACCGGCGACTGGCGCGGCCCCGGCGAGCTTCACCGATGTGCCCTCCGGGACGTTGCGCATTACCGAGAAGCTGCCGGACGGATATGGCCTGCCGGTGGTTTCGTGCCGGATCGAGTTCGAGGATGGGTCGGTCGTGGCTCCGGTGGCGTTGCGGCAGGTAGGGTACGGTCCCGGGCTGGTGGAGAGCCTCTCCGGTGGCCAGGTGCTGTACTGCGACTGGTACAACGTCATGGGCGGCATGGGTTCGGTGCATGTGTGGAAACAAGCCTGTCCACCAGGGCTGGACGTACACGCGATGACCTCGCAACAGTTGGAACTGCAATGCGGCGATGACATCGGGACGATCGAGTTCAGCGTAACCAGTGGGACCTTCAGCGACACCGCGTCGAGCACGAACCTGTTCCGGTACGCGGACTTCCCGGCGGTTCCAGCCGGGCCGGTGACGGTAACCGAGACGTTGCCAACCGGATACGGCGAACCGATCGTCTACTGCCGGGTTCAGGGAGCGGCCGTGCCAACGGGTCCGGAGCAGAAAATGACGATCGAGGGCGACGCGTCGATCTCGTGGCAACTTGAGGCGAACACCGACCTGTATTGCCGGTGGTACAACGTGCTGCTCGAAGAGACAACCGGCGAGAACGGGCGCGTGGTGAACTTCAAGTACTTCTGCCCGGACGGAACCGATGTCTCGGCGCCTGACCTGGAGACGCTGACGCAGGCCTGCACCGAGGTTCGGGGCGGGGTGGCGTTCACGGTGGCGAATGGGGATGGCTTTTCGCGAACGGCGGTGACCAACGGCATTGGCATCGCGATCGTCGAGAACGTGCCGCCTTCGGAGGTCACGATTCGGGAAACGATTCCCGACGGGTATGGCGAGCCCATCGTGTTCTGCGAAAGCGTGCCGAAGGATCAGGTCCCGTTCATGCAAATCCCGATGGCCCAGGTCACCGCGACCGATGGCGCGATTGCCTACGAGGTCCAGCCCCAGGCGGAGGTTCATTGCCACTGGTTCAACATCGTTTCCAGCGGGAACACGGTGGTGGTGATCAAGCACACCTGCCCGGAGGGAACAGCCACCGACCAGGACGCGGGCTGGTATGGGACGACGTGCGCAGACCCGCACGCGGGCGTCGAGTTCAAGCTGACGGCCGGCATGGGGTCGGTGACCAAGGCGACGGATGCTTCGGGTGAGGCGACGTGGACCAGCGTGCCGCTGGGCGCGTTCAGCCTGCAGGAGTACATTCCGGAAGGCTACGGTGAGCCGGTGGTGTTCTGCGGCGTGGTGTCTTCGACCGGTGGCGCGCCGCTCGACGCGGTGGCGAAACGGGTGGACGCGACGAACGGGTATCACGCGTCTGAGTTCGGCTACACCGGCACCTTGTACCTGTGTTACTGGTACAACATCCCCGGCGGGGAAGGGGAGATCACGGTCTACAAGCACACCTGTCCCGAGGGCTACGATCCCGACGCGTGGGGCGCCGATCCCGCCACCGACTGCACCGACGGCCCCAACGGCATCCCCTTCGCCATCACCGGCCCGGACGGCTACCAGTCTCAGTCCACCACGGGTGACAGTGTTCCGCACGGCGTCGTCTTCCCCGACCTCGAGCCCGGCTCCTACACCCTCACCGAGCAGGTGCCGGAGGACATCAGCCTCGTCTTCGTCTGGGACTGCTACGGCCAGATGATGGGCGAACTGCGGCCAACGCCGCTCGCGGTGGGAGCGGAGCTGACGATTGAGATCGGGGCCGACGAGGCGATCACCTGCCACTGGTACAACGTGCCCCACGATCCGGACGGCTCCCTCACCGTGATCAAATACACCTGCGCCACCCAGGTCTACGTCAGCGAGGTCGACTGCGAAATCCACGAAGGCGGCCAGGGCTTCGACCTGGCCTGGTGGAACGGGGATGCCTGGGAGATCGTGGACAGCGGGACGACGGACGGCGCGGGCCGATACACCTGGGACGATCTGGCTGCCGGGGAGTACTGGCTGGACGAGCGGGATCGGGAGTGGTGTCACATGACCAGCGACGGGCTCTCGGACGACGGCAACTGGCTCAACGTGATGGAGGGCGAGGAGACGGTCGTGCAGGTCTACAACTGCGCGAGCGATTCCTCCGCCAAAGGCAAGCCCGGCCCGATTCCCACCAAGTACCCGAACACCGGTGTCGGCCCAGTTCGTGAGGACTGGCGGCTGACCGCGTAGATCGCCGAGCCAGCCAACGCAAACGAAACCGGGGAATGGCGAGCACCATTTCCCGGTTTCGTTGTGGGCGAGTCGCGGCGTATCGATAAAGGAACGTTTTGCGACCGCGAAGCTCCGTTTTTTTACCGTGTGCCGGGGCCGATACGGTCTCGCTCCGCGGCGATGGGCGGACAAAAGTTGAACAAGGAGTGTTCTGCCAAGGCAGTTCATCCGCGGTTCAACAGGTCCGCCCGTACCGGCTGCTGAAAGGGCGGGCCGTCATGCCGGGGAAGAGACCTCGAGCCCGATGCTAGACGAGCGCGGGTTCTTCCTCGCGGACGAAGGCGTTATCGGCGATGAAGGTCTCCAGCTGATCGCGGGCGATGTCGTCGTGGAGTTGCTGGGGTGGCGACTTCATGAACCAGGCGCTGGGGGCGGTGAGCGCGCCGCCAATGCCGTTGTTCAGGGCGAGCTTCGCGCAGCGGATGGCGTCGATCACGACACCGGCGCTGTTGGGAGAGTCCCAGACCTCCAGCTTCATTTCCACGTTGAGCGGAACATCGCCGAAGGTGGTGCCTTCGAGGCGGATGTGGGCCCACTTGCGATCCTCCAGCCACGGCACGTGGTCGCTGGGACCAACATGGACGTTGCCGGGGCCGACGCCGTAATCCATCTGGGAGGTGACGGCGTTCGTCTTGGAGATCTTCTTGGATTCGAGGCGGTCACGTTCCAGCATGTTGAGGAAGTCGGTGTTGCCGCCGAAGTTGAGCTGGTAGGTGCGGTCGATGCGGACACCGCGATCGGCGAAGAGGCGGGTGAGCATGCGGTGGGTGATGGTGGCGCCGACCTGGCTCTTGATGTCGTCTCCGACGATGGGGAGGTTGGCATCCTCGAATCGCTGGCGCCAGTCGTCCTCGCGGGCGATGAACACCGGGATGCAGTTGACGAAGCCGCAGCCGGCCGCGATGACCTGCTCCACGTACCACTTCGTGGCCGCTTCGGAGCCGACCGGGAGGTAGGAGACAACGACATCGGTTTGCGTGTCGCGCAGGATCTGGGCAACGTCGACAGCGGGTTCGGTGGATTCGGTGATGACGTCCGAGAGGTAGCGGCCAATGCCATCGAGGGTGGGACCGCGCTGGACGGGAACGTCGAGGTGGGGAACGTCCGCGAATTTGATGGTGTTGTTGGGGCCGGACCAGATGGCTTCGCTGAGGTCCTTGCCGACCTTGGCGTCGTCGACGTCGAAGGCCGCTGAGAATTCGATGTCGCGAATGTGGTAGCCGCCGAGGTTCACGTGCATCAGGCCGGGGACGAACTCGTCATCCGGGGCTTCCCGATAGTACTGAACGCCCTGGATGAGGGATGAGGCGCAATTGCCAACACCAACGATGGCAACGCGAATCCGGTCTTTCCGCGGGTGGAGAGAGGAAATCATGGTAGCTGACTCCATATTGGATGGGCAGCGTCTCCACTCGTGAACCTGGACGTACAGCACGCACGATACCGAAACCCCGGGCCTCTCCGCCGAGGGCGGTGAGGGGGATCGGATCGTACTCCTCGGAGAAGGAGCCGAGCGGCCGGAACGGAGTGCGTTTTCCACTCCCTGGCCGATCTCCGCGCACGTTACGTTGTCAACGAGTGGGACGAAATCGCTGCCGAGCGATCGTCCGCCATTGGTAACCCAGCGTTTCCCGTGCCCCGCGGAAGCGTCCGGGGCTGGCTGACCAATGTACGATGCCCAGTTTACAGGAAGATGTCGGGTGGCGCAGCATCGCGTTACGCAGGCGCGGCGAATGCGCTGGATGGATTGCGTACGTAAGCGCGAAGAGGCCGGGGACGGCGGAGGCTGAAATCTCGGTAACTTCACTGATGTACGGGAAGTTGGCCGGCCGCAGAATGCGAATGCAACGTGGTTGGACGTTGGCGCCCTGGAGTTTCAGGGGAGTCTGTTCGAGTCCCAATATCGTTCCGGAGGTTGACCATGTTTACTTCGCACACGCGTCGCGCGAGATCCAAACGGCGGGGCCGCGAACCTCGCCACGCGTTGCTCCTCCTGGTGTTCGCGTTCATGCTCCTGGCGCCGATTGGCGGGCAGGTGGCGACCGCGCGACAGGCGGACGAATTGCAACGAGCGCAGCCGACCGAAGAGCCCGATGGTGGCGACCAGGATGATGGTGGCGAGGAGCCAGAGATCATCGAGACCGAGGAGCCTCAGCCAACGGAAGAGCCGGAGATCGTCGAGACCGAAGAACCGATGGCGACCGAGGAGCCCGAAGGCGAACAACTCGGGGCGATCGAGATCGACTACTGGGAGTGTCCGGCGACCTACGATCTAACCAGCCCTGACCTGGAGAACCTCTTCATGGAATGTGAAGGGGAAGATGGCGTGCAGTTCGTCGTGCAACCGGCGGGCGGAGGCAGTCCCCAGTTCCAGGACACGGGAGAATTTGGCGATTCGCATGTGTCATTCACTGAGTTGCCAACCGGACCGACCCAGTTCATGAGTGAAAACACCACCGCGACGGCCGCGGTATTCTGCAATGGCATCGTGCAGCACGGCGGTCCGGAGACCGGCTACCAGAACGTCCCGCTCAGCAATGGCGTGGCGAACTGGAATCTGCAGGACGACGAGATCGTGTTCTGCTCGTGGCTGGTGCAGACGACCGATGCCAGCAGGATCGTCATCCAGAAGTCAATCTGCCCAGCCGGGTACGAGCCCCCGCAGATCGTGTCCATGGAAACGATCGCGGATGACTGCGGCCAGCGCTACGAGGGTGTGGACTTTACCGTTAGCGACGGCGGGCAGTACGAGCAGACTGACACCAGCGGTCCCACCGGTACCGTGAGGTTCGACGATGTTCCGCATGTCGAGGTGATGATTTCAGAGGACATTCCAGAGGGATTCGCCGAGCCGATCGTGTTTTGCAACACGGCGCCAGTCGCGCGGACGCCGCAGGACGAAGCGAACAGGCCCCCCTACGAGATTGTTGCGCAGGAGAATGGCGGCATCACCTACCTGGTCCAGCCTGGGCATGAAGTTGCCTGTTCGTTCTTCAACATTCCGGAAGAGGACATGGCCACCGAGCCGGTGACCGAAGAGCCGACCGAGATGCCCACCGAGGAAGGCAGCGAAGAACCAACCGGTGATCTGGTCGGCGCCTTCGAGATCGAGTATCGCGAGTGCCCGGACGGCTACACCTTCCTCGACGCGATGGATGAAGACGAGCTCGACCAGATGCTCCAGGAATGCGCTCAGGTCGACGGCGTCGAGTTCACCATCGACCAGGGTGGGCCTGACGGAAACACGCAGGAGACCGGCGAGTTCGGTGAGTCGCACATCTCCTTCACCGAAGTGCCGACCGGCATGCGAACCGTCACGCAGACGGACGCCTTCGCCATAACGTACGTGGTGTGTGAGGGAATCGTGTCCAACGGTGGACCCGAGACTGGCGACATGGAGATGACCGTTTCTGGCGGCAGCATCCAGTGGGACCTGATCGACGAGGAGATCGTCTACTGCGACTGGTTCGTGATGGCCCAGGGCGGAACATCGACCGAGGAGCCGACCGAGCCCGTTGGCGAGCTGGTTGGCGCGATCGAGATCGAATACCGGGAATGCGCTGACGGGTACACGTTCCTGGACGCGATGGACGAGGACCAGCTCGACCAGATGCTTCAGGAATGCGACCAGGTCAACGACGTGGAATTCACGATCGACCAGGGTGGGCCCGACGGGAACTCGCAACTTACCGGTTTCTACGGTGATTCACATGTGTCGTTCCTCGAAGTTCCGACCGGCATGCGAACGGTGACCCAAACCGTCCCCTCCGCCAACACCTACGTGACCTGTCAGGGCATTGTCTCGAACGGTGGCCCGGAGACCGGGCTGATGGAGATGACGGTTTCCAACGGATCGATCCAGTGGAACCTCATCGATGAGGAAATCGTGTACTGCGACTGGTTCGTGATGGGTGATGGCGGTGTCATCGAGCCCGAGAACGAGCAGGTCGGTTCGCTCAACATCAACTACTGGGAATGCCCGGCGACTATCGACTTCGCGACGATTTCGGATGACGGCCTGGCCACCGAGTGCACCGACTCGCGCAATGGCGTGGTGTTCGGTGTCACGAACGGCACGTTCAGCGAAACGCAGTCGACCGGTGACATCAACGATGGCGTGGTGGCGTTCGGCGAGGTTCCGACCGGAACCGTGAGCGTGAAGCAATTGACCCCGCCCCAGCAACTGATCGTGATCTGCCAGGGCATCGTATCCAACGGCGGGCCGGAGACCGCGATCATGCGGATGCCGATCACCCAGGCGACGATCGAGTGGAACCTGCTCGATGACGAAGTGGTCTATTGCGACTGGTACGTGATCCCGCTGGTGGAAGGCGTTGCCCAGGTCGCGATCAACAAGCACGCCTGCCCGGAAGGATTCGATGCCTACAACGCGGACATCTACGAACTCGCCGCGAACTGCCATGAGGACCCGGGAACCGTGGCCTTCAACGTGACAAGCGGTGCGTACAATCAGGACGCGAACGCGACCGGTGGTGGCAATTACGCGGAATTCGCTGACGTGCCGACAGGCTCGATCGCCGTGACCGAGGACGTGCCCGATGGCTATGCCGAGCCGATCGTCTACTGCAAGATCCAAGCCTATCCGAGCCTCGATGACGTGGTGCCGACGCACCGGGTGCAGCTGAACGGCGGCAACTCCTTCACGCGCGTCGTCGGCGACAGCCAGTTGCTGTGGTGCGACGTATTCAACGTGCTGGAAGACCACAGCACGGTGACGGTGAACAAGTTCCATTGCCCGGAAGGGACAGGCTACGAGGAAGACGATGCCTGGTACCAGGAGAATTGCACCGAATACCACGAAGGCGTGCAGTTCAAGCTGACGCACGATGATGGGGATGTCTTCGGCATCACCGATGGCAATGGCCAGGTGATGTGGGATGGCGTTCCGATGGGACCGTTCAGCATCCAGGAATACATCCCGGGAGGCTACGGCGATCCGGTGGTGATCTGCGGGATGACGGCGATGGTGAATGGCGCGATCGCCGACGGGTTCCCCCGGCGGGTTGAGGCACCCGGCGGATATCTCGAAGCGGAAATCGGCCTGCCGAACACCGACTACTTCTGCTTCTGGTACAACATCCCGGCTGGACCGGGCGAGATCACGATCTTCAAGTACATCTGCCCGGAAGGCTACGACGTCGATGCCTGGGACGCCGACCCGACGGAGGATTGCACCGAAGGCACCAACGGCGTGACCTTCACTCTCAACGGCATGGGGTATGCCTCGCAGAGCGACACTGGCGACCGCGTGCAGTACGCGGTGTACTTCGGTGGGCTGGAGCCCGGGCCGTACACGGTGACCGAGTCGGTTCCGGTGAACACGCAATACGCCTTCGTCTGGGACTGCTACGGCCAGCGGATGGGTGAGCTTCGACCGACACCGCTCTCGATGGGCGATACGCTGGACATCGATGTCGGGGCCGGCGAATCGATCTCCTGCTACTGGTACAACGTGCCGCGGTTCGACCCGGAGTACGGCAGGATCACCGTCTACAAGTACGAGTGCGGCACGGCGACATTCGTCTCGGAAGTGGATTGCGAACGCTACGAGGGCGGGCAGGAGTTCGACCTGGTGTGGTGGAACGGCGACGCCTGGGAATACGCCGACACGAGGACGACGGACGGCGCGGGCAAGATTCTTTGGATCAACGTGCCGCCGGGCGAGTACTGGCTGGACGAACAGGGCGCCGACTGGTGTCACATGACGTCGGAACAGCTTTCGGACGACGGAAACTGGCTGAACGTGTATGACGACCAGGAAACGGTGGTGAAGGTGTTCAACTGCACCAGCGAGCCCGGCAAGCCAGGCAAGACGCCGACCAAGTACCCGAACACGGGCATCCCGACGCGCGAGGAGTGGCGCCTGACCGCGTGACAACATAGCCGGTACATCGGTACATGATGAAGCCGGGGAGACGGCATTCGCCATCTCCCCGGCTTCGTTGTGGGCCGCGTCGCGCTCAGCAGGCGGCGGGCGGCGCGGCAGCGACGGTGGTTTCGGCGGGAGTTGGATCGGTCGACCAGAATGCGGGTGGTTCATTGGCGAAGACGTAGTAGAGCATGACGTTGTCGCGGGTGAGAGCTTCGGAGACGAGGATTCCGGGATGGGCGGCCTCGATGGTGCAGCTTGAAAGATGTGCTCTCAACCGAATGTAATGCAATTTGGGGTTTCAATCCAGACTGCTGAGCACTTCACGCCAAAAAGATTGGGAGAATGATTTGTGTTTGATAGAGTTGAGGATAGGAAGTCTCTAGAATATATACTCTATGCTCTTAGCCATGATTCTAGAAACTCAGCAACTCCGTCGTCATGATGGCGGCCAGTCATCGTCGTGGCCGCCGCAATTACCTCGGATTTGGCATTTGCTACGGCTATTGATGTGCCGACGATTGCAAAGGCAGAGAGGTCGTTATAGTTATCTCCAAAAAAGTAGCTATCACCTTTTGCGACCCCACGCTTCTTGAGGATTGCATCCACGCCGGCTCCCTTAGAGCATCGAGAATTCGCTATTTCAAGATATGTGTCCTTTGATCGATAGGTTACCAGGCTTTTAATTTTGGATAGCCTTGATTGAATTTCCTCAATTGCTATAGGGTCTCCCATGCACATAATCTTGTGCGGAGGGCTACAGTCTACTACTCCTTCTCTCA
Organism: Chloroflexota bacterium; assembly: GCA_023389575.1. GTDB lineage: Bacteria > Chloroflexota > Chloroflexia > Thermomicrobiales > UBA6265 > JACCYX01. Next base: position 43,884 of record JAEWEG010000025.1, on the reverse strand, counting down.
TGTACCAAGAGGCGTACTCTCGATGCGGCTTAATCCCTGTATTCGCTGTCTCCCGGTCAGACCAATGATCAACCTTCCAAATGTACCAGTCATCGCCTGAGTAGAAGCTTCCGTGGACGTTAAGCTCGTCGCACAAACCAAACACTTTCTCTGCATCGTGCACGGCAATGGGGACATCGTGCACGATGCTGCCATCTGCTTCTATAACGAGCCCACCGTTATAGGCAATAAGTGGTTCATTGACTCCGTTGTAGAGACTTTCTAGGAGCCTCATTGATGATGGCATGCGAGACGAACACAGCACAAAGGAATGGCCGTTGTTTCGAATTGAACGGATCGCAGCGATGGTTCGATCAGAAAGGGTTCGCCCTGAGTTGAGAAGCGTTCCATCGATGTCGGAAACGAATGTTGCCATTCAACCTGCTCCGATATGCTGTATCTCAAACGAGTCTGGAAGCCGGGTCTTAGAATCTGTGAGAGGATTGCGAAGCACTAGGTCAACTGTGCGGCAATCACGGAGATCCGCACCGCTTAAGTTCGGTTCTTCAATAACAGCTGCAGTCAGGTCTGCCCCACGCAAGTCTGCGGCCGAAAAGTCCGGCCGCAACAAGTGCGCTCCCATAAAGGTGGATGCTCGTAAATCTGACCGCGAGAAGAGGACGTCCTCACCTTCTACCTTGCCGAAATCAGCCTGCCTCAATACACAAGATGTGAACTCGGCCGAACTAATCATGGATCGAAACAACTTCACGCCCACCAAACTGCAATCACGAAAATGACTGTGATTCCATGTAGATTGAACGCAGGTGGCGCCATCGAAACAGGATTCTATAGCGGAAAAATGCAGAGCACTTGACTCTCTGAAGTCCGCCTTAGCGAAGTTCGCATCTGATGCTTCCGCACCGTCTAGCATCACTCTGACAAGCGAAGCCTGACGAAAGTCGACACGGTCAAGAGTCGTCCCCCTCATGTCAGCGGTATCAAGAGTCTGGCCCAACATCATTACACCGGAGAGCATACGCCCGCGCAATCGCGCTCCAGTCAAGTCGGCTCGAGCCATTAGGCTAGCAAGAAACCGTCTTTCTTCCGCGGCTGCCTCTTCTCGCTCCATTGCTCTCCTGGCGATTAGTCGATCCACGGCCACGAGACCCAATCCGACGCTAGCACTGGTGAAGAGGCTGACACCGAGTTCAGTATATTTGTCACCCGATCTTGGTCCCACAGTCCAGAGAGCTGCGCCAATTACCATGGTTGAGGTCATGAGGACAGCAATATAAAGCGTTAAGTGGCGGCTAGAGTGAATTGACTTGTGCACTAGACCTCCATCTCTGTCAAGCCATGAGTGCGTACGACATTCGCTCTATCCTCCTCGCCATTTGCCGCGAGTTCACCAATAACAATCTCAAGAAGTTGCTTCCATGGTAAGTCTCTACGTCCCACGGATGAACTAAATCGATCAATTGCCTCAGAGCGATCATTCATTCGTAGCGCAATCTCTCCCAGAATCATCTCGGTTTCGTGTATTCCTTGCGCGTAACCAATGGATCGATGGGAACGGAGCGCGTGGTCAGCGACTTTCCAGGCTTCTGCAAGATCTTCTGAACTCTCGCCAATGGTCATTAGGATCATTGCACGGTACTGCTCCGCGATCGCTTGGGAGCGACGAGAACTGACTTGGCTGCTCCAAGCTATGATGCGATCGATGATGCGAAGAGCTTCGTCGGTCTTTCCGGATCGTCGGAGAGTTTTGACGTAAGGAATCAAGAATCTGTGGCTGTAGACTCGACTATCTACGGAGTTAATCGACTGACGGTATAGGGTTTCTGCTTCATTGAGATCACCTGAAACTCTTGATAGCTTGGCTTTGTTGCGAAGAATTCGTGCGCGTAATTGTCCTGAGGGTATTTGGGATAGAAGCCTAAAGGCGTGCTCCACGTATGATACGTATGCTACACGATGCTCGGCGGCGCTGGTGGCATTCAATCCAGCTTTGGACTCATATTGACGACCATGCAACTCGGCCAGGTCACACAAGACTTCACAAATTGCGATGCTATCTCCGAGTCGCTCAGCAAGTTCCATACTCTGCTGGTAAGCCTGAAGAGCCTGATCGACTTCTCCATCAAAGAGGAGGGCATCACCCAATAAGTTGAGTGCACGAACACGAATGGTGACGGGATTCTCAAGGCCAAGCAACTGCTCGAGTAGCGTCCCAGCATCGCTAGGCTCGCTCGCAGTTATTAACGCTTCGGCGAGTTCTAGTTGAATCGATTGCCGAGAGTCATCATCTTCGAATATTACTCCGGAAGTAGATGCTTCAAGTGTCTTGCGATACAAACTTGAGGCCTCGGACGCGGAGCCAGTTGCTTGTGCGTTCCTGGCAGCTCGAAGAAGATAGGGAAATGCGTCAGCATGGCGTGCGGCTAGATAGAGGTGTTCTCCAATCAGCGCATCCCAGTCTTCATTCGCGGACCCCATTAATTCGGAGATAACCGCTGCTACCTGTCCATGAATACGACGTCGGCGTAGTCCGCTCAGGGAACTGTAAAGGACATCGCGGATCTTGCCATGAGAAAATTCGAACCTGTCATCACTTTTATCTAGCTCGCGTATGAGGTCAAAGCCTAGAAACTTTTCAAGGTCTCGAACTAGGTCGTCTTCGCCGGACTCCATGATTCCGCTGAGAACCTCAAATGCAAATCGCCTTCCGATAACCGAGGCGAATTCTAGTTTGCGACGTTCGTCAGGATCCAGAAGATCGAGCCGTGATGCGATGACCTCTTCCACTGTCGTGGGAATCGCCCAGAGGTCTATGTCTCCATCAAAGCGCCAGACACTATTTTCGAAAGATAGTGGTCCTAGAGTGCCATCCAGTTTCGGAGCACTCAGCATTCGCAATATTTCGCGCGTGAATAGCGGATTGCCCTCAGTTTCTCTAAAAAGCTTTTCATAAAACGAGTTTGGGAGTTCTGTAGGGCCTGCAAGAAGCACATCCACGAACGAATCAAACGTTAGCGCGGTAAATCCACTAAGGCTAACCCCGAGAAATGCATCTGGCATGCGGCGGGACGAGCTGATTAACGGCTTGAGCGGATGGCGCGAGTCGGTAACCCGGTCACTTCGGTACGCTCCAAACAGTAGTACTCTTCCCTCATCTAGCCGCGATACCAAGCAGATCAGAGCATCAGCGCTACCCGCGTCCAAATGCTCTAGGTCATCTATGAAAATCACTATTGGGCGTGCGTCCGACTTTTGAAAGCGACCTAGAATGACATTGGAGAAGGTAGCCACCAAGGCTTCGCGACGGCTGGCTGGGTCCGCACTAAGCGAATCACCCACTGAAGCCATTTCGGCTTGAGGGGAGCCGTTTCCGAACAGTTCGGACACTAGTGCCCTTACGGGTCGAGGGCCAGCCACCTGTCTCACAATTTCTCGAACAGGGAAGAAGCTCATTCCTTCGTGAAACGGCTCACAGGCTGTTTGGTAAACATCGAATCCTGTTTGCGCGGCCTCAGTGAGCACAAAGTCGGCGAGGGCCGATTTGCCGACTCCACTAATTCCACTAATTAGAATCACCTTGCCAGTGTTGCCTTGATCAACTTGATCTAGTGAACTTCGGATAATTTGGTACTCGGTCTCTCGACCGTAGAGTCGCAACTTGGAATCCAACAGGCTCATCGCTACTCCTAAAGCACAAGTTTGTATTGTGAGTCCCTTTCTAGATCGTACCTCAAGTAAGAGGAATTGGGGAGCCGTCTCCCCTCATCAGCGTTGTCGGAACCGACAAAATTGAAGGTGATGAGTCACTGTCTTGTTTAGCGACCGACGTCACCGGAATGGTGGTAATGTGTTCGCTCGGTCTCGAAGCAGCCAGCTGCTGAGTCAAAACAGAAAGAGTCGTACCCATGATTTTATTGAGGATCACAGGGGTGTCTTGGCGGCTGACGCCTGACCGCGTGACAACATAGCTGGTACATGAAGAAGCCGGGGAGATGGCGAATGCCGTCTCCCCGGCTTCGTTGTGGGCCTCGTCGCGCTCAGCAGGCGGCGGGCGGCGCGGGAGCGGCTGTGGTATCGGCGGGAGTGGGGTCGGTTGACCAAAACGCGGGTGGTTCGGTGGCGAAGACGTAGTAGAGCATGACGTTGTCGCGGGTGAGAGCTTCGGAGACGAGGATTTCGGGATGGGCGGCCTCGACGATGCAGCGTTCGGCGGCTCGCTCGGGGACAAGGACGAGTATGGCGCCAGGCGGAAGCGGGGGAACGTCAGCGGGGTCTTCGAGCGGAGTGTCGAGATCGGTCATGGGCAGATCGCCGGTGAGGAAGGTGAGGCTGGGAAGCTCTGGGACCAGATGAAGGGGGCGCCGGCGAAGTAGATGGTGGGCGAGGGGTCGACTAGATCACGGGAGAGTCGCCAGCCAAGATCCCAGGCCGCGATGGTGCGCATGTCACCGTAGGTTTCGATCTGGCGGTCTTCGGAGGCCATCCAGGCGAGATGGGCCGTTGTCAGGACGGCGAGCGCGAGGATGCTGATGGCGTTTGGCGCGAGGCGGAGGCGGGAGGAATCGAGATGGGCGATCTGGGACGCGAGACCGCGGAGGCCCAGACCCGCCACCAGCGCGAAGATGGGGGTAAGGGCCAGAAAGCGCTGGCCGGAGATAGGGACGGTGGTGGCGATGCCGGCGGTGAGTAGCGCCCAGGGGATGGCGAGACAAGCCAACGCGGAGATGTCGCGGGATCGTGCCAGGCGGACCAGCAGGGTGATGGCGCCGATGCCAATCAGGACGCAGAGGGGCCAGCCGAAATAAGGCGGGCCATGGCGGAAGTACCCAACATGGCCTCCGGTGGCGGGATAGGTGATGGCCTCCCAGAGGTTGGGGAGGTAGAGGCGGATGGTTTCGACTGGCTGTTCGCGCAGATTCGCGAGCGTGAACGGGGAGACCATTTCCATGTGGCCCCCGAATTCGGACGGATTGCCCTGGAAGGTTGCCAACAGGGGGGCCGCGGCCGACACGAAGGCGATCACGATCCAGGAGAGGAAGAAGGCCGTGTTCCGGATGCCGAGCCGGTGGCGGAAGGCGAGGATTGGAAGGAGCGCCAGGATCACGAAGGGGAACGCGCGCCCACCATAGTAGCCATGGAGCCCGAGTGCCAGCGAGAACCCGCAGGCAACGGCGTCGATGGGCCGGCGAAACGTGACGGTTCGAACCAGGAAGAGCAGGGAGAGGGAAAGGGCGGCGGGATCGGTGATGTTGTTGAGGGCGACCCGGCTGAGATGCAGATGGAGCGGCCAGGCGGCGAGCAGGATCGCGCCGATGCTGGCCGCAGGTTCGCCAAGGAGATGGCGGCCAAGTCGCCAGGTGGCAAGAACGCCGATGATGCCGACAAGGGCGCTGAGTGACCGGTGCCCGGCGGGGCCGGTTCCAGCGATCTCGGTAACGAGTCCCTGCGCGGCGGCCCAGCTATTGGGATTTCCGTAGAAGCTGATGCCGAACCAGTCGGAAAGGTCTCCCCGCCGGAAGGCGACGGCGCGGATGATGAAGGCGGACTCGTCGCCGTCGAGGACGGTGGGGAAGCGGTCAAGCAGGACAAGGCGGGGGATGGCGGCGATCGCGATCATCCCGATCCAGGGCGCCCACGTTCGCGGTGTGGGCCGGGTCCAGGCTCCGGAAATCCAGTGGAGCGGGCTTGGTGGGAGGGCGGCGAGGAGTAGGAAACCGAGGCTGGCCAGCCACCAGATCGTGACCGTGGTGTAGCCGGTGTCGTGGGCGATGGCGTCGCTGGCGGATACCGCCGTGCCTATGATGGCAATGATCGCGGGAATGGTCAGCCAGATGGGCGAGACGCGGGGGAGCCTCCCGGAGGGGAGCCGGGACCTCGACGCTGGCGATCGGCGGGGATTGACGGGCGGAGCGTCCATCCTGGTCCTGCCTGGTGATTGGCGAAGCATGAGAGTGACCCTGTCCGCGGATTGTACGCCCAATGGGTGGCTGGAAGCGGCGGAGGTCGGGAACTGAACGAGGGAGGCGGCCAGTGCCGCCTCCCCCCTCCTCGTTTGATTAGACGATTGGGCTCGAGCGCGGGCGATCAGGCGGTGGGGGTGCCGTCCTGCTTGCCAAGGGCGCTCGGCCACCAGATGCGCTTGCCCAGGTCCAGGGTGATGGCTGGAACCAGCACCGAGCGGACCAGGAGGGCATCGAGCAGCACGCCGAAGGCGACCAGGAAACCGATCTGGGCCAGCGCCACCAACGGCAGGATACCCAGCACCGCGAAGGTGGCCGCCAGCACGATGCCCGCCGACGTGATGACGCCGCCGGTGACCGTGAGGCCGCGCAACATGCCGGGCCGGGTTCCGATGAGCGGCGCTTCTTCGTGCACCCTGCTCATGAGGAAGATGTTGTAGTCCACGCCCAGCGCGATCAGGAACACGAACCCAAGCAGGAGGACACCCGCCTGTAGGCCCTCGTAGCCAAGCAGGCCCTGGAAGATCAGCACGGTCACGCCCAGCGCGGCGATGGTGGAGAGGACGCTGGTCGCCAGCAGCAGCAACGGCGCCAGAAGCGACCGCAGCAGGACCGCCAGCACCACGAACACCACGCCCAGGACGAGCGGGATCACGATCTGCTGGTCGCGCAGGCCCGCCTGTTGCTTGTCGAGGCCCTCGGCGTCGGCGCCGCCAACGACCGCGTCGGTTTCCGGAACGGTCGCCAGGGCGCTGCGGATGTCCTCGATCACGGCGAAGGCGGCATCGGTGCCCGGCTCGGTGGTGAGCGTGACCGAGAGGGAGGCGTAGGTATCGGATTCGCTTGAGGGGCGGACATTGGCCACGCCCTCTACGCCACTGACGATGGAGGTGACCTGCTCGGTGGCGTCGCGGTTGGCGACCACGATGGTGGGCGAGCTGCTGCCGGCGGGGAAGCTTTCGGCGATCAGGTTCGCGCCCTGGATCGCTTCCGGTTCATTGGTGAACTGGTCGGCCTGGGTGAAGCTGACGGTGTAGTTGAGCGCGCCGGCCGAGAGGACCAGGAGGGCGATGGTTGTGCCGATCCAGACGCGGCGGGGATTGTGGCTGATCCAGGCGCCGAGGCGGGCCCAGATGCTGGCGTTTTCGTTTTGCTCCGAACCGAATTTTGGCACGAACGGCCAGAATACGCCCCGGCCGACGATGACCAGGATCGCGGGCAGGAGGGTGAGCGTGAGCATCAGCGCGCAAAGGATGCCGGCGATGCCGGTTGGGCCGAGCAGCCGGTTCGAGTTGAGGTCGGCGGCGAAGAGGCAGGCAAGGCCCAGCATCACGGTCCCGCCCGATGCGACGATGGCTGGCGCGGCCTGGCGGAGGGCGACCCCCATGGCGCCCGAAGCCGTCTCGTGCCGGCGCAACTCCTCGCGGTAGCGGGCGATCAAAAGCAGCGCGTAATCGGTGCCGGCGCCGAACACGAGGATGGCCATGATTCCCACGCTCTGGCCGCTGGTGGTGAAGTCGAAGGTCTTGGCGAGGAGAAACACGATGGCGGTGGCCAGGCGGTCGGCGAAGCCCACCACCAGGAGAGGGATCGCCCACAGGAAGGGGCTGCGATAGGTGATCAGCAGCAGCACGGCGACCACGATCGCGGCGGCGATCAGGAGGCGGCCGTTGATGCCCTCGAAGACCTTGCCAAGGTCGACGCCGATGCCGGCCGGGCCGGTGACCTTGGCATCGAGGCCGTCAGGCACGCTGGCCTGGAGGATGGAGCGGAGTTCGTTGACGCCATCGGTGCGTTCCTCGTCGCTGCCATTTGGCAGGATCACGGTCAGCAGCGTGGCCTTGCCATCTTCGGAAGGGACGGGGTCGGTGACGACATAGGCGGGATTGGCCTCCTGGATTTGCTCCTGGGCGGTGCTCACCGCCGAGCGGTCCTCATCGGTCAGCCCGGCGTCGCGATGGAAGACGATCAGGGCGGCGATGGTGTCGCCCTCCTCGAACTCGTCCAGTCGCAGGTCTGCTTCCAGTGATTCGGACGAAGCGGGCAACTGCGAGCGGTTGCCATTGCTTTCGACTTCGCCGATACGGCTCGCCACTGGCGCGGTGAGGGCGATGACCACGATCCAGAAGGCGACCACGGCCCAGCGGACGCGTGACGTGGTGACAAGCGTGAGCAGGTTTGCCCATCGAGATGTGGATTGGGCGGGGTTGGGAGGAGAGTCCTGGTGAGACACGGGGCGATTCCTTGAGTGGAAGCGGCTGAGGTCGATGCATCGTGAGCTGTTTGATGATCAGACGGGCGGAGTTTCTCCTGGCTCGGATTGGTCGTCGACCCAGGTTCCACGGCGCTTATGGAGGTCGATGATCGATGGTGGCCAGGTGATGGCGCCCGTTTCGAGGTTCTCGATCAGGGATTCGAGCCATTCCAGTTCCGCGCCGCGCATGTGCGTGACGTATTCGTCGTGGACGCGGAAGAGACGGGGGAGCCTGGTCCAGAACGGTTCCTGGAGTTGTTGTCGCTCTTCGTTATCGATGGCTCTCAGCCTGGACAGGCGTTCGCGGAGCAGGCTGGTGGCTTCGCGGGGTGTGAAGTGAGGGAGGAAAGCCATCACGGTCGCGGATTGCGAGTGCTCGGGTTCCGGCGTGGCGATGGTCTCGCGGAGCCAGTCCAGCAGCACGGTTTCGCCCTCGGACGTGAGGTCGTAGACGGTGCGTTCGGGCCGGCGACCCTCGCGCTGGGTGCCGATGGGGTGGACCAGGCCGTCTTCCTCAAGGCGGTTGATGGTGCTGTAGAGCGACCCGCCCGGCATGTTGACGACGCGGTCGTGCTTGCGGGCGAGCATCGTTTGACGGATTTCATAAGGATGCATCGGGCGATCTCGCAAGGTGCTGAGGATGGAAAGCGCAAGCGGCGTCCGGCGTGATGACATTGATGGTCGCCTCCGAATAGTCGATGTCGGCTAATTCTAGCACGCCTGTATTCCCTGAGGGTATCTGGTCGCCACCACGTACAAACGAAAACGTGCTGATTCACGCAAAAGCGAATCAGCACGTCACGGGTTCAAAGCTCAGGCGAGGAGGGCGATTGAGGTTATTTCCGCGAAAAGGGCTGTTTATTGTGTTGAGAACCATGGGCAAGGCGTGTGGATGGTTTTCGGGTAGTTCCCAGTATTCGTCAGGTCGCGCGCGCAGGTTCGTATATTGGTCGCGACCAGTGTTCTTGAATGGCCTTCAAAATCGGATTATCTGCTTGGACTATCTACGATATTGAAGGGCCTTCGAGCGCGGGGGCAGGGGAGAGTCAAGAACAACAATATTCATATGCCCGCGCTCTGAAAGGACCTGGCTAGGTGGGATTGGCCTCTGCAATACCGGCATTGCTCCCGGCAAGCCATGCCGTGTCTGTATATGAGTTCGACAGAACTTTGCGTTGATATAGTTCCGGCTTCGTCAATGTAGTGGGTCCCCTGCTGTCATCATTCTAGGGTGAGGACCAGGAAATGGCAACCATTCGGGCTAGTCCTAAAGGACTACACGAGGACGGGTCGGCATGGGCTCGGAGGCGCCTCATCCGGCTGCGGGATGGAAGGTGAGAGAGGTGTTCGCGGTTGTCCTACCCGGTGGGGTGAGGGGCAACTACCCCGGAGTGCTAAGGAAACCACCTTCCGGTCTGAGGTACCCTTTCCCTGACTGAACCAAACTAGGGTCAAGGGAGTTGGCGAGCACGCGGGTTCGTGAGGAAACCAACACCCTTCGCGGAACGGGGGCGTTCCATTCAGGTGCGCCCGGTGAGAGGAGTTCACGATGGGATTCATGCGGCTACCAGTCAACGTTGATTTGGATTCGACCACGCTTGGGCAGCGGTTGGCCCAGCAGGCGCCCGACCGACGGGCGTTCCTGAAGGCGGCGGCCGCGCTCGGCATCGCCACGCCGGGCTTCATGGCGGCGGGCGCGCTGGCCCAGGACGAGGCGACGCCGGAAGGGGCGTACTCCGGCGGTCACGACCCCGAACACGGGACAGGCGATTCCACGCCGGTGCCTTCGGCGCCGGTCGAGCATGTGGTCTACGACCCATTCATCCAGCCAGTGGAACCAGGCCCGAAGGACATCACGATTACGGCGATCGACGCGACGGTGTTCGTGGCGAAGGACACGCCGTATGCCGGTTGGACCTGGGACGGGACGATTCCCGGTCCAGTGCATCGCGTGGTTCAGGGCGACGAAGTAACGGTGACCGTCCGCAACGAGGGCGCGATCACCCACTCGCTCGACTACCACTCAGCGAAGACGCCGCCCAACGTGAACTACCGCAACGTCGCCCCGGGTGAGGAATTCACCTGGACCTTCACGGCAACCACGCCGGGCGCGTACATGTACCACTGCGGCACCGCGCCAGTGTTGATGCACATCGGAGCCGGGATGTTCGGCACGATGATCGTCGACCCGCAGGAAGGCTGGTCACCGGCGCAGGAACTGGTATTCGTGCAGAACGAGTACTACTTCGAGAACCCGGACGACGAGATTCAGGTGCCGAGCATGGCGAAGATGATGCTCGCCAGCGGCGCGATGATGGATCTGGTGACCTTCAACGGGTACGCCAATCAGTACGTCGAGAACCCCATCACGGTGAAGGTCGGTGAACCGGTCCGCATCTTCGTGGTGAACGCCGGGCCAAACATTTGGTGCAGCTTCCACGTGGTTGGCGCGATTTTCGACAAGGCCTACGTGAATGCCAACCCGGCGAACCCGCTGTACGGCCTGCAGGGCATCACGATTGGCCCCGGCGACGGTGCCTGCGTGGAGTTCACGCTGGACGAGCCGGGCGAGTACATCGCCGTGAACCACGCGTTCGGACATGCGACCCACGGGGCGATCGCGATCATCAACGCGGAGTAACGAGACCATTACCTGGGAGGCATCGCGCTGGGGGCATGCCTTCACAATCCACACCACTCTGGTCGCCCGTCCCACCTGGGCGGCCGGAGGGCCGGGCCCGGAAGCGTCTGCTTCCGGGCCTGCTGCGTTAATGCGGGACGATCATGGCGAAAGGATGGACGACGCGCACAAGCGGGCGCTCGCTGATTGGGGCAAGGTTGGCGGGCGAACCAGGCGGCGGGCGAGCCCGAAACGTGGGATGGGGTAGGATTGCCGCAACATGACACACAACCTGACAGGAATCCGCTCTGGATAGACGATGGCGGAAGGGGGCACGACTGATTGGCACGCGGATACCGGAACGTGGCGATGGCGTTCGTGACGGGTATCCGGTGGGATCGTGATTCCCGCGGAGGCGGTGTGCGCGTGGTTCGAACGGGACACAGGAAGGAACCTCACCATGAAGAACGCATCCATGACATCCAGCATTTCGAGTGCTTCGGGCAGGAAGATCAACCGGCGCTCCCTGGTGGCGGGTGGGGCGGCGGTCGCGGCCGCGTCGCCGCTGGTGGCGTTGGGCGCGCCATCCAGCCGGTACGCGGCTCCGAACCTGAGCTTCCAGGATGGCGGCGAACTGAATGTGATGTACCTGTACGTGCCGTTCCTGGAAGAGGTTATCCCGCAGTTCGAGGAAGAAACCGGGATCACGGTCAACACGGTCAGCACGTACGCCAGCAACGATGAGTGGTGGGCGAAGCTCAACGCGGGCGAGCAGACGGACTTCCTGATTGGGACGACGGACTGGGTGCAGCGGGCGATGTCGGCCGATCTGTTGCAGCCGGTGGACATCTCGAAGCTGGAAAACTACGGACAGTTGTACGCCGAGTTCCAGGAGAACGAGATCTATGCCAAGGATGGCGGCAGTTACGCGGTGCCCTGGACCCGGGTGTTCTACTGCCTGACGTACAACACGAACACGTTCTCGGAGGCGCCGACGACGTGGGGCGTGACGTGGGATGAGCAGTACAGCGGCAAGATCACGATGATGGACCAGGCGCAGGCGCGGATCGGCACCACGGCGCTGTACCTGGGGGACGATCCGTTGAACCCGGGCGACTGGGACGCGATCCGTGATTCGCTGCTGGAGCAGAAGCAACTCGTGTCCAAGTACTGGAAGGACTACCAGAACGGCATGGAACTCTTCATCAATGAAGAGGCCGTGGTGGGCCAGTTGACAGCGGGACGGAGCCGGATGGCGATGAGCCAGGATGCCCCGGTGAACTGGACCGTGCCGGAAGAGGGCTGCCTGACCTTCGTGGACACGTTGGTGATTCCGAAGGTGGCGGAAAACGTGGACCAGGCGCACCAGTTCATCGACTTCCTGATCCGCTCGGACGTGATGGCCCACGAGATGACCATGATGTACTACGAGGCGCTGAACGAAGAGGCCCACGCCGAACTTCCAGAAGAGTTCGCGCCGTGGTTCGAGACACCGGAGGGGGCGAACCTGGTGAACTCGATCGACCTGGCCACCGATGTCCGGCAGCGGATGGACGAGGTGTGGAGCGAGGTCTTGCTCAGCTAGAGGAAGCTGGTTTCGGGCTGGCGGGAGGCGTGGGGCTTTCCGCCAGCACCGGGAGCGGTATGCGGGGGATGACCGGCGCGGGCTGTTCGCGCTGACACGGTGGGGCCAGGCTCGATGACCGACTACGACGTGAGTATCCGGAATGTCACCAAGCGGTTCGGTGCTATGACCGCGGTGGATGCGATTAACCTCGATGTGCCGCGAGGGCATTTCGTCACGTTCCTGGGGCCGTCCGGATGCGGGAAGACCACCACGCTGAGGATGATCGGCGGATTCGAGTTTCCGGACAGCGGGGAGATTTCGATTCGCGGTGAGGCGATGGGGAACCGGCCACCTCATCAGCGAGACACCTCCATGGTGTTCCAGAGCTACGCGTTGTTTCCGCACATGAGCGTGGCGGACAACATCGGGTTTGGCCTGCGAGAGCGCAAGGTTCCGAAGCGACAGGTGAGCGAGCGGGTACAGGAGATGCTGTCGCTGGTGGAGTTGCCGGCGCACGGGTCGCACAAGCCGCGCCAGCTTTCCGGTGGGCAGCAGCAGCGGGTGGCGTTGGCTCGGTCGCTGGTGGTGGAGCCGACCGTCCTGCTGCTTGACGAGCCGTTGGGGGCGCTCGACCTGAAGCTGCGACGGCAAATGCAGATCGAACTGAAGCATATCCAGCAGCGGGTGGGGATCACCTTTATCTATGTGACGCACGACCAGGAAGAAGCGCTCACGATGTCGGACACCATCGTGGTGATGAACGCGGGCCGGGTGGAGCAAGAAGGCAGCGCCGAGGAGATCTTCGAGCGGCCGAAAACGCGGTTCGTGGCGAGCTTCATGGGGGCGCAGACGCTGGAAGCACAGGTCGTGGACGGGGATTCGACCTCGTCGCGGTTGAGGATCGGGACCGGCGAGGTGACGGTTCCCGGGCCCGTGGCCGGTGAGGTTGGCCGGGTGGCGGTGGTGATTCGCCCGGAGAAGGTGCGGCTGGACGTTCTGGGCGGGATGACGGCGACGGTGCGCGACCGCGTGTACAAGGGAGCGGTGATGTCCTACCGGCTGGCGCTGGAGGATGGGACGGAGCTGACCGCCGATGTCGCGCATGACGATCCGGCCCACCGGCACGCGATGGGGGAGACGGTCTCGGTGGGGCTGCGGCCGGAGGACCTGGTGATCATCCCGGACGGTGAGGGGGTGTAGGCGATGGCGGCGAGCGCTCCCGCGGCTGGACCGAGGCGACTCCCCTGGATTCCCGCGCTGACGATCGGCGTGCCGGTGCTGGTGCTGGTCTGTTTCGTCATTCTCCCGCTGGTGCTGATCGGGGTGTACAGCTTCTGGTCGCTGAACGCCGATACGGGGCTGATGCAGGAGGACTTCACCTGGGCGAATTACGACCGGGTGCTGACGTCTCCCATCTATCGCAACATCTTCTTCCGGACGCTGGAGATCGCGGGGCTGGCGACGGTGATCGCGCTGTTGCTGGCGTATCCGGTGGGGTACTACATCGGGGCGGTGGCGAATCCGAAGCGCCAGGGCGTGCTGCTGCTGATGGTGCTGATCCCGTTCTGGACGAGCTACATCGTGCGGACATACGCGTGGATCGGGATCCTGCAGACGAACGGGTTCATGGACAGCGCGCTGGGCTGGATACCGGGATTTCCGGAGGGGATGCTGTACAGCAGGTTCGCGGTGATCGTGGGGTTCGTGCACGTGTTCCTGCCGATCATGATCCTGCCGATCTACGCCTCGGCCCGGAACCTGGACAAGCGGTACATCGAGGCGGCGCATGACTTGGGGGCGACGCCGTTCCGGACGTTCCTGCGGGTGGTGCTGCCGTTGACGATGCCGGGCGTGATCGCCGGGATCGTCCTGTTCTTCATTCCGGTGTTCGGATCGTTCGTAACGCCGCAGTTCCTGGGCGGGACCGGGGACGTGATGCTGGGGAACGTGATCGCGAACCAGTTCGGCGAGGCATTCAACTGGCCGTTCGGAGCGGCGCTCTCGATCGTGATGACGGTGATCGTGATCATCGCGATGACCCTCTTCTTCCGGTTCGCGGACGTGGAGGAGATCTATGGCCGCTGAGGTGAGACCGCGCCAGGGACGGGGCGACCTGCTGCTACGGGCGTATGCTGGGTTGGTGTACGTGTTCCTGTTCGCCCCGATCCTGGTGGTGGCGATCACGTCGTTCAACCCCGACGGGCGGGCGACGATTCCGAACGGCCTGACCACGGTGTGGTATTCGGACCTCGGCGAGGATGACCAACTCATCGACGCATTGTGGACCTCGCTTCAGATCGCGGTGGCGACCTCGCTGATCGCGTCGACGCTGGGGTTGCTGGCGGCCTACGGACTGAGCCGGTACCGGTTTCCGGGGCGAGGCGCGGTGCAGGGGCTGTTCTACTTGCCCATGCTGATCCCGGGAATCGTGAGCGGGGTGTCGATGTTGATCTGGTTCAACCGGATCGGGATCGACACGGGATTCCTGACGATCCTGATCGCCCACGTGATCTTCGCTTTGCCGTTTACGCTGACGATCGTTTTGACGAGCTTTTCGGGCTTCGACCTCCGCCTGGAGGAGGCCGCGTCGGATCTGGGGGCGACGCCGTTGCGGACGTTCTGGCGGGTGACGCTGCCGCTGGTGAGCCCGGGAATCATCGGTGGGGCCCTGATCGCGTTCACCCTCTCGTTCGACGAGTTCGTGCTGACGTTCTTCGTCGCCGGGGGCGGGGTCCAGACGCTGCCGTTGGTGATCTACAACCGGATTCGCTACCTCATTTCGCCGGAGATCAACGCGATCGCGACCATCGTGATGGTGTTCTCCATTGGTCTGCTGGTGATCGGCCAGGTGGCGGCCGCGATCCGGGCGCGGCGGGAGCGATCGGCGAGGGCGTGACAGGTTGGGGAGACTGGGGGATGATCGGGTGATCGAATGTTCGATAGACCCCCAGGAGTCCCCATGAAGATCACGCGTGTCGAGGTTTCCTCCACTTCCGAAGCGAAGTCCCACGCGGTGCGAGACGCGATCCAGTTGCTGGACCGGAACGGCACGACCTACGTCACGATCCATACCGACGAAGGGATATCCGGCGAGAGCAGCACCTACTTCGGGCGAGTGGCGGCCAGCCCGGCGGTGCTGGCGGCGCTGATCGAGGGGGAGCTGGTTCCGGAAATCATCGGGATGGACCCCTTCCAGATCCGGGGCATTCGTCAGCGGTTATGGACGCTGACGGATTACCACGGCAGCGTCGGACTGGCGACCTTCGGGATCGCGGCGATCGACCTGGCGCTATGGGACCTTGTCGGCAAGGCCGTTGGCCAACCGGTGTGGCGGTTGCTTGGCGCGCAACGGGAGCGGGTGCCAGCCTACGCGATGGTCGGCTGGCTGGAACTCGACCACGACGGACTCGCGTCGGTCTGCACCCGGGCGATGGAGCAGGGGTTCCGCGGCGTGAAGATGAAGGTGGGCGACAACACGTTGAGCGAGGACGTGGCCCGCATCGAGACGGTGCGGCGGGCGATCGGGCCGGAC
Organism: Chloroflexota bacterium; assembly: GCA_023389575.1. Taxonomy (GTDB): domain Bacteria; phylum Chloroflexota; class Chloroflexia; order Thermomicrobiales; family UBA6265; genus JACCYX01. The sequence goes on along the minus strand of JAEWEG010000025.1, from coordinate 27,951 downwards.
GCGGCGCTGATGGTGGACGCGAACCAGGCGTTTTCGGTGGCGGAGGCGCTACGGCGCGGGCTGGTCTACCAGGAGATGGGGTGTGTCTGGTACGAGGAGCCGATCCGGGCCGATGACATTGACGGCCACGTGATGCTGGCCGACCGATTGCACATCCCGATCGCGACGGGCGAGAACCGGTACGGAATTACGCAGTTCCGCGACCTGTTCGCGCGGCGAGGCGTGGGCGTGGTGCAGCCGGACCTGCGGCGGGCGGGTGGCCTGACCGAATGCCTGGAGATCGGGCTGATGGCGCACGGCTTCGGCATTCCGTACGCCTCGCATGGGGGCGGCGCGCACCTGCATCTGCTGGCGGCGCTGCCGAACACGCTCTACATGGAGAGCGGCCTGCTGCCGGCCGATGGCTCGATTCACCTGGTGGATGGCTGCTATCCGCTGCCGGAAGAACCGGGGCTGTCCAGCGTGCGGTTCTCCTGACCGGGTGGACCCACGGACTCGCGTCGCAGACCGTAGGTCCCATTATCTGGCGCCCGCCGCGGTTACGACCTGGCGGGTTTTCGGTCGGTGAAGATGCCATGGCTCACGAGTTGATCCAGCGGAAAACGGCCAGCAACGAGCGGTTTGCCGGAGGCGGCGTTGGCTGGGGCCGGGTAGCCAAGGGCGACCGCTGAACGCAGGATGTAGCCGTCTGGCACACCGAGGATCGACCTCGCCTGGGCTTGGCCAGCCTCATCGCCCAGCCACGCGGTTCCGGCGCCGAGTCCGAGCATTCGCGCGGCGATCAGGATGCGCTCGGTGACCCGCCCCTCATCGAAGTACTCGACCGCTGGCAGCTTGCCGTCCAGCACGATGGCGACCGCCATGGGTGCGTCCGCCAGCCAGTCGATCCATGGCGAGGTCTTGCTCAATGCCTCGAGCTGGTCCGGATCGGTGACCACCACGAAGTGCCACGGCTGGGTATTGATCGAACTGCCCGTCCACCGGGCGACCTGGAGCACTTCCTCCAGGAGGTCGCCTGACACCGGCGTCGGTTCGAAGCGCCGCGTTTGACGGACTTTGCGCAACTGGGCAACGGAGTCGAGGTCGGGGATGACGGTACTCATGGGGAGCCCTTCCGGGAGGGAGTCGCGGCCTGAACCGGAGATGGCCACGACAGGCGAGCATGCAATACTTCCCATCGTATAGGAGGTATCCAGGCGGCGATCGCCGAAATGGCTAGGTCTCACGATCGGAGGAGTTGGCCGAGGCGGGCGATGCCAGCGTGAATGTGCTCTTCCGGGAGGGCCGCATAACCCAAGAAGATGTGCGGTGTCTCGGGTGGGGTGATGTAGCACTTGCTGGCGCCTTCGAGGCCGATGCCATTGGCGAACGCCAGTTCCTCCAGTTCGGATTCGGTCAGGTCAACATCGAATCGCGTGAGGATGTGGAGCCCGGCCGACCGCATGGACTCATCGCGGTGGACGATACCGGCGAGATGTTCGTCCATGGCGGAGATGAGGGCGTCGTGGCGGCCGGAGTAGATGCGGCGCATCTTCGCGATGTGGCGCTCGAAATGACCTTCGGCGATGAACGCGGCGACCACGGCCTGGTTGAGGATGGGGGCGTGGCGGTCGACGGTTGCCTTGGCGTCGGTGAAGGGGCTCACCAGGTCGGGCGGGAGGATGATGTAGCCGAGCCGGAGGGCGGGGAAGAGGACTTTTGAAAACGAGCCGCTGTAGATGACGTTGTTGGGGCCGTTCCCAGTGGCGATCGCGGCGAGGGCGGGCACGGGGCGCGAATCGTAGCGGAGTTCGCCGTCGTAGTCGTCCTCGTAGATGAGGGCGCCGGTCTGTTCGGCCCAACCGAGCAGGTCGAGACGGCGGGCCAGTGGCATGATCGCGCCGGTGGGGTACTGGTGGGACGGCGTGATGCAGGCGAGACGAATGGCGGGATCCGCCTCCGGAAGCTGATCCGTATCCATCCCCGCGCCATCGACCGGGACGGGGACGATGGACGCCCCGGTGAGCGAGGCGATGCGGCGGACGAAACGGTAACAGGGGTCCTCGACCACCGCCTTCGAGCCCGGATCGAGCAGCATCCGCATGACCAGGTCCATCGACTGTTGCGCCCCGCTGGTCACGAGCACCTGGTCGGCGGTGCAGGTGACACCTCGTGAGCGAGCCACCCACGCGGCGATTGCTTCTCGCAGCGCGGGAAGACCGGCGGTGTAGCCGTAGGTGTAACTGGCGGCGGCCTGCTCCCGGGCTTCCCGGCGGATGAGGCGCTGCCAGACAGCGGTGGGAAGCCTGTCCAGCGCGGGGGTGCCGGCGTAGAAGTTGAACTCGACCGCATCCGGTAAGGACTCGGACGCTGGCTCGGGACGGAGGTTCGATGCCCAGGTGGAGAGCTTTCGGCTGGGGGTGGCGGTCCTGGTTTCGCCGCCGGCATCGAAGGTCGGGACGTGGACGCGGTCGGCGACGTAGGTGCCGGAGCCGTGGCGGGCTTCGAGGTATCCCTCGCTGATGAGGCGGGCGTAGGCATCGTCGACGGTGAAGCGGGTGATGCCAAGCTGGCGGGCGAATTCGCGGGTGGATGCCAGGCGGTCTCCCGGGCCAAGGGTTTCCTGCTCGATGGCCTGGCGGATGCCACGATAGACCTGCGAGACGAGCGGTTCGGAGGCGTCGCGGTCGATGGTGATGAGGAGATCCATGGGCGTGCGGACTCCAGTCTGGCGGCCAAAGTGGCTGAAGAAATTGCTCGAAAGTGGATATGGAGCCGGTCCACTTGTGTCCCTAGGATAGCAGTATGCCAAGGGGAAACGGCCCCTGGAGCATCACTCTCCTGGTCGAACCGCACGCGGAATCGATCGCATCCGAAAGGGCATCTTCCATGAATCCTGTGATGAGCGACCTTGCGATATTCGTTCAGACCCACGAGATCGAAGCCGGGCAACAAGCGCGACGCCGGGCAAGCCTGGTTCGGGAAGCGAGCAGGATGGGAGACGGGCGGGGATGGTTCCGGCGGATGGTCGATGGCGTGCACCAGTTCGTTGATCCGCGCGGATTTGCCCTGGCGCATCTGCCGAAGACGGAGGCCACCGAGCCGGCGAGTCAGTCCGAGCAGGTAACCCGGACGGTCACGGCGGCGAACCTGGTGGAACTGGTGTGCGACGGGCGGGAACCGGTCCGTGACGAACGGCTGGCGGCCTGAGGCCGGTGGAGTGGATGGCATTCGTGCCATCGGAAAGGAACCGATCGATGCGACGCATTTTCCTGACAATGTTCGTGAGTCTCGATGGCGTGATGGAAGACCCTCACCTGTGGCATTTCCCATACATGAGCGCCGAAATGGGGGCATACAAGCTCAAGGAGACATTCGCCACCGACGCGCTCCTGCTCGGCCGGGTGACATATGAGGGGTTCGCGGAGGCATGGCCTGGCCGCACCGACGAGGCGGGATTCGCCGACCGGTTCAACAACATGCCGAAGTACGTGGTGTCGACAACGTTGAAGAACCCCTCGTGGAACAACAGCCATGTGATTTCCGGGGACGTGATCCAAAGCGTCCAGATGCTGAAGGACGAGCCGGGACAGGACATCGCCATTCATGGCAGCGCCACCCTGGTGAAGACCCTGATGGAGGCCAACCTGATCGACGAGTACCGGCTGATGGTGCACCCGCTGGTGCTCGGATCCGGGCGACGGCTGTTCGAGGAGCGACCGTTCAGGACGTCGCTGACCCTGACGAAGACGGAGCCGATGCCCAATGGCGTGGTAGTGCTCACCTACGAGCCGGACCCGGACGCGGAGCCATCGCCGGACGTTGCGGCGGAGACTGCCGGGGCCGCGAAATAGGCCAGGCACGACAGCGCGGATGCGGGAGGGGGCGGTCCGGGAGGGCCGCTCCTTTTGTGTCCGGGGCGGCGGGCGGAGACGGGTTCATCCCGCGGGAGGAGGAGTGATTCCGACCCGGGGCGGATGTCCGATCGAGGGCTGGAAGGCAGGATGAATTCATGGCAACGAGCGGGACACCGAGAGGACTGACACACCAATGATCGAATCACTCGCCTTCATGCAGGACCTGGCCACGGAAACGAAATCGACCCCGGTGTGGCCGCCGGTGGCGCTGGCCGCGGCGACCGTGGTGACGGGACTGAGCGCGGGGGTGTTCTTCACCTTCCAGGTATCGATCACCCCTGCCCTGGCCAGGGTGGATGATGAGGCGTATGTCTCGACATTCCAGTCGATCAACCGGGCAATTCTCAACCCGTGGTTCCTCTCCACCTTCATTGGCGCTCCCCTGCTGATCGCGGGAGCGATGGCGCTCTACTGGAGGGAGGACAGGCCGGTCGCGCTGGCGATCGCGGTGGGCCTGGCGTTGCAGGTGGCGACCGTGGCGATAACGGGGAGGGGCAATGTGCCGCTGAACGAGCAACTGGACCAGGTCGGTCCGGTGAGCGGAGTGGCGGCGACGGCGGCCCGGGCGGCGTTCGAGGCTCCGTGGAACCGCCTCAACGCGATTCGTACGGTGACCTCGGTGGCCAGTTTCGTGGTGTTGGGCGTGGCGGCGGTGATGGCCATCCGGAACTGAAGGATGGCGCGTTCGTTTTTCAGCACGGTTACAGGCAAGGGAGACAACATGTCGACGATGCGGATTGAACAGACGGCGGCGATGGCGGATTCATTCGATGCGGACCGGCAGCGAGAACTCATCGAGAAGGAAATGGCGAAACGGTCGTTCTGCACGCTGGCGACGACCTCGTTGGAGATGCGGCCGCATGTCGCGGGGATGCGCTACGTGAAGATCGGTGACGCGCTGTACGTGACGATGCATGACCACTCGGTGAAGGCGCGGAATATCCGCGAAAACCCGCGGGTGGCGGTGTGCATCCCGGCGAAGAAGGTGCCTTTCTTTCCACCGTTCACGGTGCAGTTCCAGGGCACGGCGACGTTGCTGCCGGTGGATGACCAGCGAATCCAGGACCTGTTCGCGGCGGGGCGGTTGAAGGGAATCATCTCGGCGAAGTATTTTCGCGAGGATCCAGGCACTGTCTTCGCGAGGATCGTGCCGAACCGCCGCGTCACCAGCTACGGGCTGGGCGTGTCGCTGCTCCAGATCGTGAAGCACCCGGCGAGCGCCATTCGCGGGGTGGAACTGTGAGGACCTCGCGCGGCGTGGGGGTATGCTGGAGAGAGGGATCGCGCGCGACGTGCCGCGACGGAATGGAAACAGGCCCATGGATATTCCCGCGTTGACCAATCGAAAAGCGGTCACGGCGCCCCCAGCGAGAGGGGCGCCGCTGGCGGGCGCGGACGCGTTCGACTGCCTGTGGGACGCGGACGTACGGGCGACTGGCACAGAGCCCCAGAAGGTGGCCGCGATCGAAGTGGGAGTGCCGTCGCTGGCGCTTGGTTCGCTGGCGGCGGTGGCCGTGGCCGGACTGGTCGCCCCGGACGCGGGCGAGTCGATGAGCCCGTGGGCCCTGGGGTTGCTGCTGCTGGCGAGCCTGCCATGGGTGCGCTGGCTGTTCCACGGTGACGAGGGGCCGACGGCGGGGTTCATGCTCGTCGCGGCGCTCCCGTTGGCCGTCCTCGGCGTTGGTCAATGGTTTTCGGAGGTTCCCGGACCAGGAAGTTCGACCGGCTATCCCTTCCTGGCGCTGCCGGGGCTGCTCCTGGTGATCCTGAGCGTGGCGGCGATCCCGGCTCGGCAGGCGGCCTGGGTCGCGGCCGCCAGCTACGCCGCGTTCGGAGGCCCGTTGCTCGCGGGGTGGATTGCTGGCCGTGGCGTGGATGGCATGGCGCTCATGGCCTGGAACGTTGGGTTCGTGCTGGCGGTCGTGGCCGGGTACGGGGTGCGGCTGAGCTACAGGGCGAACATGGTGGTGGCCGAGGCCCGGGAAGCGCTTGCGCTGCGGGAAGCGGCGGAAGAGCGACGACGCGTGGCTCGGGACGTCCATGATGTGGTGGCCCATACCCTGGCGGTGACGATGCTGCACATCACCGGGGCACGGATGGCGGTGAAGCGGAACGAACTGGACGCGGCGGTGGCCGCCCTGGAAGAGGCGGAACGCCAGGGCAGGGCGAGCCTGGCCGATATCCGGCGGATCGTGCGACTGCTGCGGGCGGACGATGTGTCCGCCCTCGACGCGGCCCAGCCGGGCCTGGCCGACGTGGATGACCTGGTGGCGCGGTACAGGATGGCGGGGCTGGAGGTCGATTTGTCGATGGCGGTGGACGGCCTGCGGGCGGCTCCATCGGCGGAACTGGCGTTGTTCCGCGTGCTGCAGGAGGCGCTCACCAACGCGGCGCGGCATGGTCAGGGATCGGCGACGGTGGCGCTTTCCACGACGAATGACGATGTACTGCTGGAGGTCTCCAATCCCGCCGGGCAGATCGTGGACCGCATGTCGCGTGGGAGCGGCCTGACCGGGATGCGGGAGCGGATCGCGGCGGCGGGCGGATCGTTCGAGGCGGGGTTCCGCGAGGGGCGATGGACCGTGCGGGCGGTGGTTCCAGCCGAGGTGGCGGCGTGATCCGGGTATTGCTGGTGGATGACCAACCGCTGGTGCGGGCCGGTCTGCGATTGATCCTGGAGCCGGAGGCGGACATCGAGATCGCCGGGGAGTGCGAGGACGGCGACGAGGTCGTGTCCGCCGTCGCGCGCGAACGGCCGGACGTGGTGGTGATGGACGTGCGGATGCGCCGGGTGGATGGCGCGGAGGCGACCAGGCGGCTCGGTGCCGTGGAGGGCTCGCCGCCGGTGCTGATCCTGACCACCTTCGACGATGACGAGACCGTGGCGGCCGCCCTGGGCGCTGGCGCGGCGGGATTCATCCTGAAGGACGCGCGGGGCGAGGACATCGTGCGGGCGACCCGGGCGGTGGCCGAAGGTGGCTCGTGGCTGGACCCACAGGTGGCGGGCCGGGTGCTGGAGACGTACCGGAAGGTTTCGGGCCGGAAGCCCGGAGGCGGAGCGCGCCTGGCGACGCTGACCGAGCGCGAGCTCGACGTCCTGCGGCAGGTGGGCACCGGGGCATCGAACGCCGAGGTGGCCGTGGCGTTGTACATCAGCGAAGCGACGGTGAAGACGCACCTGGGAAACATGCTCTCCAAACTGGGATTGCGGGACCGGGCGGCGGCGATCGTCTTCGCGCATTCCGAAGGGCTGGTGTAGGCCCGGCGATTTCCACGGAAGAGGTGCCTGTGAAGACGGTGATTTTCGACCTGGGCGAGACGCTGGTGGACGAGACCCGGCAGTGGCGGATCGTCGCCGATGCCGTGGGCGTGCCACTGTTCACCCTGTCCGGCGTGATCGGCGCCATGATCGAGCGACGACGGTCCTTTCACGAGGCGTTCGCCGAACTGGGCGTTGAACGAGTATCGGCGGTGGACCACGGCTATGTGGTCGATATCGATACGTTCTATCCGGACGCGTTGCCCTGCCTGCGGGCGTTGAAGGACCTCGGCTATCGCGTCGGGATCGTGGCGAACCAGCCGGACGGGATCGCCGGTCAGCTCGAGGCGATGAACCTGGCGCTGGACGTAATCGCGACCTCGGCGACGTACGGCGTGGCGAAGCCGGACCCAGCCTTTTTCGAGCGGATCGTGGCGGACTGCGGTGTTCCGGCCAGCGAGATCGTGTACGTGGGCGACCGGCTGGACAACGACGTGCTACCCGCTCAATCGGTGGGGATGGAGGCGGTGTTCATCCGGCGCGGCCCGTGGGGCTTCGTCCACGCGCACTGGCCGGAGATGAGCGAGGTTCGCCACCGGGTCGACTCGCTGGACGAGCTTCCTGATGTCCTGGCCGGGATGTCGTGATCCCGAGGTGGTGATGCCAGACATCCTCACCTCGGTTGCCTCGTGGGGCTTCACCCGGGGCTACCAGCGGAACGCCGTCCGGGTTGCCTGGGCGGTGTCGCGGAAGTAGTCTCTGTCGACAAAGGCCAGCGCGTCCTCGTCCGTCCCTTGAAGGATGTTGCGCCGGATGATGAAGCCCGCCAGGTACAGTGGCCGCAGGTACATCATGCCCTCAAGGCGGTCGAACTCCTCGTTGGCCAGGTCGATGTGCTGGCGGTACCCATTCACCGCCGCCTCGATCAGCGCCGGATCGCGCCAGGTGCCCCACATCAACCAGGCGACATCGGCAAGCCGTGGTCCGCGTCCGGCCGACTTCCAGTTGATCCCCACCGGCCCATTGCTGGTCAGCAGGGCGTGGTCGGGGTTATTGAGGAGGTTGCCGTGGAGCAGCGCCTCCGGCAGACCGGCGCCGTCGTCCGCCGAGAGTATCAATTCGCGCAGGTGCTCGAATCGCTGGCGGTCGGACGCCGCGACCTTCGTGCCGACCGCGTCGAGAAACGCGAGCGCCGCCATCAGGTCCTGCCGCGGGCTGCCTTCGTGGGCGGGATCCTCGCCACTGGCTCCGCCGGGGCGGCTCACGGAGTCGTCGAGCGGGAGCGCGTGGAGCCGCCCAAGCAGGTCGCCCATCATGCCCAGCTTCGTGCTGACGTCCGGGAACGGCGTGTGCTCGACGAACCGGGTGACGAGCACCGTGCCGCCAGAGAGATCCGACGTCGCCTCTTCGGCGGCGAGGCGCTCCGCGGGAAAGTCGTGCCGCTCCAGGAACCGCAGGATGGCGGCATCGCCCTCGACGCCGAATTTGGGGCGAGCCGGAGGAAACGCGCGGGCGATCCATGGATCGCCGTCCGCGCGGTCGATACGGAAGACGTACGTTTTGTGCTGGCTGACCCTTGTGGCCGCCACGGCGTCGATGCCATGGTGATCGCGAACGTGGGCGCGTAGCTGTTCGGCGGAGGGCTCGTGGAGCATCCGATCGTCGAGTCCTTCGAGATCGGTGAGCGCCTCGGTGTAGCGTTGCCCGGTTGCGCTGGCGTGCCGCCGGACAACCTTCTTGAAACCGCCGTGCCTGGTCATGAACAAGCCTCCCCGATACACCCTTGTCCCCCAGCGACGCGGTGAATGGAAGATGGCCTGCGATGGCAATGGCCGGGAGGGCTGATTCCCCTTCGCCCATGGAACCCCGGCTGGGGTGGATGCTCCACGGCTCGGCGACCGGTCGGCGCCGTCGCGCCCATCCTGGGCCAAACCTCGCCTCACGTCAATCGCGAGGGTACAGCTGTACAGCTTCACTGTCCGACCTACTCACGGCCCTCCGTTTAGTGATCGTCCGCTAGTCCACCAGAGGCGTCATCAGGTTGGAATGGCGGCGGCAATTTCCACTGCCCGTTCGGGATGGATCTGCCCGATTTTGACAGTCACTTGTTCGACGGATTCTCTGGAATACGCGGCAGCGATCAACGAGTCCGCGATCTCGCGGGCATCGTTCGCGTAGGCCGCCGCCACGATCCCGGACAGCGCCAATGCAGATGATTCCCCCGAGCCGAGACTTCCAGTAATGACACGCGCCACATCGAAGTTGCCCGAGGAGGCCTCCGCCACCGCGACATGGGCAAGTGCTCGCGCTCGCAGGCGGTCGTCAGCGATTTCGACAGCGGCGTCGAGTGCCTCCTCGAATGCTCCACGCGCGGCGAGCGCTTCGGTTATGGCCTCAAGCGCACTGGATCGCCTGTTTCCGCGCCGTGAATCACCTAGTTCGTTGGTGATCGCTCGCGCGTCTTCAATAGCGCCTCGCGCGGCCAGTTCCCTGGCGATCCTGGCAAGCGTTCCATGCCGGTATATTGGTTGAGTGATCCCGCCAACCAGTGAACGGGCGGCGGTGCCCATGGTTTCGCTGGCGAGAGCTTGGGCGATTTCGCCGAGCGCCTCGTCCCGCTCATCGTCATCCTCGAGCATGCGTGAGACTTCCAGCGCGAGTTCCAGGCTTCCGAGCCTGGCGAGCGATTGGATAACCTTGGCGATGGCATCCAGTCGCTCCCATCGGTCCTCGATCGACTCGATCAGGTTGCGTGCCTCGTCAAGCTGATTCCTAGAGGCTAGCCTCTTCGCAAGGATGGCATATGGATCGTGCCCGGTGTTCTGGTCCACGGAGAGGGCGTTACCGGGCGAGTCGGTCGTTGCTGGGGCTTTGGAGATACGGTCCAGCGCGCGCGCCTTCCGGGGCCCATCCTCCATGGCATCGGCAATTTTACGCGCTGTCTCGATCTCGCCGACCATGAGCAGCGCCTCGACCATGCGATATAGCACTGGGTCGCTCCCAATTGCGCTGTCGTGTGAATGCCCGCTCCCTGTACGGGCAATGTCGAGCGTGGTACGTGCTTCATCGTATAAGCCACTGGACGCAAGGTGCGAGGCGATTTCGGCATAGGCCCGATCCTGCCGATATCCTGCCTGGGATGCCGCTTCATGGGCGGCGGAGAATACTGAGCGGGCGTGCTCCGCGCGGCCCGCGACAGCAAGTGTTTCGGCAAGGCTGGCCATCACTGCGGCGCGGTGCTTGTTGCTGGCGATGTCGCTGGCGAGGAGGTACGCCTTGTCGGACGATCCAGAGGCCGAAAGCGACTTCGCCATGCTCCCCCGTGCAGAGTCGACCGTTACGGTCTTCGTGCTCCTCCCTCGCGTTAGCTTGCCTGCCCGTACCGCGGCGTCCGCCCTGTCGAACGTTGCCCGAGCCTCGTCGGTCCGGCCGCGCATCGCCATCTCGCGGGCGATACATATAAGTGCATCAACTGATCTCTGGTCATTGTCAATGTCTGCGGCACATGCCAAGGCGGTTTCGTGCGCGCCGGTGATCGCGAATCCGCGCGCAACCCGATCCAGGCTTTCCTGCTCGGGGGCATTGTTGGCGAGTCCTCTCGCGAATTCGAGCGTCGCCTGGGCCGCATCGGCCTCACCTCCATCGTGGAGCGCTATAGCGATGTCAGTGAGAAGTGAGACTCTTTTCCATGTACCACCGACGGTATCTGTCACGCCACGTGCGAGATCTAGGATGATCCTGGCTTGCTCGAATGCTCCGCTGGCGGTGAGCGCTTGGGCCACACACGTCAACGCCTCGACCCGTTGCCAGGGAGATTCGATGTCCAGAGACACCTGCCGAGCGATCTCCATCTCGCCATTGGCTGCCAGGGCTTCGACTACCTGGACAAGCAGAAAGTCGTGCGTTGGACTTCCGGCGGTCTGGTGCGCCGTGGCCAGCGCGGCCCCAGTCGCGCCACAGGTCGCCAAGGCCACGGCTATGTCACCGAGGGCCAGCCGGTGGAAACGTTCGTGTTCGATCAGGTTGGCGATTGACCGAGCGGCGGCAATATCTCCGTGGCCCGCGCACGACCTGGCAATGGCAACCAGGGCCATACCGGCGGATTGATAATCGTGGTTTTGAAGGACGTTCGCGGCGATGGGGTCGTCGCTAGCTGCGCGTAGCCGGACAGTTCGGGCGAAATCGAATCGCCCGCCAATGAGTCGAGCTATCGTTGTTGCTTCGTCCCCGTGACCGCTTTCGGCAAGCGAAATACCGATACTCTTGAGAACGTCATCTGTAAAATGGTCGCGGTCAAGATCGGCCACCGCCTGTTCTAGTTCGACGTTGCCGATTGCGATTGCCTGGGCGATGCGGCCATGCGCGGATTCCCCATCGATTTCCCCGGCGATGGCGATCGCCCGCAAGGCGTGGCCGGCCCGGGCGAGACAGACGGCCACGCTGGCCAGCGTATCGGCGCGCCGGCCGAGCGCGCCGCGCTCCCTCGCGATCGACAGGGCAAGGTCAAAGGTGCCGTCTGCCAAGTCGGTCTCGTCATCTTCGGCAAGTGCCTGGGCAACGCCCGCCACGGCCTTCGCGCGTTCGTCGAGAGGTTTGATGGCCCGCGCGACGCTCAGGGCAGTCTCGAATCGTGCGTTGCTGGTCAGGAACGATGTCAGTGCCGTTAGCTTGCCAGTGGTCAATTGCTGGCAGAGCCATGCAAGCAATGTCGGATATGCGTGGAGGGAACTGGCATGGAAGGCGATGATCCAAAGGGACGTTTCCTCACTCGAATGCTCTTCGAAAGTGAAGTCTGGCATCCGCTCGAGGTGGTTGCGGACTCGCTCCACATGTTCGATTCGCCCAGCCTCGGCCTCGTGCCATGCAATCAGGAGGAGATCTATCGTCGCCCGCTCGGGTTTGCCGAGCGAGGCCAACCACATTCCTCGTTCGAGATCTCCCCGGCGTGCCGCCGCCAGCGGAGACTCCTGGCGAAGCGCATCCATCGCCTCAACATGCGCGAACAGCAGCTTCACGATCAGGGCAAGGTCATCTCTAGCGACCGCCGCCCTGATTGCGTGTTGGATTGTGAGGCTGACCAAGGCGGGTTCGTTCGGAAACGCCTGTTGCTGTGTTGATCGGTAGTCAACATCCAGCGCCAGCGCATAGAGTGAAGTGTTGTGCTCCGTGCCGCCGTCCTCGAGGATGCTCTTCCAAAGGTCTCCCGAATACCGCCTAAGGCTGTAGGGGCCGCGATGGTTCCTCCAGTTGGCACAGTCGGCAAGGAGCCGGCTCCGGATCGCGCGGAGTTCCCTGGTGATCCGTTCCCCATACGCGCTGGCGATGGATTCATGCTGAAACGACCACGTTTCGCTGTTGTGTGGACTGAGCCACCTCGCTATGCCCCACGGAGGAGGGTCCAGATCTTCGGCGCTTAGCGGATCCCGCGAATCCGGAAAGTCGCAGAGGCGCAGCAATTCATCGGTCGTTAAAGGGCCGCTGGCCACCGCTAGGAAGCGCAACGGGTCGAGCCAGTGTCGCGCGCCCTCCACTTCCTCGCGCAATGCGTGCCGAACATAGTCGCTGAATTGTTCCGGCAGCGCCTGTACGATCATTGAACCATCGACATCAGGTGAAGCCTGGCCCAGCGCGGTGGCCACGCTCGCGGCATAGATGGCAACTCCCCCGGTTTTGTCGAGAATCGCTGATGCAAGGTCCCGCCGGTCGTCCGCGAGGAGGTCTCTGATCGCTTCGATGTCCAGATTTCCAAGCGGGAAGTCCTGGATGGGACCGGTTTGCAACCGGCGTTTCAGGTCATTGACATCCGCCAGTCCGGGACCGAGGCGCAAGCTGAACACCACGTGGACATTCGCGCCAAGGCGATCCGGGAACCACCCCGCGCCGAGCGCGAATCGGCTGGAACCTGACATGCCAGCGATTTCATCGACTCCATCCAGTAGGACAATGAGTGGTTGCGTATGCGGCATGCCAAGGAGCATCTTCAGCGCGGCCTTTAGCCGATCTGGTTCTGCCTCGGAAATCCGTCCTCGAATGCGGTGGGTGGCCAGGAGTTGTTCGGCAATACAGGCCATGCCGCCACCGAGCTCACTTGTGCCTTGCTTGCGACTGAAAAAGTGGTGACAAACGCGTACGCCCGGTCCAGCGGAATCCGACCGCAGGCGTTCGATCCAATGGGAAAGTAGCGAGGACTTTCCCGTACCCGCTGGACCCGTCACCGCGACGTACTCGTGTTTCTGAATCAGCATTGTGAGATCGTCGAGCGTCCTTGTACGACCCACCAGCGGCTGGCCCGTGTATCGCTGTCTCACTGGCTCACAATTGCTCATGAGGTGACAGTGGATGAGTTCGCCATCTGGCAGGACAAACTCGCCCTGGATATCGGCCCGCATCCGCTCGATTAGGCCACGCAGGTCGCCGGCCGTAGATTCGAGCCGCTCCCCATGCGTGGTCAGTGCATCCAGAACCGAGGTGCTGGCGCGCTCGAGCAGATCGGGAACCGCGACCAGCCCTTCAATTGTGGCGATGGCTTCGGCGGGCAGGCCTTCTGGCGTCTCACGTGCATTCCGCAGGAGTTCCTTTAGCATCGTTTGCTGGTAGGCGATGGCTCCAGGTCGATGCGTCGGGGTTCTGAGGATGTTCGCGAAGCTCTCACGGAGGCGCGGCTCGATGGAGTCTATCGTTCGATCGAAAACGTCGCGTACCCAGGGAGCTTTCAATCCATCGCGGAACGGGTTCCACGCGGTGGTCCATGCGCCATCTGGCGGATCGTCGAAAAGCAGTGCGTTTAGAAGCTCCAGCGGATAGGTCTGGTTCTGTGAATTCTCGACATCGGTCGCCGGTGGCTGTCGCCCGAAGATGCTCCGGACAGGTCCCAGGGAGAGCGTCCGTCCTTGTTCGGTTACGCCATCGGGGCGAAGCAATTGCTCGCCGTGCTGGCGAATGTCCTTAAGGGCCGCTCGATCCGCCTCGCTTTCCGTTTCCGATACGATCGAGTCGACCGTGAACCTGAACGCATCATAGACGGCGTTCTCCAGATCGTGATTCTGCTGGCTGTCGCGCCGGAGTCGGAGGCTCTCGATGATTCGCTGCTGCGAATTCGAAATGGCATTGCTGCACGTCAGGTCACAGAACCAAAGGAGTGCCTTGCCCAAGGCTAACAACGAAACTGGTTCGAACATGCGATCAGGTTCCCTGGTTTGGTGCTGGATATGTGGCTACATTCCTTGGTCCCCGTCAGCCGAGCATAGCCCACCAATGCGCCTCGCGCAATTTCCGTTCGGGTGCCTGGCCCCCTCGCCGTCACCCAATGATGGCGAGAGGGCCAGTGGTGGTTATCCCAGCGGGGCGTCCCAGCCAATGCCAGGTACGTCTGGCGGGGAGATGCAGCCGTCGGGCCCGATGCCGTCCTCGACGATGATCGGATTGGTCTTCACCAGCGACTCGTACCAGGTGGTGTTTGGGATGGCGCAGGCGATGGCGAGGTTGGCCAAGCCGCCGCCGTGGACCTCGGCCCGCATGTTGAACGACTCGGCCAGGTGGGCCACCCGGAGAGCACCGGTGACGCCACCCTTGTAGTGGGTGCTGGTGCGAACCATCTCGCAGGCGTCGCTGGCGATGAAGTCGGCGATGTTGTAATGCGCGCCGTCGGAGGTTTCGCCCGAGAGCAACGGGATGTCCACCTTGTCTCGGAGGCGGCGGTAGGCGTCGATGTTGAACTCGCGCATCGGCTCCTCGTACCAGAAGAACCCGGCTTCGCCGAGACCCCGGCCGACGTAGATCGCGTCCACCAGGTCGAACCCGGCCGAGCCGTCGTACATCAGCTCGATGTCTGGGCCCACGTGATTGCGGAGGGCCTGTCCCAACTTGACGTCCTGCTTCGGGTCGCCCCAGGCGTGGAGCTTGATGGCCTTGAATCCGGCCTCCAAGCACTGGTCGGCGACCTCGAGGAACTCCTCGATGGTGCTGTAGGTGACGGTGCTGGCGTAGGCGGGAATGCGGTCGCGGTAGCCGCCGATGAGCTTGTACAGCGGCATGTTGGCGGCCTTGGCGGTGAGGTCCCAGAGGGCGATGTCGATCATGCCGAGGCCGTAGATGGGGATTTCCTCCAGGCGGTCGAGTTCCCAGACACGCTTCCAGAGCTCTTCCTTCATGAGCGGGTCGTGGCCGACGAGGTCGTCGCGGAGGCGGCGGTCGACGATGTCGCGCATGATGGCGCCGTGGGACCCGCGGGCCTCGCCGGTGATGCCTTCGTCGGTCTCGACGATGATGCGGATGGTGTCGCTCTCGGTGCCGGAGCCGGGGAGGCCCTTGCGCCAGACGAACTGGTGCTCGATGGGAACGATGGCGGTTTCGACCTTGATATCCGTGATCTTCATGCCTGGGACTCCTTTACCTGCTACTCGACAACCACGATGTCATGGATGCGGACGGATGGGACCCTGATCGTCAGTATCCCATCGGCCCACGCCCAGGGAAGGGGGTCGAGGCTGGGTAGCAGCGATACCGTGCCCGGCCGGGTTTCGCGCAGGACCGTGATCTCCACGTTCTCGATCGGTGGGAGGTCCTCGAACTGCACGCGATGGGGTGAAAGTGTCTCGCCGGCGCCGCGATTGATCAGGTTGATGACCAACTGGTCGCCCTGGGTGCGGGTGACGACCTCCAGGGTGGGAGGTCCATCGACCTTGACTTCCCATTCAATTCCCAGCCGGTCGATCAGCGATCCGATGAATGTGCGGGCGAGCGGGGAATGACTCTGGAGGTAGTCGCGGAAGATATTGCCGTGGATGCTGGTGACCGAGCCCTCTCCCATGCGGCGATGGACGATGACCGCGTTGTCGGTGACGTCCTTCGGTTGCTCCTGCTGCTTCATCAGCGTGTTCCAGACCTCGACATCCGGGCCTGGTGTCACCGCCTGCCAGGGGCCAGTGATGCCGATCGCGCGCTGGGCGACCGGCAGGTAGCTCCAGCCCTCGATGGGATCGCCGGTGGGGGTCGCGCCAGTCCATTCCGGGAAGTCGCTGGCGGCGGTCGCGCCGGAGATGAGCAGGTGCCCGCCACCCTGAACGAAGGATTCGATGGCGGCGTGCGTCTCCGGGGTGACCTGGGAGCGCTCGGGGAGGACGAGCAGCTTGTACCGATCGGCGTGGCGGAGGAACGAATCCTCGGTGAGGACGTCGGTGGAATGGTGCAGTTCGAGCAGGCTGTGGAGCGCGCCCTCGATTGGGTGGTTGATGTCGAGGGCATTGTAGGTGCCGTTGACCTTGGCGTAGTAGTCGGCGTGAGGATGGAGGATTGCCACCTGCGAGCGGGATTCGCTCTTGAAGCAGGGTTCCTTGCGGGCACGACAGAACCGGGCGACCTCGCCGATGGTGTCCTGGTGCCAGTCGGTGAGATGGCCGGTGCGCTGGGGGGTGTCGTAGATCATGACCGCGCCGCCGAGCGCGACGCATTCGGCGACTTCCTGCGAGAGCTGGGTGGCGGACTTGAGGATCCAGGGATCCTCGAATTTCGGAAGGTCGGACGACTTGGTGAATCCCCAGGCCATCAGGTCCCAGCTGATGTCGCGGCTGTCCAGCAGGCGTCCTTCCACGGCGGCCCGGTCCGCGCCCCAGCGGTACTCGAAATCGCCGCTGAGGTAGTCGATCGGCGCCACGATCGGGTCCGGCTGGCGCATCGTGTACATCCAGTTGCTGACCACGAGGCATTCCGGTTTCCGCTCGTGGACCGCGTTGGTGTACGTGGTGACATGTTCGACGAACAGGTCGCGGTGGAAATCGAGCCATTCTCGCCAATGGGCGTCGCCGGGCTTGCGGGGAATGTCCTCGATGCCGGTGCGCCGGGTAAATTCGGCGATGGAGGCATCGCTCCAGTCTGGCTTCGACGCCCAGTTCTCACCATCCACCCAGAAACCGTCGATGTCGTACTCATCGATCAGTTCCAGCATCTGGGGAATCATAAACTCGGTTGTGTAGCCGCTCATGCGGCTGGTCGCGAGGGGACCCGGCATGCCCTTGTAATCGGCGACGCCGTTTTCGTCGATCCGCGCCCATTCGGGATGATGGGCGACGGCTTCGGAGTCCCACACACCTGAGTAGTGCATGCCAAGAGGGATGCCGAGTTCGCGGGTGGCGTCGCGGTGGATGCGCATGGAATCGTTGATAACGCCCGGCGAGGTGTAGCCAACCTTGGTTGGCCAGCTGGTGAAACCCGCGTGGCCCTTGCAGTCGCACTGGATCCAGTCGGGATTGACGCGGCGAAGCCGTTCGACGAGGTGTTCGGTGGTGAGTTCGCGGCCGAGTTCGGTGTCGTCTTCGCTGGCGTGCAGGTCGTAGTGGATGCCGAAGAAGGCATCCTCGTGCCACGAGCGCCGGGTATTGCCAGAGGTGTCGTGTGCCATTGATGTGAACCCTTGGATGTGTGTCGATCGCAGGTGTTTCCTGCCTAAATGGTTCAGTGGTTAGTGAGCATTGGCGTTATGCCTTGACCGCGCCGGATGTCACCCCCTTGATGAAGTACTTCATGCCAACCGAGAAGACGATGAGTTGCGGGATGGTCGCCACCAGGTAGCCTGCGGTCTGGCGGCCGAGATCTGGCCGGTTGGAGAACTCGCTGGAGGCGGGGTTGTACTGCTCGAGCGCGAGCATGATGGTCTGCTGTTCCTGGCGCAGCATGAGGCTGGGCCAGATGAAATCGCTGTAGATGCTGACGAAGTTCATGATGGCGACGGTGACCAGGATCGGGAAGGCCAACGGCAGGGCGATGCGGATGAGGGATTGCCACTCGCTGGCGCCGTCGATCCTGGCGGCCTCGAAGATTTCCGCGGGCTGGCTGCGGAAGAAGGTGGTGATGAGGAAGATGCCGAACGGCAACCCCCCAGCGACGTAGAAGAGCACCAGACCCCAGAGCGATCCGCGCAGGCCAAGGTCGTTGGCGAGGATGAAGTGCGGGGTGAGGAGGATGACACCGGGGATCATCATCACTGCCAGCACCAGGTAGAAGAGGACATCGCGACCAGGGAACTGAAGCCGGGCGAAGACGTAGGAGGCCAGGGAGCTGACGATGAGGATGCCCGCGATGGAGGCTCCCGTCACGATCAGGGTGCGGACGGCGGACGGGATCAGGTCGGTCATGGCCGCCTGGTAATTGCCCCAGTACGCGGGCCATGGCCATTCCCAGAAGCTGAGGTAAATGAGAATCGACCGTCGCAGCGAGAGCGAGATCATGAGGGCAAAGACGAAGAAGGTCAGGAACAGGAAGAGCAGGAGCACGCCGTAATGGAGCGTGGTTCCCAGCGGGGCGCTGATGCGTTCGCGCCGGCTCTTGCTGCTACGCGGATGTTCGACGATGGTGCTCATACAGGTGGGCCTCCCGCTCAGGCTGCTTCGACGCCGTCGTTGCGACGGAGCCGGAGCACGATGAACGTGGCGATGAGAATCAGGATGAACAGGATGACGCCGACCGCCGAGGCGTATCCGAAATCGCCGTCGGAGATGCGCATGTACATCTGGAGGGCGGGGATGTAGGTGGTCATGCCTGGGCCGCCGCGGGTAAGGATGAAGATCGACACGAAGCCCTGGATGGTTCCGGAAATGGCGAAGAACAGCAGGATGCGGAACTGGGGGACCAGCAGGGGCAGGTCGATATTGGTGAAGCGTTGCCAGACGGTTGCGCCATCGACCTTGGCGGCATCGAAGTAGTCGCCGTTGATGTTGAGCAGGCCGCCGAGCAGGATGAGCAGGGCGAAGGCATCAACCCACGGGAATCCGACGCCGATGATGGCCCAGAGGGCGGTGTCCGGGTTTCCGAGCCAGGCGGTTTGCCACTGCTCCAGGCCCATGATGTCGAGCAGTTCGTTGATGAGGCCGGTGTCGGGGTCGTAAATCTGCCGCCACATCAGCGTGAAGACGAGGCCGGGCACCACGGTCGGCAGGATGAAGAGCGTGCGGAAGATGTACGAGTGCCAGTGGTTGCGGAGCCAGAAGATGAGTTCGGCGATCAGGAGTGGAACGGTGAGCGTCTTGATGATGCTCGTGATGGTGATGATGGCCATGTTCTTGATGCCGATCCGGAAATAGGGATCGTTGAACAGGATCTGCTCGTAGTTGTCCAGGCCAACCCATCTGGTGATCGAGCGCAGGCTGTAGTTCGTGAACGAGTAGTAAAAGGCCATCGCGGCCGGGTAATAGCTGAACAGCAGGATGAGCCCGATGGCGGGAAGCGCGAACAGGTACGCTATTCGCGACTTCCACATCTGGCGCAGTTCCCACTGCGCCACCTTGCGCCACCGATCGACGACCGTGACCACGGTGGCGAGCGCCAGGAACGCCAGGACCACGTTCCCCGCGATCCAGACGGTGCGGAGATTGGCGGCGGTGGTGGCGGCCGACGCGGACGATGGGTCGAGACGTTGCCATTCGCCGGAACGGGGGATGGCGACCCAGGCGTCATCGGCGATGGGGAGGATGCCTTCGAGATCGGCGGTGCCGCCAATGGAGCCGGTGTAAATGACGCCGCCATCCATAGAGAGTTGGGTGAGCGCGCCGTTGGCGTCGCCGACCAGAATGGCGGAGGTGGCGGTGTCGTAATTGAGGCCGCGAATGGCGTATTCGCTCACCGAAGTCGACCACTGTTCGGCGCCGTCGGCCGAGACCAGGCTGACAGTGCCACGCTCGTCGCCGGCGATGATTCCGTTGAGTTCGGGCGAGGCGGACACGCGCGAGACGGCGAACGCGAGTTGGGTTTGCCAGACGGGTTCATCGGGCGTGGAGGCGGTGAAGTAGCCGACGGCGGAGTTGGCGGTGCCGTAGACCACGCCATCCCGCCAGGTGGACATTGAGTTAATGGGCTGGGCGACCTGGAACGTGACCGTGGGTTCGGTGGCGCCAGCCTCGAAGTGGCTGATGAAGAATCGAACGCCAAACGCGCCGATCCCGTGGGCTACGTAGTAACCCTGGTCGTTGGTGGCGATAGCCAGCACGCGGCCATCGACCGAGACCGTGTTCCCGGGCTCCAGCGTGGCCGAATAGGTGGTGACATCTCCCGTGCTGGAGCCGACGAGAAACGTGTCGTTGGGGCCAGCGGCGATGGCGCCGACGGTGTCTTCCACCATCGCCGTCGCCACGGGGGAGAGGGACGCATCGTAGAGGGCGAGTTCATTCGTGCGCGAGACGGTCAGAACGCTGTCGCCGGCGCCACTTGCGACAGCGATCAACTGGTCGCCCTCGATCCCCGCGGACGCGAGCAGGTTGGATTCGCCGCCGGCCCGGTCGGTGAGGAACCACAGCGTTGCGTTGAATACCAGCGCGAGGGCCAACAGAGAAAGTACGAGGTATCGCTTTCGAGACGAAGTCATTACCTCTCCCTGAAAAGATTAAGCAAAAGGGACCCATCCATGATGCGGGGCATCGGGAAACCGGCCCGGCGCTCCACTGGAGCACCGGGCCGATTGCTGGCGTCGATCAGGTGCCAGGCTGGCGAGCCGGGTCGTCGATGTCCGCCTGAGTGAGGCCGGTGAGTTCGAGGTACGAATCCCAGTTGTCCTGGTGGTAGGCCTGGAGTTGGGTGGCGTACTCCTCGGGGGTGATGGATCCGTTCAGGGCCTCGGCGAGGAGGTTGCGGAGGTTGGTGATGTGCGGTCCACCAGCGCCCGCGACCCAGAAGCCGTTGTAGTTGATCTCGGCGTTGCCGAGCTCCTGGAGATCGGCGAAGAGTTCCTCCTCGGCTTCGGGAACTTCCACGCCCAGGACCTGAAGCGGTCCGGCAGGGGAGAAGCCTGGCTGAGCCCACTGGGCATCGAGATACGGCTGGTATCCGGCCGATGACAGCCAGAACATGGTGAAGTCGAGCGCCAGGTCGGTTTGGGCCTGGTCCTTCTGGATGATGCCGATGTACTCGCCGCTGGACGATTCCACCGACCTTGGCGGGCAGAGGACGAGATCGCCTTCCATCGCCGGATTCTCGAAGGTGCCCCAGTTGAAGGTCTGGACGCTGTCGGCTTCGATTTCCAGTTCCTCGAGGCGTTCGGGGCTCAGTTGCTCCATGTCCGCGCGGAGCTGGCCGATGGACCAACTCCCGTCGGCCAGGATGGCCACCGATTGCTGGAGGAACTTGGTGTAGGTGTCGGTGGTGACGTACATGTCCTCGGTGGCGTACTGCGGGAACATCGCCTTGAGGTTGGTCACGATTTCGGCGATTTGCGGGGTGTCGTAGCGGAGCGTGCCGTCCTGGATCGCCTTATAGAAGCGCTGCGGGTTGTAGGTGTACTTGTTGTGGATGAACGGGTCGTCGGGGACGAACTCGAACTCGCCATCGATCGATGGGTCGTAGTTCCAGTCGCCCTCCTGGGAACGGACGGTCTCGATCCAGTCGACATGGTATTGGTCGAAGTAGATCTCGGCGAACCACTGTGGCAACTGCCAGTCGTAGTTGATGCCGACCGGGGTGATGCCGGCCGCGCTCAGCTTTTCCGCGACATCGATGAACTCGGTCCAGGTGGTGGGCGGCGTGACACCGGCTTGGTCCAGCAGATCCTGGTTGTAGAACCAGTTGATGTGCACGGCGCGAGTGGACAGGATGATGCGCTCGCCAGACGGGTTCAGCGCGCGGCTGAAGTCCCAGTTGAGGTCGGCGTCCCACATCTGTTCCGAGTACGGATTCGTGGTGCCGCGATACATGTCGAGGTTGACATAGCCCGCGTAGGTGTTGGCGTAGTTGGCGGAGACGATGTCGAGTTCGATATCGTCGGCGGCGAGCTGGGTTCCCAGCCAACTCGCGTATTCGGCCGCGGGCCGATCGGCCGTTTCCCAGACGATTTCGACATCGGGCTGGCGTTCCTGGTAGGCGGCGACCAGTGCGTCCTTGACGGGCTGGTCAGGGTTTTGCGATGTGCCGATGACGATGCGGCCCGAGAGCGTTTGGGCGGGCGCGAGCTGCTGGGTGGCGCGGGAGCCAGGCGACGCGAAGGCGCGCTGGGTTCCGAGGACACCGGCGGCGGACGCGCTCAGGCCGGCGCGGAGAGCTGATCGTCGAGAGAGGCGAGGGGTCTTCATTGCGACGTTTGCCTTTCACCTGATGGGCTGGAGAAACGTTGCACGGTCGGACTTGGCCATGCGTTCGCGGGTTCGCTCAAATCAGTCGGTACGGGGTCGGGTCCTCCTTTCGATGTGAGGGCGGTAGGCGTCTAGTCCTCGGGGACTTGTTGGCTGTCGTCGTGGGGAATCTGCTGCTGGACCACGCTGGACGTGTATGAGATGTGGTCGGCCATGGTGGTCGCGGCGGTTTCGGGGGCGCGCTCGCGGATCGCGCCGAGGATTCGGTGGTGATGGTTCATCGCCTCCTCCATCAGGCCGGCGCGCTCGGCGAACACGCGGACGATGTCTCGCTGCATGTCGCGGACGCTGGCGATGGCGACCTGGAGGTACGGGTTGCCGCAGGCCTCGGAGATGTGGTGGTGAAACCGGGAGTCGACCTCGCCAAAAAGGAGCCAGTCGTCGACGTCATCGCCCTGGCTCATCCGGGCGAGGGTCTCTTCCATGGTGGCGACGTGCTCGGGCGTGGCGCGGGTGGCGGCGAGGCGGGCGGCTTCCTTTTCGAGAACCTGGCGGAACTCGAAGAGGCGGTCGACGGACTCGACGTCGGGGGAAACGGAGAGAACGAAGGCGCGGGAAACCGACGAGATGGTGTTGTTGCGCACGAAGATGCCGCTGCCCTGGCGCGATTCCACCAGGCCCATGGCGCCGAGCGCCTTGATGGCCTCGCGGACCACGCCGCGGCTGACGCCGAACTGTTCGCTGAGCGCGCGCTCGGTGGGCAACTTGTCGCCCAGCGCGAGATCGCCGTTGCGAATGGCGTCCTGGACCTGCTGGATTATCTGGTCCGATGGCCGGAAGACCGTCACGGAGTTGAAACTCATAGCGCACCTATACAGGTCAGGTGATCGGGTTGTCAGACCAATAACGGAACTCTACGATAAGGCTCCCGGGCTGTAAAGGGGTGCGCCGACATCTTTGGCTGGGGCGGATGTGTGATCCGGTAGAAGTGCGTGGGGAGCCCTTCCGGACGCCCGCCGGAAGGGCATTCGCGGGTCAGGCGCAGGTGACGGCCGCGCGGTCCCAGCGGTTGAAGGCCGGCATGGGCGATCCGCTGAGCCTGGCGCGGGTTTCCAGCCAGAGATCGGTCCAGGCGATGGGGTCGTGGAGTTCGGTTTCCGGCGACGAGGCGCTTCTGGCGACGAATCCGGGGAACGCGCTCCGGCCGGTCGGTTGGCCGGTAGGGTTGTAGCGAAGGTCGAAGCTCCAGCGCACGTGGTCGCTGGTGTTGCGGTGGGACGCGTGCGGAGTACGCCGGTGCATGAGCAGGATGTCGCCGGCACGCATGGGCAGCGAGACCGATTGCTCCTCCTCGGCCAGGTAGGACTCGGGAATGTGGAGCCCGGTTCCGCCATTACGGTTCACGGCTGCCGTGTCGTTGGGGCAGTGCGGCAGCAGGCCGTCGCCATGCGAGCGTGGCGACACGACGAGGCAGCCATTCTCGACGGTGGCGTTGGTGAGCGGGAGCCAGACGGTGATGGTTTCGGTGTCGTCGGCGTCCTCGGTGACCACGCCATTGTCCTGATGCCAAGGCGTGGCGTTGTTGGGCTTGTCGCCGGTTCGCGCGTTTGGGCGCAGCAGGTGTTCGGGCGGCTTGAGCCGCACGTGCTGCACCGGGTTGGCATAGATCTCCGGCCCGATGAGCGATTCGACCGCGTCCAGGATCGCCTCGTTGCGCAGCAGGGCGAACACCGCCGGGCCGGTCCAGAACGGCGTGTCGGCTTTGGTCGCCGCCTGGGGCAGCGAGAAGTCGAAGTACTGGGCGTGGTCCCTGCCGGTTTCGGCATAGATGCGGGTGAGACGGTCGGAGAACGGGAGATCGTCGTAGGTGGAGGCGATCTCGCCCGCCTCGTGGAGTTCGGTCGCGAGCCGGTCGAGCACGCCGGCGTATTCCTCGATGATGGGGTTGAGGACGGTTTCCTGGTCGAGCACGTCGCGGAGGACGAGATAGCCCTCGCGCTGGAATGTGGCGACCTGGTCGGCGGTGAGTGAGCCCGTCATGGCGGTGGTTCCTTGTGCGTCCCTGCCAGCGAACGCCAGGCTCGCCGGGAGGGACGTGGTTGTGTGGCCTGGTTAGCCGACTTCGGCTTCCAGGTCCGCGATCATCTGGTCGACCGCCTCCTCTGGCGTGGCCTGGCCGGTGAGGACCTGCTGGAACGCCGGGAGGACGGAGGTGCTTGCCCAGCCGGGCGCGCCCACGAACTGGAGCGGCAGCACGCCAACATCGATCGAGGAGCGGGCGGCATCGTAAATGGGATTGCCGGTGATGCGCTCGTCCTCGCTGGCGGCGAGGGAGGCGGGGAAGTAGCCGGTGGTTTCCAGGAACTGGATGGCCACATCGGGCGTGGTCCAGTGGGTCATCCAGGCCCAGGCGGCCTCCTCGTTGTCTGGTTTGGAGATGCCGTTGTACTGCGGCGCGACGCCGGCGACCTGCATGGCCGGACCGGCGGGCACCATGGTGGTCATGACTTGGTCGGTGCTGAGGTCGCCGAGGATTTCGGCGAGCGAGCCGGTGTGGTGCAGCAGCATGGCGGTTTGGCCCGTGCGGAACGCCTGCATGATCTGCGAGTAGCTGTCGTTGGGGGCGCTCGGCGGCGCCACGCCGTCGGTGGTGAACAGGCCCGACCAGAAGGCGACGGCCTCGATGGCGGGTTCGCGGTCGATCACCGGCACGCCCGCCTCGTCGACCGAGAGGCCGCCGTAGGCGCGCATGATGTTCTGGACGTGGCCCTGCCCGCCATCGCCGCCGCGGAGCCCGAACCCAAACCGGCCCTGGTCGGGATCGGTGAGGGCGATCGCCGCTTCGCGCATTTCCTCCCAGGTGGTTGGCGGTTCCAGGCCCGCTTCCTCGAACCAGTCCTTGCGGTAGTAGAGCCAGTCGACGAAGAGGAACATCGGCAGGCCGACGATCTGGCCATCGATGGTGGCGCCGGGCATGAGCGCTTCGGAGATGTTGGCGCGGTCTTCCCAGGCGTTGAAGCGATCGGTGAGGTCGATCAGGCCGCCGAGGGCCAGCATGTCCGGAATCCGGTCGGTGGCGGCCATCGCCACGTCCGGGAGGGCGCCTCCCACCGCGGCGGTGGTGAACTGGGTCATGTAGTCGGCGTTGGGGATGTTCTCGGAGCTGATGGTGACGTTCGGGTACAGCGAGGTGAAGGATTCGGTGGCCTGTTCGAGCCCGACCATTTCCGATTCACTGGTGAAATGGTGCCAGTAGCTGATGTCGCCGCTGATGGAGTCGTCCTGAGCGGCGGCCCGGAGGGGAAGGCCGACGGCGCCGGTGGCGAAGGCGGCCGCGCCGATTCCCGCGCCGGCCAGGGCGCGGCGCGACATGCGCCGGGGGTGGTTCTGGTGGTTCATGCTGGATTCATCTCCTCGTCGCTGATTGCGCACGACTGAATCGATGGAGCGTGGGTACCGATGATCCTGGCTCCGTTGCTTACCCCTTCACACCTCCTGTCATCAGCCCGCTGACGAGGGCCCGTTGAACGAACGCGAATCCGATCATGATCGGGATGATGCTGACGATGCCGCTGGCGCTGAGGGTGCCCCATGGCATCTGGAACTCGCCCACCATGAGTTGCAGGCCGACCGGCCAGGTCCGGGCCCCGCTGGCGGTGGTGAGCAGGAGGGCCCAGAGGTATTCGTTCCAGGCGCCGATGGCGATGAAGACGGTGGTGGCGGCGATGCCGGGCCGGGCCAGGGGGAGGACGATGCGGACCAGCGCGCCGAGGCGGGTGGAGCCGTCCACCCGGGACGCTTCCTCCAGGTCGGGCGGGATGCCATCGAAGAAGCCCTTGAGGATCCAGACGCAGAGTGGGAGCAGGAAGGTGGTGTAGGTGAGGGCGAGGCCGAAGTGGCTGTCGAACAGGTTCAGGTTTCGCAGCATGATGAAGAGCGGAATGAGCAGCAGGGTGAACGGGAACATGCGGATGACGAGGTAGAAGATCATGAGGCCACCCCGGCCCCGGAAGCGGTAGCGGGAGATGCTGTAGCCCGCGAAGATGCCGATCACCAGCGACATGACGACGGTGATGACCGTGACAATGGCGCTGTTTTTCAGCAGCCGGGGGTAGTCGGACTGCTGCCAGAGCTTCTGGTAGTTGTCGAAGGTGAGGGTGTCGGGAATGTACTTCACCTTTATCGTGACGATGTCCGCTTCGGTCTTGAGCGAGGTGAGCGCCGTCCAGACGATGGGTGAGATGGCGAAGATCACCACGAGGATGGCGATGGTGGCGCTGAGCACGTTGTAGAGGCGGCGCGACCGGCTCAGCGAGCCAAACGGCGACCTGGACCGCGGCGTGAGATAGACCGGTTCGGGGGCGAGGGGTGGGAATGCCATTGCGCTACTCCTTGGTGACGCCGGAGACGCGAACGTAGACGATGGTGAAGGCCATCAGGCAGGCAAGGGCGAGCACGGAGATGGCGGCGGCGTAGCCGAAGTCGAACTTCAGGTACGCCGTCTGGAAGCCGTAGAGCGAGATGGTTTGGGTGGCGTTTCCGGGGCCGCCGCCGGTGAGGATGAGCAGGACATCGGGCGAGTTGAACAGGCCGATGACGCGCAGAATGATGGCGGCCACGATCACGGGCATCAGGAGCGGGACGGTGATGCCGCGGAAGCGTTGCCAGGCTCCTCCGCCATCGACGCTGGAGGCGTCGTACAACTCCTGGGGAATCGCGTGCAGGCCGGCGAGCAGGAAGAGCGTGAAGAAGGGGAAGTTCTTCCACAGTTCGACCGCCAGCACCTCGTAGAGGGCGCTTCCTGGCGAGGTGAACCAGGCGCGAGGCGTGTCGAGGATGTTGAGCCGGATCAGCAGGTCGTTGACCACGCCGAGGCGTGAATCCAGCATCAGCCGCCACATGTTTGCGGAAACCACCGATGGCAGCAGCCAGGGGATGAGGACAAGGATTCGGGCGACCCCCATGCCGCGCATGGAGCGGTGCAGGGCGAGGGCCGCGATCATGCCGAGCACGAACTGGCTAATGGCGCCGACGCTGACCCAGATGAGCGTGTTGCGAAGGGCCGTGCGGATGATCGGATCGGAGGCGAGGTCGCGATAGTGTTCGAGCCCGATCCAGGGGGTGCCAAGCGCCGGGCGGTTGAGCCGGTACTCGCGGAAGCTGAGCAGGATGCCATCGATGACCGGGTAGACCACGACCGCGCCAACCAGGATCAGGCTGGGCGCGATGAGGAGGTAGGCCCAGTAGCGGCCTTCGGTGAGGGTGACGAGAGGATTCGACAGGGAGAATTTGCGCACGCGGGTGGACGTTTCGAGCGGTTGCTTCCGGGAGGTGATCCTCGAACTCATGCATCTCTCCCTGCGATTCCGGTTGGGACCGGTGGTTTCGGCGGCGGGTGGGATTCTGGTTTCGGATGGATGCGAGCGATGGGCGAGAAGCGATTCCGGGTTTACCCGGAGCTCGGCGCGTTTGTCAGGTTGTCAGACCAATAGTGAGACATTACGACAGGCGTGGGGGGCTGTAAAGGGGGTGGGGAGGATTGGGTTTCCGTGAGGGAGCGGACATCGTTCCCGCTGGCGGGGCCTCGCTCCGCTCGTCATGACGGAAAGGTTGGCGCGGTTATAGGGAGGACCTTGTCTCTATGCTGGGGGTGAGGACGGCACCCGTGGAAGGCCTGGGTCACCACGACCGCCGGTTAGTGCGGGTCCGTCCTCATCGACCGGGGGATCCGCCCTGAGTTCCCATCGGA
>JAEWEG010000020.1 GCA_023389575.1 Chloroflexota bacterium | reverse complement strand
AGGAGTCGTTGTCGTCCACAACGTCCTCGTCGCGGCCAGGCATTAGCAGGTCGGACACCAGGCTCGCTTCGAGGTCAGGCTCCACCACCCGGTCCTCGGGTATCTCGCCCAATACCTCGACCACCAGAGGATCGTCCGCGGCGAGCCGCTTCTCACTGGCGTAATCCTCGTCCCGGTCGGCGACATCGTGATCGTCCGCTCGTTCTTCAAACCGATCCCTGGCATCGGTCTCGCCCACGAGTTCGTCATCGTCCCGGGTCTCGCCAGTATCCTCTGATGGAGTATCCCGGCGGAAGAAGGCGGCGAACCGGCCCAGACCGCCCCGAGCCGAGGCCAGCTCGTCGAAGGTCTTCGAGGGCTGCCCGGAAGTCTCCTCTTGCGTGCTCTCGCTCGCTTCGCCGACCTTGGGTTTCTCGCCTGTTTCCGTCTTGAACGGTGCTGGCTTCGCCTCACGCGGGCGGATGATGCCCGCCGCGCCGAACCTTCGCAGGAACAAGGCCGTCCAGGCCAGCATCAGCACGATGACCGTGGCATAGGCGATCAGGACGATGCGGAACCCTTCGTCGTCCGGCGGGTTCCAGATGGCGGTGCCGATGGTGGCGGCCATGATGATGATGCCCGCCAGGGCAAGCGCCGCCCCGCACGCCGAACAGAACCGGGCCCAGGCCATCCGGGAAACCATCTCCCGGGCGCTGAGCACGTCTCCCTCGGCGGGGGCGCGGTCGCGAATCCGTGGCCCGAGGTCACGAAAGAGCCAACCGCCGAGGGCCAGCGTCGCACCGGTGCCAAATCCGAACAGAATGTAATCCAACGCGCCTTACCTGTCTGATGCGTTCAATCACGCACTCCGAGGCGCCCAACTGGGAAACATCCCTTTCGCCCCAATCGTATGCCGCCGGTCAAGCATTTCCTGAATGCCAGCGGGTAATTTACGTGCCATAGTCTACCCTTTGGGCCCGCGTACGACGAAGTTTTCCAAGCGACACGGGGAATGGCGTCATCTGGTGGGGCTGGGACGAAGGGCGCGCGTCGACTCGGGAGGCCCGGGAGCAGATCCCGGACCATGGGCACGCGCGCGGGCGCTAGCTCGCCTGGTTGCCCAGGTATTCGAGCAGGGCCGCGTACCCCTGGCGGCCCCGGATGAAGTCCTCGATCCGGTACCACTCGTTCGGGGCGTGGGCTCCCGCTCCCGGAATCGCCCATGCGTAGTTCACCGTGTCGATCCCAAGTTCGTCCTGGAAAATGCCGGTCGCCGGGATCGTGCCTCCAGCGCGGGTGATCACCGGCGGAGTGCCGAACAACTCAGTCAGAACGACTTCCGCGGCCTTATGGACCGGGTTGTTCCGGTCCACCGAGAATGGCGTCGCCGAACCTGGCAGCCTCACCACCTCCACGGTCGAGCCCGGCGGCCGATTGCGTTCCACATGCTGCCGGATCAGCTCGACCACGCCTTCGGGCGTCTGGTTTGGCACCAGGCGACAGGTGATCTTGAGGTGCGCTTCGCTTGGCGTGACCGTCTTGATCCCATCGCCCTGGAATCCACCCCAGATTCCGTTCAGGTCGAGTGTTGGGCGTCCCCACTCTCGCTCCCTGGATGTCCAGCCTGGCTCGCCCCACAGCGAGTCGATTCCGAGTTGTTCCTTCAGGGCTTCTTCGTCCTCGGCGATCAGCGCGATTTCCGCGCGTTCCTCCTCGGTCAGGTCCACGACATTGTCGTAGAACCCCTCGATCGCGATCCTTCCGTCCTTATCGTGGAACGTCGCCGCGAGCTGCACCATCGCCTGCACCGCGTTGGGCACCTTGGCTCCGAACATTCCCGAATGGAGGTCGGTGTTCGCGGTCCGAAGGTTGACCTGGCAACCGCCGAGCCCCTTCAGGGAGGCCGTGAGCGACGGCGTGTCCGGCCCGAACTGCCCGCCGTCGGCCGACAGCACCGCATCGGCCGCGAGGCGCTCCTTGTTGGCCCGCACGACTTCCCGCAGGTTCGGGCTGCCGATTTCTTCCTCACCCTCGAAGATGAACTTCACATTGATGGGTGGCTTGCTGCCGTTGGCCTCGGCCAGGGCCTCGACGCCCTGAATCGCGGTGAGCAGGTTGCCCTTCATGTCGGAGGCTCCGCGGGCATAGATCCGGCCATCGCGAATCGTGGGTTCGAACGCGGGCGTCTCCCACAGGTCGACCGGTTCCTCCGGCTGCACGTCGTAATGGCCGTAGATAAGCACCGTTGGCCGGGTGTCATCGACCAGCCATTCGCCGATCACGACCGGATGCAACGGCGTGTCCACGATGTCGACGGTGGGAACTCCCGCTGACAGCAATCGCTGCCGCACGATATCGGCGGTCGCCCGCACATCGATCGCCCGTGCCGGATCGGTACTGACGCTGGGAATGCGCAGCAGCGCCAGCAGTTCGTTGAGGTGCGCGTCTTCCCGCTCCGCGAGCAGGGTCTTCCAGGAAGTAGATGCTGTCATGCGCGATGACCTCCAGTAACCACGAATGTCCTGCCCAGAGCGTCGTGCAAACACGGCCAAATGTCCATCACCGCTTGCCCTATCCCGAACGCCCACTCCTCTATCGTATTTCGCTGTATCTGCCGGCGTCCGCGTTTCCGCCACCTGGCCACACCGATTTGAACTGACCTCTTGACATCCATCGACGGCCTGCTTATAGTGTACGTACAGTTCCGGGGGTCGAACGGAAATCGACTCTCTCACTCGATCACCAACTCTCGGGAAACGAACTTGCGGGGAGTTTCCTGAAAGCCACCGATTCGAGGCTGACCATCAAGCCGGTTGCGTTGCGGGGCGTCAACCGGGGGAGGGGAAGGCACGAGGGAGATACGATGGTTCGGCCCATCGGAACCTGTGCTTTAAGGCCCCCTTTCATTCCCCATCGAACCCTCCTCCTCCCACCGTTCCACCCCCAACCCGATCCCAACCACTTCCCCAAATCTCCCAGGTATGCGACAGTGCCGGGCAACCAGGCCATTAGCCCATATACGCAACCGGGGTGGAAAACATGGTGACTCGCTTCACGGCGGTCGTGACGTCAGACCGCTACGCCGTCAGCAACGGATCGTTCGACCGCGAAATGGAACTCCTATCTCAGTTCCCCGATATCGAACTCGATCTCCGGGGCGAACCGATTCGCACCGAGGACGAACTCATCGCCCTCGGCAACGAGGCCGACGCCCTGTTCCTCAGCACACGTGACGCGGTGACCCGCCGCTTTTGCGAGCAGGCGAGCAAGGTCAAGGTTGTCGCCCGCTACGGCGTCGGGCTCGACAATGTCGACCTCCCCGCCGCGGCCGACAATGGCATCGTGGTCACCCACTATCCGCAGTACTGCACCAACGAGGTCGCCGACCACGCGGTGGCTCTCCTGCTCACGCTCAATCGGCGGATCGCGGAACTAAGCGCCGATCTACACCAGGACGCCTGGAACACTCACGGTCGCATGACCCGGCAAATCCTTCGCGGCCCCATCGAGCCGCTTTACCGGCAGACCATCGGTGTCATCGCGCTTGGCCGGATCGGGTCATCGGTCGTTGCCCGGCTCAAGCCCTTCGGCTGCCGGATCGTCGTCGCCGACCCGTACGTCGACGACGAGGAGATTCGCGCCCTTGGCGCGGAGCCCGTCTCGCTGGACGAACTGGTCAGCACGGCGGACATGATCACCATTCATTGCCCACTCACGTCCGAAACCCGGGGACTGCTGGGTCCAGCTCAGTTCGAACGCATGAAGCCAACCGTCTGCATCGTGAATACCGCCCGCGGCCCGATCATCAACGAGGCGGCGCTCATCGACTTCCTGAACAGCCACCCAGACGCTCGGGCCGGACTGGACGTGTTCGAGGTCGAGCCGCTGGAGGGTGGTTCGCCCCTCTACCAGATCCCGAATGTCCTGCTCACGCCGCATTCCGCCTACTACTCCGAGCAATCGACCCAGATCGTCCGCGACCAGACATTCCTGTCGGCCATCGCCGTGCTTCGCGGCTACCTTCCGCCAGTGGTGGCGAACCCTGGCGTGCTCGACAAGGTGAAGCTGATGCCTACCGTGGAGTGACGCCTCGGGCGGGTGGATACGCGGTACCGTGCCATGTAGGATTGCGTCGACAGGGATCTGGTTCCAGAGGAATCGTTTGCCGTTAGCGGAGTCTTGCATGGTCACCTCGCCCGAATCGACTACCACCAGCAATATCCAGCCAATCAGGCCCGGCGCGACGGAAGGTCGCGCCGTGGATCCCGAGGATGCCATTGACGAACGCCTGATCGCCGCCGCCCAGCAGGGCAACCTCGATGCGTTCAACGATCTCGTCACGCGCCACGAGCGCGCCGTGTTCAGCGTCTGCTTCCGGCTGCTGAGGGATTCCGCCGCCGCCGAGGACGCCGCCCAGGACACCTTCATCCGGGCCTGGGGCGCGGTCGACAGCTTCCGGGGCGGCATGGTTCGTCCGTGGCTCCTGCGCATCGCCACCAACCGCGCCTACGACATCCTTCGCTCCAGGAACCGGCGCCCGACCTGGTCGCTCGACGCCGAGCTCTTCGAGTCCGAGCCCGAATGGACCACCCAGGGCCAAAGCGAGGCTCCCGACACCTTCGCCACCAGGACAGAACTCGCCCAGTTCCTCGAAAAGGCCCTCGGCCAACTGCCCGACGATCAGCGTGTCGCCATCGTCTATTCCGACGTCCAGGGGTACGGCTACGAGGATATCGCGAACATGACTGGCGTGGCTGTCGGTACCGTCAAATCCCGGATCAGCCGCGGACGTTCGGCGCTTCGCGAACTGTTGCGGCAAGACGCCACCAACCGGGAACTTTTTGAACGCTTCGTTCGTCTATCTACCGAGGAACAGTAAGTAGGCTGATACGAGCTGTTCCCCAGATGAACGACACAACGTCCATACCGGATCATCACCGATCGACGAGGCACCACCACCGTCATGAAGCGACCAACCTTTATCCTTTATTTCCCGATCAGGCGGGGAGGGCTGAAATGAGCACTTTCTCACATCCAGCCAATAGCGACGCGCTGAACGCATATGTCGACGGCACGCTGACCGCCGCCGAACGCGCGCGGGTCGAATCCGAGGTCGCCGAGGACTCCGCCCTGCGCCAGGAACTTCTCGAACTCCAGGCCACCGCCACGCTGCTTGGATCCCTTCCGGAGCTGAAGCCGCGCAGGTCGTTCCGGCTTGGCGAGGAATACGCTCGGCCCACGCCCACGAACCAACCCGCCAACGTCAGCACCATCGTCCGCCTGCTGCCGGTGATGCGCTCCCTGAGCGTCGCCGCCGCGCTTATCTTCATGGTGGTCGCTGGCGCGTTCTTCTTCGATGTCAACGGCGGCTCCAAGTCCGACCCTCAGCAGACCCTTCAGCAACAGAACGTGATCATGGGCGTAACCGATTCCTCCTCTGGCGCGTCACAAGATGCAGAGGATGCGGATAACACCGGAAGCACACTGGTGGAACGGGGTGACTCCGCTTCCGCCAGCGATCAGCCCACGGACGACCTCACCGCCATGGCGCCATCGGCCGGGGAACCCGGCGAAGGCTCCACGGCACAGGAGACCGGCACATTTGGGGCAACCGTCACCGACGACCAGGATTACACGGCCTGGATTGTCGCGAGCGTTGTCTTCGGTGGACTGGTGATCGTCTTCGGCGGCGCCTGGTACGCCATGGCGCAAGGGAATCGCACTCCGGGCACGCGCTAACTCCTTCATCGAGCTATTCAAGGACGGTTCCGGGTTTGGGGCCAACCACATCGCGAAGCGTTCGCCACCGCATCCTCCGGCGAGCGCGTCGCGAAACGGTCCTCC
>JAEWEG010000019.1 GCA_023389575.1 Chloroflexota bacterium | reverse complement strand
TATTCGACGCTCCCGATCTCGCGGCCGAGAGCACGTTCTGGGCGGGGCTCCTGGATGGAACGGTCTACGCCGATGACGACTGGCACGGCGTGGCGGTCGATGGCGTGGAACGGCTTGGATTCCAGCTGGCACCGAATCACGTCCCGCCGGACTGGCCTGACGGCATGCCTCAACAACAACTGCATCTCGATGTCTGGATCGACGACCTTCGGGAAGGCCATGAGAAGGCGATGTCGCTTGGTGCTCGGCTGCTGAAGGCGGCCGACGATCCCGATGCCCCGGATGGTTTCCAGGTCTACGCGGACCCGGCCGGCCATCCATTCTGCCTGTGCTGGGACAACGGCGGCGCATAATCCTAGTCTGGGCATACGGCATCGACATCGACAGGGAGAACCAATGGTTGAGGTAGTGGTGTTTCATCACGTGCAGGGCCTGACCCCGGGCGTCGTCGCGTTCGCGGATGACCTGCGGCGGGCGGGGCATACCGTACACGCGCCAGACCTGTTCGACGGCAAGACATTCGACACCCTGGAAGACGGCCTGAGCTACACCCAGCAGGTTGGGTTCGAGGCGATTGGCAAGCGGGCGGTGGAGTTCGCCGAATCGCTGCCGGCCGACGTGGTGTACGCGGGCTTTTCCATGGGCGTGATGCCGGCCCAGCAGCTGGCGCAGACACGAGAAGGCGCCAGGGGAGCGGTGCTGATGTACGCCTGCCTGCCGCGCTCCGAGTTCGGGGAGGCCTGGCCGGAGAGCGTGCCGGTGCAAATCCACGGCAAGGCGGACGATCCCGAATTCAACAACGAGTGGGACCTGCCGTCCGCCCGGGCGATCGTTGAGGAGGCGACGGACGGCGAGTTATTCGTGTATCCCGGTGACCAGCACCTGTTCGGCGACAGTTCACTCGCGGCGTACGACCCCGAGGCCGCCGCGTTGATGACGGAGCGAGTGATTGCCTTCCTCGACCGGATTGGAGCCTAGCCGATGGCCG
The DNA here is from genome assembly GCA_023389575.1 of Chloroflexota bacterium. Classification (GTDB taxonomy): domain Bacteria; phylum Chloroflexota; class Chloroflexia; order Thermomicrobiales; family UBA6265; genus JACCYX01. The sequence continues at coordinate 11,057 of JAEWEG010000019.1, read as the reverse complement.
TGAACGAGATCGAAATCGACGAGCATGGTCGACCGCACCCTCCGGTGGCCGCCGACGAGGTAGGGACCCTGCTTGGCTTCCTCGACTACCAGCGGGCGACGTTCGCCTGGAAATGCCGGGGACTCGACGCGGCGGGCCTGAACACCACGGTTGGCGCATCGTCCATGACCCTGGGCGGGATGCTGAAGCACCTGTCGCTGGTCGAGGACGACTGGTTCTCCGTGAGATTGCATGGAAATGATCCTCAATCGCCCTGGGATACGGTCGACTGGGACGCCGACTGGGACTGGCACTCGGCCGTGGACGATACCCCCGAAGCGTTGTTCAGGATGTGGGAAGCTTCGGCCGACCGATCCCGAGCGATGGTGGCCAAGGCGCTGGATGATGGCGGCATGGACCGGCCCGCCCGGTTCACCTGGCCGGATGGCCGAACGCCCAACCTCCGCTGGATCGTGACGCACATGATCGAGGAGTACGCGCGTCACAACGGCCATGCCGATCTCATTCGCGAGTTCGTGGACGGCGAGACCGGGGAATAACGCCGGCCCGCTCAGGCCGGAACCGGAACGAATGCCTTCCAGGTGAAGCGCCGCCAGAGGGCGAACGATCCGGCCGCCAGGGCCGCCGCGCAAACGCAGAGCATCACGGGGATGCCGAAGACGGTCGAGGCGGCGGAGATGGACAGGGTCGAGGCGGGCATCACGCCGTTGAATGCGAGGCCGTTGACGCTCAGCACGCGGCCCCGCATGTCATCCGGGGCGAGTTGCTGCAACCGGGTCTGGACCTGGACCAGGCCGGTTTCGAAGGCGCAGCCGCAGGCGAACACGCCGAGCATGGCGATCCACGGGCTTGGCGATACCGCCAGCCAGACGAGCCCGGCGGCCAGGGCGAAGGCCGTGATCCGAAGCCGCTTTCCAGCGAGGAATTCGCTCTTGCCGCCCCGGAACACGATGATGGCGGCCATCAGCGACCCCAGGCCGAATACCGACGTGGTGATGGGGACCCAGGCATCGCTCCCGCCGAGCGTATCCGTCACGAACAGCGGCAGCAACACGAGCAGGCCGGGGACGGCGAAGAACGAAAACAGGGCGGTGGTCCCGACCAGTCCGAGCAGTTCGTCGCTGTGACGGATGTGGGCGAGCCCGATCCGGAGGGCGGCGATGCCGCGTTCGCCGGACTTCGGCGGAATGCGCTTCGGGATCATCCTGCCAAGCGAGTAGATGGCCAATACGAACACCATCACCGCCAGCGAATGGGTCAGGAACGCGACGGCGGTGCCAAAGGCGCCGATGATCAGGCCGCCGATCAGCGGGCCGATCGAACGTGTGGCGTTGACCGAGGCGGAACCCAAGGCGATGGCTTCCGGCATGGTCTCCCGGCGAACGATCTGGGCGAGGAACGACTGCCCGGCGGGCAGATCGAACGAGGCGATGCTTCCGCCCAGCGCGGCCAGGACGAGGATGTGCCAGTAGGAGATTCCGCCAGAAAGAATGAGCACCGCCCAGGCGACCGAGAGCAGGGCGATGCCGCCCTGGGTGCACATCAGGATCTTGCGGCGGTCGACCTTGTCGGCCAGCACCCCTCCGACGAGGCTGAGCAACAGCAGCGGGATGCCCGAGACGATATTGATGGCGCCGATCATGAAGGCGGACGACGTGATCGAAAGGATCACGAGCTGGGCGGCGGTGTTCTGGGTCCAGGCGCCGAAGAAGGCGATGACCTGGGCTGACCACCAGCGCCGGTACGCGGCGTCGTTGAGGGCGTTGGGTAGCTGGATGCGCGGGCGCCAGGCGGTGGGGCTGAACGCGCCCGGATCGCCAACCGGCGGGGCGGTCCGAAAGCGCCGGCGAGCCCGTTTTCTCCCTGGCGGCGGGGCATCGACAGGGTGCGCGATGACGGCGGTGACCGATGGTTCGGCCCCGGTGGAAAGTGGCGGCGGGTCGTCCACATCCTCCGTATTGGAGGCAACCTCAATTGGCATCGACCGGGGTGTTCCTCGTGTTGTTTGCGGGGTTTCCGAGCGCGGTTTGTCGTGCTGACGCAATCGTAGCGAAGTGGACGGGAATCGCAAGCATTTTCACGATTCTTTCCCAAATCGGGGCCAGCAATGACAATGGGCGCAGCTTGATTTGAACATACGGAGGCGAGCGCGACCATGACTGAAACCAACTGGGCGGGCAACCATGTCTACGGGGCCGACACCATTCATCGACCGGCGAACCTGGACGAACTGCGGGAGGTGGTGACATCGGCCTCGCAGTTGCGGGGCCTGGGAACGCGGCACACCTTCAACGACGTGGGCGAGGCGAAGACGCTCGTGTCGCTGGCCGGCTTCGAGCCGGCGATGGAGTTCGACCACGAGTCGATGACGGCCAGCGTGAGTCCCTCCGTGCGGTACGGCGAGTTCGCCTCCGCGTTACATCAGGCCGGGCTGGCGCTGCACAACATGGGGTCGCTTCCACACATCTCGGTTGGGGGGGCGACGGCGACCGGGACACACGGCTCGGGCGACCGCAACCGGAATCTTTCCTCGGCGGTGTGCGGGATCGAACTGATGACCAGCGATGGCGAGATCGTGACGGTCCGGCGCGGCGATCCTGATTTCGACGGGATGGTGGTGCACATCGGGGCGCTGGGGGTGGTGACGCGGCTGACCTTCGACGTGCAGCCCACGTTCGACGTCTATCAGGAGGTGTTCGAGGGGCTTTCCTGGGAGGCGCTCAATGGGCACTTCGACGAGGTGACCTCGAGCGGTTACAGCGTGAGCATCTTCACCATGTACGAGGAGGACGCGGGCGTGCTGTGGCGAAAGCACCGGCTGAAGGCCGGAGAGCAGCCAGGCGAATTCGAGTCGTGGGGCGCGACGCCCTCGGCCGCGAACCGGCATCCCGTGGGTGAGCTTTCGGGCGACGCCTGCACGGAGCAAATGCGGGTGCCAGGACCGTGGTGTGAGCGGCTGCCTCATTTCCTGATCGACCGGACGCCGGCCAGTGGCGAGGAGATCCAGTCGGAATACTTCGTGGACCGGGCGCACGCGGTGGACGCGATCAACCAGTTGCGGGCGCTCCGGTCGGAGATGGGTGACCTCTTCATGATCGGGGAGATCCGGACCTTGGCCCAGGACGACCTGTGGCTGAGCATGGCCCACGGGCGGGAGACCGTTGCCTTCCACTTCTCGTGGTTCATGGATCCGGCCGGACTCGCCTCCCTGCAACCCAAGCTGGATGCCCTGTTCGCCGAATTCGACGCCCGGCCGCACTGGGGGAAGACGTCCGCCTACGCCGGAGAGTACCTGGAGCGGGTGTATCCGAAATACGGCGCCTTCCGCGATCTGCGTCGACGCATGGACCCGCGCGGGGTGTTCGTGACGCCGTTCCTGGAGCGCGCCGGGCTGGTCTGACCAGTCATGGCGGGCGAACCCGTGACGGAGATCGGATCGCCAGAGCCGCTTGCGCGCACCGCGAAGCGGGACCGTGGCGGTTTCCGGAACGAGCGGAGCTGGAGATTTCACGATACCCTGTAGGTATTGATGGCCGGATCGAGGGCGGCTGGAGAAGCCGCCAGATGGAATGAGGGCAGGCGCCATGCCAAGCTTCGGTATCAAGACTTCCCCGCAACACACCACCTACGACGCCATCCGCACAGTCTGGCTGGAGGCCGAGGACATCCCGATGATCGAGCACGCGTGGTTGTTCGACCATATGGCGCCGATCCAGGGCGACGTGGCTGGCGATTGCCTGGAGGGGTGGACGGCGCTCGCGGCGCTGGCGGCCATCACCGAACGGCTCCGTCTGGGCCTGATGGTGACGGGGAACACCTACCGGCATCCGGCGGTGCTGGCCAAGATCGCGGCGACGCTGGACCAGATTTCCCACGGGCGGCTCGAGTTCGGGATCGGCGCTGGCTGGAACGTCTACGAGCACGAGAGTATGGGGATTCCGCTCTACAAGCCGGGCGAGCGCATCCGGCGCCTGGGCGAGGCCTGCGAAATCATCCGGCGGCTGTTCACCGAGCCGACCGTGGACTTCGACGGGAAGTACTACCAGCTCAAGGAGGCGCGCAGCGAGCCGAAGCCGGTGCAGAAGCCGTACCCGCCGTTCGTCATCGGTGGGGGAGGGGAGCAACTCACCTTGCGGGTGGTCGCGAAATACGCGGACATCTGGAACTACACCGGCGGCTCGGTGGAGGAGTTCTCGCACAAGGTAAATGTGCTGCGGGAGCACTGCGCCGAGATCGACCGCGATCCGGCGTCGATCGAGCTTTCGTACCAGCACCGGATCAACGCCGACGACTTCGCGGCGTCCGTGCCGGTGATCGATCAGTTCATGGAGGCAGGGGCGACGCACATCGTGATCGTGCTGCCGACCCCGCATGTCGAAGGACTCGCGACCCGCGTCGCCGAGGAAATCATCTCCAAGGTGCACGTGGGCGGATAGCCGCCGGACGCTACTCGGCCGATGTGTCGTCGTGACGCATGGTGCCGGTATCAGGCTTGGCGAGTTGCTGGCGGCGAATCTCCGCGTTGATCTCGCCGCCAAGCATCAGCACCGCGCTTGAGATGTAGAAGAAGAACAGCAGCGCGATGATTCCGCCGATGCTGCCATAGGTGGCGCTGTAGTTGGTGAAGTTCGACGCATAGATCGAGAAACCGACGGACGCGATGACCCAGACGATGACGGCCACCACCGCGCCCGGCGTAATGAGCGCGAACTTCTGGTCGATGTTCGGCGTGGCGTAATAGATCAGCGCCGCGGAGACCATCAGGAGCAGCGCGAGCACCGGCCAGCGGATCCAGGTCCAGAGCGTGACGAAGAGGTCTCCAAGTCCGACGGTGTCCGCGATCGACTCCATCACCCCAGGCCCCATGATCATGAGCGCGGCGCTGGCGATCATCAGCACGGCGACGCCGATGGTGTACACCACCGATACGACATAACGCCGAACCGCGGGACGGCTCTCTTCGACCTCGAACACCACGTTCATGGCGTTCATCACCGAGCGCACGCCAGACGACGCCGACCAGATGGCGGCGATGATGCCGAACGAGAGCAGCCCGCCGCGCGACTGGTTCTGGATCTGGTCGATCACCTGCGTGAGGCGTTCATACGCATCGGCGGGGACGGTGTTCTCCGCCTGCTCCAGAATCCAGTCGAAAAACTCAGGGATGTTGAGGAACCCAAGCAGGGCGATGAGGAAGATGATGAAGGGAAACAGCGCGAACAGCGCGCTGTAGGCCAGCGCCGCCGCGTAGGTTGTCATGTCGTGTTTCGAAAACGATTGGAAGGACTTCTTTCCGAGTTGCACCGGATCGATGCCGTTCAAGCCTGGTATGTTCATGGGACCCTTTCACCGCGACGGCGGAACGGGAGACCGCATCAGCCTTGCGACGCCCGTTAACCGCTCGATTCGCGCTTGTGACGGGCAATTGTACGCGATGAATCCAGGCAGGGCTCCCATGAACGCGGGCGTTCCACCGCGGGGACGAGGCCAACGAAAGACGAGAGGGGACAGCCGATGCCACCGAAACGGTGGGAACCGAAGGGGCCAGCGATACCGGCCAGCGGGCGACTGGTCGCCGGGATGGCCGACGACCTGGTGGAGGAGGCGCGAGTCGGACTCCGAACGTTCACTGGAGTGGACCTGCGCGAGCGGTGGGCCCATCACCTCACGATCGAAGAGTCGAGATTGGTCGATTCCACCTTCTCCGCCGCCGACCTGGAGCACCTGTCGCTGACGAACGTGGACGCCTCGGGCATCGACCTTTCGAACGCGCAACTCCATGACAGCCGGCTGGCGAGGGTGTCGTTAGGTGCGTGCCGGCTGACCGGGACACGGCTCAACCAGGCAACGCTTCAGGACGTGGTGTTGGCGGAATGCACCGGCGAGTTGATGCAGCTTCAGGCGGCGAAATGCAAGCGGGTGGAGTTCAAGGGTTGCCGGCTGCGCGGGGCGCTGATGGGAAACGCGACCTTCGAGGACGTGCGGTTCGAAGGGTGCGACCTGCGCGAGGTGGACCTGCTGGGCGCGAGGTTCTCGGGTGTCGATCTTCGGGGCTCCGACCTCGATGGAATCAGGGTGAGCGCGGACCAGTTGCGCGGCGTGATCGTCACGGCTGATCAGGCGCTGTACCTGGCGCGGTCACTGGGGCTCGATATTCGCGACTGATTCCCGGGCGAGTGGCGGGTAGAGGTCTGGGTTGTACCGCCGGGCGATGAGGCAGGTGGCCCGCGAAAGGTCGATATCCTGAACGAGCAGTTGCTCCTCGCCGTAGGGTACATGGGCCGTGAGATTGCCCTCGGGGTCGATCAGGCTGGTGGCGGATTCCTGGTGGCGAAAAGCGTTGTTGACGCTGGCGAACCAGATCGTGTTCTCAATGCTTCGCATGATCATCGCCTTTTCATAATAGGGCGAATCAGGATCGCCCCAGCGGCGAAGAATAGGGCCCCCGCGATCGCTGCCGGTGAGTTGTGGGTGAAAGACGATGCGCGCGCCACGGACCGCCGACCAGCGAGTGGCCTCGGGGTAGCGCCACCCTTCGTGGCAGATGGTGATGCCAAACGGCACCCCGTCGATTTCGAAGATCTGCCGCTCCGTGCCGGGCACGTAATGATCGGCCTCCTCAAGTGGGATCTGGTTCTTGGACTGGTAGCCGAGCACATCGCCGTCGCGCGTGATCACGAAGGCCACATTGAGCAGGCCGAGGTCGGTCGCCCATTCCATGCCAATGATGACCGCCACGCCATGTGCTTTCGCCGAGCGGCTGACCTCTTCGAGCGCCGCTTCCTGGACCGCCTGTTCGTGCGGCGGGACCGGAAAGTCCATGCCGCGCAGCCCTGGCAGGTAGGCCTCCGGGAAGCAGACGATGGCGACATCCTGATCGGCGGCCTCGGCGAGGAAGCGGTCGACCGTCTGGAGACGCCCCTCGAGGGTCGACAGGTTGCGGGCGGCTGCGAGACCAATGCGCCAGTGTGTTGGGGACGAGGTGGTTTCCATCAGCGGGGAGGCTCCCTGAACATGTGCCTGGCGTGATGTCAGGCGGCTACATGCTTCGCATTGTGCCGGTGCCGGAGTCGTCGCTCAATGGGCGGCGCGCCCAATTCGTGGTTGCTTTCTGGGGGAATAACGAGCGTCACTTCGACGCACCCGGAGGTTTGGCGACCCGTCGAAGGCCTCGGGATTCGCCCGCGCAGCGGCTAGAATGAGGCACGCTTGATGGAGGTGGCTATGGAACGCGTGCGGGTGCGATGGCGCCGGGACGGAGAGATCGCCCCCGCCCTGCGGGATGGAGACGTCCTTGGCTGGAACTACGTCGCGCCCGACACGGGCACGGTCGGACGAAGCTTCCTGCTGCTCGATACCGGCGTCAAGCTGACCATTCCCCCGAGCTGGATCGAGCGCGGTGACCCGCTGTGGTACGTCGATCTCGCGATGGTGTCGCGTGACGGTGACCTCTACAACGTGCTGGATCTGGACATCGACCTCTTCATTCCCACCGATGACCGACCGTATCGGATGCTGGATCTCGATGAGTTCGCCGACGCGGTGGAGATCGGCGAGTTCACCGTCGCCGAGGCGATGGACGGTCTGCGGCGGTGGCAACGGTTCCTGGACACGCATCTGCACCGGTTCGGCCCCCAGGACGTGGGAACGGGTTGGCGCGACTTTCCGCCAGCCGCCATCGCGAACCTGGCGGAACTCGATGCGGACGCCTTCACGCGGGAGTGATGGCTGGAACGTCGCCATCACCCGCCAGGGCGAGGACCAGTGCCGTTGCCATTGGGCCGGTTCGCCGAGCCGCGATCCAGTCTCATGTCGTCCCAGGAAGCCGGGTCGTCGAGCGATTCGAGGTGGGTGAACACGGTGGTGCCGGGCAGGACGTCGTGAATGTCATGTTCGATGCGTTCGAGCAGGCGGTGACCGCGCTGCACGCTCCAGTTGCCCGGGACCAGAACGTGAACCGACATAAAACGTCTTGCTCCAGCCTGGCGGGTGCGAAGCGCGTGGGTCTGAATCTCGCCGTCGTCGCGGTAGCGGGCGAGGACGCCTTCGATCGCCGCGACCTCGCTGTCCGGCAGGGCGGTATCGAGCAGGCCCAGCATCGACTGTCGCACCAGGCGCCAGCCGGTCCAGACAATGTTCGCGGCCACCGCGAGCGCCAGCAGCGCGTCGAGCCGGCTCCAGCCGGTCAGTCCGACCAGCGCCACGCCGATCAGGACACCCACCGAAGTCCAGACGTCCGTCATCAGGTGCTTCGCGTTGGCTTCCAGGGTGATCGACCGGTACGCGTTCGCGGCACGGAAGAGTCGCCACGACACCGCGCCGTTGACGACGGAGGCGAGGACCGACACCGCCAGACCAATGCCAAGCTTCTCCAGCGGAACGGGATTGATGAGCCGGGGGATTGCCGCGTAGGCGATGCCGAACGCCGCCACAAGCACCAGCATGCCTTCGAAGCCGCTGCTGAAATACTCTGCCTTGGAGTGCCCGTAGGCATGTTCGTCGTCGGGTTCCTTGGCGGCGACCAGGAGGGCGATGAGGCCAGCCACGGCCGCGACAAGGTTGACCACGGATTCGAGCGCGTCGGAGAGCAGGCCGACCGAGCCGGTCAGCCAGTAGGCACCCGTCTTGAGCGCGATGGTGACCAGCGCCGCGAAAATGGAGAGCCAGGCGAAGCGCGTGATCGTATCCTGTTGTGATCTCGGTAGTGGCATGACGACCTGTTACGCATGTGACGTGAAACCGGAGAACATCCGAACGCCAACCCTAGTGCATGAAAATGGGTTTAGTCACGGGCAAACCGGGGGTTTAGCGCGGGTGAATATGCGCGCCCTCCATCTCGCCGATGTCGCTGATGGTCAGGGAGATCGAACGTCTCACGCACGGACGTCATGCGTCGGGGTGAGAAGCGCATCGGTCCGATCAATCCCGGTCATGGCTTGTCCGCGATGCGACGGAGGATATGCTGGCAACCTGCCGCGCGAAACATGGGGAATGGGGAATCAATGGATCAAAACGATCGTCTGCTCCGGCATGACCGCTGGATGACCAACCTGATGCATGACGCGGCGGCGAAGCTTGACGACGCGGCTCTGGACCAGGAGTTCGACATCGGTCACCGGACGGTGAGAAAGACGCTCGATCACATCACGGTCGGGATCGAGCTGTGGACGTCCCTGATGCGGGGCGAGCCAGCTCGATGGGAGCCGAACCCGTCTGACGTCGAGACAATGCGGCGACGCCAGTCAGCGGCGTACGACGCCTTCGAAGAGGTGGCCGGGCGGGTCATCGCCGAGGGGCGGCTGGATGAGACCTTCGTCGACCCGTGGGACTACCAGCAAAGCCTGGGGAGCACGGTCCTGCACGTGATCCTGCATAGCCACGTGCATCGGAGCGAGTTACTGCACATGTACCAACGGCTCGGGTTCGAGCCGTTCACCGAGGGCGATCCCCAGGAATGGGAGCACATGGCCGGTATCACGCCGCCCACGCATACACCGGTGATCGTGGGCCCGGGCGAGGCGCCGCTCCAGTCCGCAGGGAGCGCTTAGGACTGACCGGCCAATCGGCGCGATCGCGTTCATTGGCGAGCCTGTCGGGGCGGGAGGTCAGGGGCGAGGTCCTCATGATTGGTTTGCGTATAACCGCACTTGTGCGAAAAAGCGTATTTGGTCGGTGCCGTGCCAGTTATTGAGGTGATGGGATCACCGGGCGCGATGCGTTATCACGCCCGGTGTCCCGCGCGGGCCCGCTACAGGGTCCCGGCGAGGTCGATCAGGGAATCTGGCAGCGGAGACTCGATCGGACCGCCGTTCTCGACCATCTCGACTTGCAGCTCGGCCAGTTCGAGGACGATATCCAGATCCACCAGTTCATTCGGATAATCAATTAGGACCACCATCACGAGGTCATCGACTTGCACGAGAACGAGCACAGAGTGCCAGGAGACCGCCGCACCTTCCGCGCCATCGTTCATGGTCGCCGCGATGGCGTGGTCACCGAGGTCGAGGTCATCATCGACTATTTCAAAGTCCTCGGTCCCGAATATGTCAAACCACTCCTCGGCGGAGTCGATCCATTTTTCGGCATCGTCTTCCTCTTCGAACCGCCGAATCTGGTTGTTCCAGACGACCGCGACATCCCCGTTGAAGCCGATTGCCTGGCGCATGCGGTAAGCATCGGTGATCCCAAATTCCTGCTCGAACTCTTCTCCGGCTTCCACGGCGGCTGATAAGCCGTATCGCGGGAGGGATTGGTCATCGAGGCGGGTGTAATAGTCGTCGATGTAGAAGACGAACTCACCGTCCGATTCGAATCGGAGCGTCAGGTGCTCGATAGCAGCGCTCCCGTCCTCGCGGACTTCCTCGATGCGCTCCAACTGGAGCTCAGCCAGGGTTTCGATCTCTTCAACCGTTGGTTCAAGGTCCGGCAACTGCGTCTCGAAATCAACGATCTCGATTTGGGCGATCTGGTTCTCGTAGGCAAACGCGATGACGAGCGCAGTGGCATCGACGCCAGTGTCGGAGGTCACGTACGTATAGGTGGTGAGGCGCGTTTCGTCGCCAAACGTCTCGGTACCCTCTACGTCCTCGCCTCCGAGATCAAGGTAGAGGTCGATCGCCTCATCGAGCCCTTCGTCACCGGTGTACTCATCGAGATAGATGGTTACCCGGCGCGCCGCCTGATCGGGATTCTCTTCCGAGGGCAGGTCCATTTCCGCCCAGCGGGACTGGACGAATCCCGCGTCCTCGAGAATGTCCCGCACTTCCCTGGGTGGAAAGCCATCGCTGGAGAGAATGTCCACGAACTCGTCATCGAACGTGTCCGTCGCGCCTGATCGCAGACCGTACCCCTCCAAGCCCGCCTCGGCGAGGTCGAGCGGCGTCAGCATCATGGCGCTCAGGTCAAGGTGGCCCGAACTCGATTCCTCGTCGTCGACGCCCTTCAACCCCTGGGAGCTGGCCTGAAGCGGACCCGCGGCAACCGCCAGCAGCACGAACGTCATGAGCAATACACGGTAAATGGAACTCCGCATCCCGGTACTCCTGGCACATGTGCGC